>DMPB01000184.1:388-9960 GCA_003456175.1 Chitinophagaceae bacterium | reverse complement strand
GTTTGGTACGGAGCATTTGCATGGCCTTTTCACGATTGCCCAGCTGGGTACGCTCGGTTTGGCATATCACCACCGTACCAGTAGGAATGTGGGTAAGCATTACCTTGGTTTCTACCTTGTTAACGTTCTGGCCACCGGCACCACCGCTTCGGGCAGTTTCCATTTTAACGTCGCTGTCTTTCAATTCAAAATCAATTTCCTCGGCTTCGGGCATTACGGCAACAGTAGCGGCACTGGTATGTACACGGCCTTGTGTTTCAGTAGCAGGCACACGTTGTACACGATGCACACCACTTTCAAATTTCAATGTGCCATATACATCGTCGCCGGTAACTTCTAACATAACCTCTTTGTAACCACCTGCGGTACCTTCACTTTCACTTACAATTGCAGTTTTCCAACCTTTTTTGTTGCAGTAGCGTAGGTACATGCCAAGTAAGTCGCCAACGAACAAGCTTGCTTCATCGCCGCCGGTGCCGGCTCGTAATTCGATAACCGCATTTTTATCGTCTTGCGGGTCTTTGGGAATGAGTAGTTTGGTAAGTTCTTTTTCGAGCTGCTCTTTGCGTTCTTCCAGTTCAGGAAGCTCCATTTTAGCGAGCTCTTTCATTTCGTCATCATTACCATTCAAACTTTCTTTGGCAAAATCAAAATCGGCCTTTATACGCTTGTATTCACGGTAAGGCACAACAATTTTTTCAAGGTTGCGGTATTCTTTACTATATGCTTGAAACTCTTTTTGATTGTTGATAATTTCAGGGTTGGTTAATGCTACCCCTACTTGTTCAAAACGAGCTTCTATGGCATCTAACTGATCAATCATACATCGGTTTTTTGGTGTACCATGGAGGTACTAAACTTGCGGTAAATGTGCCGCTCAGGCGGCGGCAAAGGTACAAGATTTGGCATGCTTGCCAATGCTAATTTGATTGCGGGCTTCATTTACCGTAAGGTTATATTGAATGCAGTAAGTTTGAGCCATGCAATACCAGCAATATCGGGCAAGTGAGGGCATTTTCACAGGTACAGCATTACTACCGCCGCATTGGGTGCTTACGGTTGATAGTACGGGTACAATTGTAAGCTTATCGCCAACGGCAACGGGCCACGTAACAACCGTGATGGGTTTGTTATGCCCGGGCTTTATTAATGTGCACTGCCATACTGAATTGAGCCATCTGCATGGACTTATACCCAAGCATACCGGCTTGGTAGATTTTATTTTGCAAATACTAGGGCACCGAGGTATGCCTGCAGTACAAGTGCATGAGGCTGCTGCAAAGGCTATGGATGCTATGTGGCAGCAAGGCATTCAGGCGGTTGGCGATATTGCCAATACGGATGCAACTATTGCTGCTAAGCTAGCCTCGCCGCTACAGTTTCATAACTTTATTGAAGTAAGCGGATTTAGTCCGGCGATAGCAGCTACTCGGTTGGCGCAGGGTATGGCAGTGTACGAAGCTTTTGAGGCTGCAATGCCAGCACAAAATACGTTAGTACCGCATGCACCCTACAGCACTAGTACCACCTTGGTGCGTAACTTGTTGGCACATAGCAGTGGCAAAGTGGTGAGCATACACAACCAAGAAGCACCTACGGAAAATGTATTTTTTTCTAAGCCTGCCGATAGTGATTTTAACCGCCTATATCAAGTACTGCAAGTGCCTATAGCAGATTTTTTTGAGCCTTCAGGTCAGTCGAGTCTTGATACACTATGGCCGTACTTACAACCTGCTGGCACATTAATATTGGTACACAATACTTTTTTAAGCAGCGAGTTGTTGCACAATCATTTGTTGCATAATAGATTGCCTGAAGTGTATATGTGTATTTGTATTCGTGCTAACTTATACATTGAACATACAGTTCCGCCTATTACAGACTGGTTGGCGTGGAACGATTATCTGGTACTTGGTACCGATAGTCTGGCCAGTAATGATAGTTTGAGTATTTGGGAAGAAATACAAACCATTCAACAGCACTTTCCGGAGATACCACTGGTAAAAATATTGCAGTGGGCAACTTACAATGGCGCTAAAGCACTAAATATGGAGGCAACGCTTGGGAGTTTTGCTATTGGTAAGCAACCAGGGGTATTGTGCTTGCGGCATAGTAGTGTACAACGCTTACATTAGTTAAGTACGGCTTGTAATACGGGTAGAGATTTAATAGTACCAAAATCGGTTACATGCAAGGCTAGGTATTGCTGTAGCGCTTCTAGTAGTTGTCTTCGTGTTGTTTGGTTTAATTTAATATTAGCCAGTGCTTCATAAAAATGAATGCTTTGTATATCGCTGATAATGGCGCTATCATTTACCGTAAGGTAATGTTGGTGTGCTGGTATTTGCGCAATAAAGCAGCCTTCAGTTAAATCGAGTATAGGTGTTTGGTTACTGTACTGCCCCTGAATTTCAAAACCTAATTCGGCAGCGAGGTGTAGGGTAAAATAAAGCGGCAGATTGGCAAGTGTTGTTGTATCTGTTTTATCGGCATGTACCAAACTATCGTGAATGAGATAAAACAGTTCTGGGTTTGCTTCAGGTTGTTTTAAGCAGTGTTGCAATAGTTCTACCATGTATAACGCTACTGCATTACGAACCACATCGAAGAAAATGTGCTGGTACGTATAAGCCCAGTCGAAGGTTTTGATGAATTGTAAACTTTTGAACTCGTTGTGGTATACTTCCATCTCTAAGATGGCGGCAGGCTGAAAATAGATGGCTTTATTACCGCCCTTTTTGCCTGCTTTGCGAACGCCCTTTACCATGTAGCTCTGTACACCAAACAGCTCGGTATATACTTGTGCAATAAGGCTTGTATCGCCATAAGCAACGGTACGTAGTACAATTCCTTTAGTGCTGTGGGTGGTCATGCAGTGCAAAGATGCTACTCCTTGGCTTTACTAAATGAGAAAATAACATGCCATAATGGCGAGTATAGCTGCCTTGGCAATAGTTTTGCACTGCAACACGAAATACTATTATTTCATTTTTAAAACATAACCATTATGTCTTTCACATTAGCGCCACTTCCTTACGATTACAGTGCTTTAGAGCCACATATTGATACTACAACCATGCAAATACATCATGGTAAGCACCATCAGGCCTACGTAGATAACCTTAATAAAGCAATTGCTGGTACAGAGCATGAGGGCAAGTCTATTGAAGCGCTTGTAGCTGCTGCTGGCAGCATTAGTGCTGCTGTGCGTAACAATGGTGGTGGCCATTGGAATCATACTTTTTTCTGGGAAAGCTTAGCAGCCAACGCTGGTGGTAACCCAAGTGGCGATTTGGCCGCTGCGATTGATGCTGCTTTCGGTAGCTTCGATGCGTTCAAAGAAAAATTCAACAATGCAGGTATGACTCGCTTTGGCAGTGGCTGGGCTTGGTTGATTGTTAAAGATGGTAAATTAGAAGTTACCAGCACACCCAATCAAGATAATCCGCTAATGGATGTGGCTGAGGTGAAGGGTACGCCTATTTTAGGTGCCGATGTTTGGGAACATGCTTATTATTTGAAGTATCAAAATAAGCGTGCCGATTATTTGGCTGCTTTTTGGAATGTGGTGAATTGGAGTAAAGTAGCTGAGCGTTTTGCTGCTGCAAAATAATATTATCGCTATTGTTACAATATTATGAGGATGGGGCTCGCCGCAGGCGAGCCCCATCCTTTTTTTGATATAGTTCCCTTACGATAAATGGTATTGTAATTATTTTACAACTGGCAAGCATTCATAGTGCAGCTGTACTAAGCCCTTTGGATAGCTTGTAGCCGATATTAATTGTAATGGTTGCATTGGCCTGCCGCTTTTGAATAAACTAATGCCACTACCAAGTAGTACTGGTATTACAGAGATATACAATTCATCTACCAATTGGTGGCTTAGTAATTGATGGATGATGTTAGCACCGCCATCGCAGAAAATATGCTTGCCGCTTTGTTGTTTTAACTGTTGTACTAGCACTATCAAATTGCCATTATAAAAATGTACACTGCCTTCGCTAGCTTGTGGTGTATGTGTAATAATATAAGCCTCTTTATCGCTGTGCGGAAAGGGATAGCCCATACTTAATACTTTATCGTACGTTCGCTTACCTACAATAACGGTATCAATCGTTTCTATAAAACGTTGGTAGCCATAGTCTTCACCAGCTTGTTCTACGAGTGATAAAAAGTCAAGTTCATCTTGTTCGCCGGCAATGAAACCATCGGTACTTGCAGCAATGTATACGATTAGTTTTCGTTGTTGCATAAACGTTCTAATTGTTGTTGTAAAAAGCTGGGTGATAGTTGTTGGTAACACAAACTAAGATCTGTAACGGCCCAAGCGCCGCAAATAGCGCCCATTTGCATACAGGTTTCGAGTGGTAGCTGTTGTAACCATCCATATAAAAAACCTGCAAAAAAACTATCGCCTGCACCGTTGCTATCTACAATAGGAGTATTGCTGATGGCTGGTTGTTCTATCCATTTACCGTAAGGTGTTAATAGGGTTGCTCCCGCTTTACCATGGGTACATATTACCAATTTCTTGCCTTGTGCTATCAACTGTTCCATTACACTTCGGTAATGCAGACAATTATCGGAACTCATATGAATATACTGTGCAGCTTCAATAAACGGCTGATGATAGGTGTTACTGCCATCATAATCGTGCAAGTCGGTCCATACGGGTTTCTTGCTGGCTTTTACCAACGGAATAATCTGCTTACAATAGGCAATAATGTTAAGGACCACTACATCGGTAGTAAGTAGTTGTGCTTGAATAGCGTTGTAAGGATGTGCTAATGTTTCAGAAGATTGCGTGATAAACATTGAAATACGATTGCCTGCAGCATCCATGATATTGATATGCCTTTCAGTACCTGCAGGGTCAATAGTAGTAATTGTGTGAAGTTGTTGTGAATCAATAAATGCTTGTATTTGTTGTCCATAATAATCGTTGCCAAAAACTGTGTACAAGGTATTGGGTACTTGCAATTTAGTAAGCGCCAATGCCTTGCCCACACCTGTTGAACCACATGCTTCATGAAAAGGAGCTTGATGTATGGTTTGTGGTACACCTTGCGGTAAATGTTGTAAATGCACGATATGATCGTACGTACTGCCGCCTATTACAAATACATGTTGCATGGTATGTATGTATTATGTGTTTGGTTGATATACTGTTGTTACTTCAATACGATTTTGATCAGGATCGAGGGTTTCGAACTCGTAATAGCCATCGCCTGTAACACGTGGTCCTTTAAGTATCGTAAAGCCTGCGGCTTGTAGTGTAGCAGCTTTAGCATCTACCTCTTGCATGGTAGCCACACCAAAAGCTAAATGGATAATACCCGTGTATTGTTGTACACTGTTGTTAAGGTTGTTGGGTATGTTTGGCATTTGCATCAATTCTAATCGTGCACCGCCACCATTGAAAGTAATAAAATAGCTTTCAAAATCATTGTTAGGGTTCGTGTACTTATTATTTGCAATGCCATTGAAGTAAGTTGTGTAGTATGCTTTTAATGCTTCTAATTGGTACGTCCAAATAGCTACATGTTCTAGTGAAATTGTCATTTGTTATGCTGTTGATGCATTACTTGTTGCCAAACAAGCTTACCTTTATTATTAAAATATTTGATACCAGCGAAAGGTTGTTTTGCTTGAAAAAGGCCACCTGATTGTTGGCTTAATCCGATCAGCAAATAACCGTTGACGCCTGCAATGCGTAGGGCTTTGGTGCCATCTTCTAAAGTAAATAAATGTACGGCTTCGCCACTATCGTCGTCTAAACCAACAACACTGCGGTATTTGCCGTTGGCTGTTTTATTAACGCCAATACCGCCACGTTCGTAGCCAAGGTCGTCGTTCCAAAGCATGCCAGTACTACTGAACATACGCTTACCTGTGTTAGGATCTGGCAGGCTATCGCCTAATAGTACCTTATCAAACCCTTGTTCGTTTAAAATGGCAATGCCATTGCCATTGTGGCGATAGTTTTTATACCATTGCATGTATTCGTTACTATCGGCACCGGTTGATGCCCAGTATTTTCGAACCAGGTTTGTATCGGTACGTACTCTGTTGTTAGAAGTTGGTATAGGTGCACCAATTAAAATACGATCTCTACCTTGTTCGTCTTCAATTACAATTCCCTTTGCTCTAATAATATTACTTGTAGGAGCTTTGCCTGTAAAGGCAACAGCTAATACCAAAAGCAATAAGCTAACAGTAGCTATTACTGTTAGCTTTAATTGCTTTATTTGTTGTTCTAAGGATTGTATGCGTTGTTCCATCGTATATTATACTATAAACCAGCGTAAATAGTTGTATTAGGTTGCTTATGAATACCAGCTCGGTGTACAATAACAGATTGACGGTTGTAATCGGTAGTAAGTTCTAACCAGCCAGTATACACACCATCGGCTTTTACTGCTTGAAACGGTAAATATTTTCTGGTGCGTTGCAACCACAAACCATCCCATCGTACATCACCATTTACAAAGTTGCTACGTTGCATTAGCTGAATTTCTGATGCATTGTACCACTCGTAAGGTTGCATGTTGTGGGCAGTAATAGCATCGGCATGATTTAGCACTGGGCTTTGCTCAAATCTATTTACCGCAAGGTTGGTATGAAAGCTACTGGTTACCAAAAATTGTAATTTATCTACTTGATACAATGGGTCGCCAACAAGTTGTGTACCTACTACTAAATCGTAACGACCATCTTGCGTTACATCAATGGCAAGAGCGCCGCTGTTGTAGTACACCTCACGATTGTTGAGTTCTATGATTGTGGTTTCACTGCTAATAGGTGTTGGGCTTACGGGCTTGATAGCATCTTTTTTAGTACACGCAGTAAGGGCTATCAGCAATGAAAGGGTTAGGGTGAAAAGGGTGCGTTTCATGCTTTTAAATTTTAAGCAAAGCAACATCATTGCATTACCACCGGCAATCACATAAGTATGTGAAATAAAAAAGGTGTAGCTACAGCGCTACACCTTTTACCGTAAGGTTACTTTACAGTAAATGTTTATTTGCGTTTGATGATAACTGCACTAATTACACCACGCTCATTACCACCATCGCCTGGGCGAACAGTGCGTGTACCACCCACCACCATTGATGTAGAGCCACCACCATCGAGGTTGATGGCGTAAGTACAACCTAAATCTTTCAACATGTTTGCAAGGTTATTCAGGTTAATACCCGGATAGGTAGGACTGTTATCGCCTTCTACTGCTAGTAAAACAATGATGCCGTTGCTGGTGTGGCCAATGGCAGAACGAGGTCGGTCTGTAGTATTGTTCACAGAAATCAACTCTTCGCTATCAGTTATTCGAATCGCATTATCGTACACTAGCATCGGTGAGCCCCCAATGGCACTTGTAGTATTCCAAATAGTGCCACCTGCCGGAAAGTTGGCAGTAGGTATGGCTTGTGGGGCAACATTCAGTGCGTTGGGGCTTGGTATTGGGTAGCTATAAATTAAATCGTTACCAGTACCCACATGATAAATCCAAGCGGCGCTTGGGGCTCCAGTGCTATTAACGCCAAAAGCTGCTCTTGTTGGAAAGTAACTTGTGTTGTTACCATTGAAAGTTCTGGTAAGTGCTTTCACATTTGGTGCACTCACGGTATTGTTATACTTAACGGTACTGAACGATTGATTGCCACTAAAAAATCCGCCATTGATACAGGCATACACAACACCAGGTTCGGCATTGTAAAAGGCCGTTGGTGTTGTTGCAGTTGCAGCCATTACTGGTTTGAATTCTAAATTTGTGTTGCGACTATCAAAAGCTACACAAAATGCTTTTGTGGTGCGTCCCATATAAGTTGTATCGAATTGATACACTTGTATTCCCGTTGGGAAGGTGAGCCCTAGTGTGCTACTAAGTTTCCATCCGGCAGGTAATTGTAACAGGGTAGTTACTGGTGGAATGGGTGGTATGGGTGTGGTGCCACCGCCAGTGCTATCAGATTTTTTAGAACATGCTGTGATTGTTACAGCAGCTACTAATAGGTATAATATTTTTTTCATTTGATAATCGTGTATATAAGTTAGTAAATCGTTCCCATTTTTTTCAAACACTCAAAATAAAAAAGGCATTCGCCATTGAAGCCATATTTTTTATTCAACGAAATCATTTGTTGAAACATAGTATCGCTTACTTGATAACCATTAGCCAGTGATGTAAGAATACCCGGATAAAAACGATGTTGTTGCTTAGCAGGAATTTGTGACACTAATGCTTTTAATTGTTCTTCGTAAGCTTCTATTTTATAGCGATATAATTGTGGTAATACATAGTCTACATTGCCACCTTTCACCCAAGCAGGCCAATCTTGTAAGTATTGTTCTTTACTCCAAGGGTAAATGCTTGGCGACCAAGTAACTAAGCACTTAGGATTTTGTTTTTTTACCGCAAGGTATAATCGCTTACCATAAGCACTTAATTGATCACTTTTCCATTGCAGCCAATGTGCCTCCCGACAATCGGCGGGTGCATTGCGTTTGGTTTGGGTGAAGTATAATTTTTTTGTATAGTCGTCGTAACCACCTTCGGCAGGCATGGCGGGTAAGCGATCATCGCCCTGTATACCATCTACTTTGTATTTTTTTACCACTTCTAATACCATGCTGGTCATAAAATTTTGTACCTCTGGATGCATGGCGTTGAACCAGTAGAACTGGCTTTTTTGTAGCGGTTTGCCTTGTACGTCTTTTGATAACCAATGCGGATATTTTTTAGCCCAAATACTGTTGCTATCTTGATAAGCATACGAAAAACCAAATTCAAACCAAGCATGCACTTGTAAGCCTGCTTTATGACCTTCTTCTACCATAGCGGCGATAGGGTCGAAACCTTTGTATACAGGGTCTTGTGCTACACCAATGTGTTTTTTAACAACCTCACTAGGGTACATGGTGTAGCCACCATTCCATACTACAACAAAAATGGTATTGAGGCCTTTGGCTTTGCATAGGGCAACGGTGGCTTGTACATTTTCTTTCGATAGCAGCGCATCGCTACCAACGTTGGTAACCCAAGTGCCTCTAATAGGTGCCGTGTTTTTGAGTATGGGTTGTGTAAATGCTATAAGGCTAATGCAGCAAAAAAGTAAGTTGGTGAGTATATATTTCATGGTGTTAGCTTGTTAACTGCTGGCGGTATTCTTGATAGCGTTGATACAAATGATGTGCTTGTACATAAGCCGATTGTGGACTCATAAAATGCGAAAACTCAAACGTAATGGCCTTATCGTAACCTGCAGCTCGAGCAGCCTCTAGTTTTAAGCGTAGTTTTTCAAATTTGATAGGAAAAAATTTAATCGGCATATCACGGTCGAACGACTCAGCGTTGGTCCAACATTGCATTTCATATTTATCGGCAAGTTGTTTGTTAATGGCAAAAAAGCTGTGTAACTCATCGAAATCGATATGGCCATCTTGAAAGGCAACAGCATCTACCGCACCATGAATGCCACTAAAAATTTCGTTCCATTCTTTCTCATGTGCTTCAACGCTTACAGCATCGGCTTTGGTGAGTTGACCGCTAGCAGCAAGTACCGCTTTCA
>DMPB01000184.1:0-144 GCA_003456175.1 Chitinophagaceae bacterium | reverse complement strand
TTACCATCGATCCAGGGCGATATAAAAGTTTGTAAGCCATTGCTTACGGCTTTGCACTGTAAGCCTAGTGTTTTAAACGCTTCTGTGGCACCAATGGTTTGGCGGCTAATTTCCATACTTAAATACCAGCCATGAAATGAAGGA
>DMPB01000194.1:17557-17690 GCA_003456175.1 Chitinophagaceae bacterium | reverse complement strand
GTGATGGATATGACCGCCTTTACCTTATGTATGGAAAACAAACTTCCCATCATTGTATTTGATATGAACCGTCCGGGTAATTTAATGCGTGTTGTTGAGGGCCAAAATGTAGGTACACTCGTACGCTAAAAGC
>DMPB01000194.1:10302-17347 GCA_003456175.1 Chitinophagaceae bacterium | reverse complement strand
AAAAGCATTTACCGTAAGGTACACTCGTACGCTAAAAGCATTTACCGTAAGGTACAAATTTCTTGTAGCCATAACCCTACTGTTGCTAAAGCAGTAGGGTTTATTGTTTCAGATAACGCTATGTATTCATTGCCATTACACTGCTTACATTGCTGGAATAAATGATTGAGTTGTGGTAGCGTTTTGGTGGCGTAAGATGCTGCTTGGCTCGTAGCAACTGCTTTTGAAATGGCAGGCTCGTTAATGTTCGGAATTACTTGTATATCCCTTGCGGCAAATAGGGCACGCACATGGCAGCGCAGTTTTGATACATAATCGGCAGGGTTAAGTTGTAGAAATGTTTGCATCCACGGACTATAAAAACTTTTCATGTTATTGAGCATGTCGGTGGTGGCAACTGCTAAAGAAGTGTAACCAAGTTCTTGTGCAAGGCTACTATCGGCATGTTGTTGGTACCATGTGGCAACTGCATTTCTGGCTGCTAGCATTCCAGTGGCTGTATCTTTTTGTTGTAGTGCAATTTGCATACCGGTAGCCCATAGTTGTTGATAAGCTGTAGCATTTTTTTCTGATGCTTTGCGGTTCGCCATCACCAATGCTTTGATTTGTGAACGTAGTACTTCATACCCTGTTACACCTGTGCCAGCGAGTAAAATAATACCTTTAATATCGGCACGTTCGGCGGCAGCCATAGGTGCTATCAATCCGCCTTCGCTGTGCCCCATGAGTATAATATTATTGGTATCGGTTGTGTTGAGTGTTTTCACATAATCTACAGCAGCATGTATATCAGTTGCGAAATCTAAAGTGGTGCTTTTTACAAAGTTGCCTTTGCTTTTGCCTACACCTCTATCGTCTATTCTAAGTACTTGATATCCTTTTTTGGTGAGGTAATCGGCCCAAACGGCAAAAGGTTTGTGGTTGCCAATAGTTTCATCTCTGTCTTGTGGACCACTGCCGGTAATCAATATCACTGT
Organism: Chitinophagaceae bacterium; assembly: GCA_003456175.1. GTDB lineage: Bacteria > Bacteroidota > Bacteroidia > Chitinophagales > Chitinophagaceae > UBA10646. The sequence continues at coordinate 16,370 of DMPB01000194.1, read as the reverse complement.
AGGATAGCGTTGTTGTGTAGTAGGATGCGTAAGTGTACCTGCTAGCGTAATGTTTTGAACGTTGTTTTCTAGTATAATACTATCGGAAGCATAGGTATAAGGCGGCGTTGGTGTTTGCGGTTTTGTAAATGCCAATGGTTGTGCACTACGTTGTAGTACTAGTGGCATTATTTGCTCTCTTTGTATAAAAAATCCGTTCCAGGTGTTTTTTGAAAGTTTGCCAATGAATCTACCTTGTAGCATGGGCATATTCACCAAAATGCTATCGTTACGCATTTGTGGTTTGGCACACTGCATGTACTTCAAGCGTTGATCGGGGATGCTGAAAGTTGCCGTGTAGGTGCTATCGGGCTGTTGGGTAACCTGAAGCATTACAGCTATTTCAAAGCCAATATCTAATTGTCCAATCCAATTGCCTGCTAAAGTTTGGGCATCGGACGTGTAACAACATAAAAGTATAGCTAAAGAAGATATGAATGATTTAAGCATGCATAAATGTAAGCCATCAATTTTTTATTGGTGCTGTTGGTCATTGTTTTTTAAGCAGACTTTGAATTGACTTCTTAATTTCATTAGATACGTTATTATAGTTACCGGTAAGTGTTTTAACAACATTACCCTCATGGTCAATAATGATTGTAGTTGGGAATGAATTTATACCAAACATATTGGCAAAGTGTATAGATGATCTATATGTTGTTGCGTATTGATATTGATGTAGACTGTGAAATTTTTTTATTGAAGCACTATCATCAATGTCATTGATGCCTATAACAACTACGTTTTTATCTTTAAACTCGTTGTGTATTTCATTTATTTTAGGCATCAGTTTTAAACATGGTGGGCAACTTAAATACCAAAAATCAAGTACAATGATATTGCCTTTTAAGGCATGTAGATAATTGATATTACTACCCACAATCGAAAGCATTGTATTACTGTCAAACGAATTGTAAATATTTTGAATGCTTACAGGCTTTTGCGTATGATTATCAGTAATTACTACTGTTGTATTATCGTTATTATTTTCTGTAACTGTAAAAATATTAGGGTCGGTTATTTGGTTGATAGAAATATAATCAACCACAGTTGATTCATATAAAGGCATTTTTTTAAAGTTGCCGTAAAAAATATATGCGATAGGTAAATACGTTTCTTTTGAAACAATGTATTGGTGGTAGGAGTCTTGTATAGCATCTTCACCACGCATATTTTTCATTTTGTATGTAATTTTAAAACATTCTATGTCTTTATACATTGTATCAATCATAATACAATTTTCTATGAAAAACCTACCTATAATTGAAGTTAGTTGTTTCATGAAACCCACATCAAAAGCATTGTTGTATAACAAATCTCTGAGTTGGTTACCATTTATCGCATTGTAGCCATCGGTAGCTACATTGTATATAGTATTTCTTTCGATGCTATTATTATTTATAGACCCTCTACTGATTTTCTTTCCATCGTATAGTTGAACAACAGTTGAAGTCTTGCCCTTTGAAATCCAATTCGCTTGTAGCCGATGGTAATTGCCTATTGGGTCTTTATTTACTTTTAAAAGCGAACAGTTTCCTTCTAAGATTGAAGTATCTTCACTGCTGAACGATTTATTTGAATTTTCTATACGGTATATAATAGAATTGATTTTTTTAATGGCATCAACACTTTTAGAAATTATTTTCTTAGCGTCTTTTTTGGAATAATTTTGAGCAGAAGAATTGTATGTGTAGGATAATATTAGTAGGACTAATAGCAGTAAATTTTTCATGATAATTATATTAATAATTGAGAAGTTTAAGATGGATTTACAACTACTAGTTAAAATAAATATAAACCTATTATTAATTTAATAATAGGTTTATATTTTAATTATCTATAATATACCTATTAGAACAGTAACAACTGTATCTATCCAAGTGATTTCTGTTTCTTTTGTATGATTACACACACCATTTTGAGGATCAGCACTGCATTTACATCCTATAATTTTTAAATTTAAAAATCCGCCTCTTACAAATGAGCAACTAGAGCACGGTGAACCTGCACAGGTATGCTTTGTTTTATTTGCTGTTTGGCTCTTGTTCGTATTGATATAGAACTTCTCATTCTCTATTTCTAGAATTGATTGAAATGCTACAGTAGCGTTATTGTAGGTTCCAATGATCGTTAAATATGCTTCTTCATGTCCGTTTTCAATACCATAATCAACTTGAACAACTTCTACCGTGTTGAATAAATCATTAGTCTTTAAAGAATCTTTAAAAGCTTCGACGTTAAATGTAAGCGTAGGACCGCTTGAGCTCATTGCTCCAATAAGCATTAAATCATTTGATTTGTTTACAACAAACGTTTTCCCCTTCCCTGTTTCTGTATTTTGTGGTTTTGTAACTCTTTCTTGTTTACAGGAAACGAATGTTGTGGTTGTAAAAATTAAACAAAAGCAAATGGTGATAATCAGTTTGTTTTTCATTTTTTAATTGTTAGCCCCTACTTATTAAGCAGTTTTCGGGAAGTCTGCGAAAAACATAAAGGTGAAATTATTAATGCTTTTTGTAAATATAATCACATTAATGTTTTACGATTTAAAAATATTACATATTTAAATCAGAAGATTCATTATTGATTAACAAAATGTTAATTTTCGCATTATGGCCATTGTTATTACATAATCTAAGAAGCACTACAGCACATTAATCCTACGATAAAGGGCTTTCATGTGCTGTTAACGAAACAGTGTCAAGCCGTGCTGTGCTTGCATTTGAGCTCTGTGGTTGAAAGGCTTAATAATTTGCTGTCCCACGTTTGTTGCGATGAAAAATTGTTAACGAGCATTTTAGTCACAGTTCGCTTTGGGTACTCACATTGGTTTGTATAAGTATGCTAACAATGGCAAATATGATTGCTTTCATAGATTAAGCTTTTGGGAATATTATATAACTATATGCAATCGGTATTACTACTAGTAAGAACATGATGCTTATAAATGCAGTGTTAGCAACGGAGGTTGGAAGTATTAGTGTTACAAGCGATGCAAGTAAGCCTCCGGCAAACCATAACCTTGCGGTAAATCTATGTGTACGTCGCCACACATCATTGTTTTCTAAAGTCCATGGTGTACGAACACCTATAAAATAATTGGGTTTGATACTGCTTAAAAAGTTACCAAGTGTAGTAAAAAGTAATCCTACGCCAACAAACAAAACCTGTGGTGTATGTAATGTAGTTTGTGTGGTACTATGAATAATAAACAAGTTTAATGCTGTCATGAAAGTGGCCAAGAGTACAGCCATTTTACCCGTAAGGGCAGGATTATTGCCTATCATTTTTTTAGGATCAATTTTAGCGGCGTAGTACACTAAAAAATAGCTACCTATTCCAACAACACTTAAAATACTAGCTGCAAACCACATTTCTGATTTATGCCCCCAACGATCTACTTCGCCTTGTAAATTGTAATGCATAGGTATAGTATTAGGCAGGGTAGGGTACAAATACCATAAATAGCATAAAGGTAACAGTAGTAGAACGGTTATAGTACTGTGTTTTATAGATGTGATTAGTTGCATACTACTTCGTTTTTAATGAAAGCATCCATTGAAAAATATCATCGAGCACGGTTGTGTTAATACTGTATAGCACTTGCTGACCTTGCTTTTGAGCTGTTACGAGTGCTGCCTGTTTTAAAATATCTAAGTGATGTGAGATGCTAGGGAACGACATGTTGAATTGTGCTGCGATAGCTCCAGCCGTTAAGTCGCTCTTTTGGAGCAGCTCTAATATTTCTCTCCTTGTAGGATCGTTTAATGCTTTGAAGACCTTGTTCAAAATTAGATATTTAGACAAAATTCTAAATAATTTTTTGTTTTTGCAACGCTATTTACCGCAAGGCATATTGAAGTGAACCATTACCACACTTTAACCCCATGATAACGAGCTTTCACATGCTATTAACGAAAAGGTGCAAAGCCATGTGCTACGTGTGTTTGAGGTATATAGTTGCATAGCTTACTAATACACTAAGCTACCGTTCGTCATGATAAACAATTGTTAACGGGCATTTTAGTCACAATACGCTTTTGGGCAGTTGTATTACGAAATATGTTTGTGTGGTCAATGGGCGTTAACCCCGCTCATATCAACCTTAAAAACCTAAAAAACGAAATTGTATGAAAAAGTTATTTGTTGCCTTAATGGCTACCGTGGCACTTACTGTAAGTGCATTTGCTGCCGATGTTAACAAAGTAAGTTACAGGGCCATCAAACATTTTACAGCCGAGTTTAAAGCTGCAGAAAATGTTAAGTGGGAAGTGAAAGAGCAGTTCACCCGTGCTCGTTTTATGTACGATGGTATTCCTATGGAAATTTATTATTCTACCGATGGTGAGCTTATTGGTACAAGCCGTTTAGTACAGTTTGAATCTTTACCAACAAGAGCGTTGGTTAGCTTGAAAGAACGCTACAAAGGATATGATTTTGCAGAAGTGATTTATTTTGAACATGCTCAAGAGGGTACGCATTTCTATATCACTGCCATAAAAGATGGTATTAAGAAGGTGTTGAAAGTAGATACAGAAGGTAGTGTTAGTGTATTTACAAAATACTAGTTCGAACGCTTCAGTTTTCTCATAAATGAAGAGGCCGTTGCTATTGCAACGGCCTTCTTTTTTGTATTTGAATGTTATTAGCCTATTGCCCTTGCGCTAAACTATACAATGCTTTATCGCCCATGTAATTCAATAATTCGCTACTGCAAATAATGAAATCGGCGCTTACACGTTGCATTAGGTTGATGATTTCTTGCTGTGTAGTATTGCTGGCATCGGCAGTTTCAAAACGTACGCGGTATTGGTTAATTAGGTTGGTATAAATACTACCCTTAGGCCATACTTGCGTACCACGGTTACTAATTGTTACTAGCTTAAAAATACCACCTAAATGCTGTTGTAATTTTTCGGCAACTATGTTTGGTTGTTCGTTGCTGGCAATAAACAAATCGGCACCTCTGATACTCAAAGCTGCCTCGGCGGCTGTTTCAAGCATAGGATTACCATCGAGCTTACGCATTGTAATAGTTACTGGTGCGTTTGTTTGTGTTGGTCTTGGATTATTAGCTGGAAGCTTACCAAAGTTGCTGATAATAGCATTGGCAAATTCAGTTGTATTTACACTTGGTGTTGATTTGTCGCCAAAATCGCCAGTGTGTATGCCACTTTCTAAGGTATATAGCAACGCATTTTCAATAGTTACGGCTTGTTCTAACAAACCTAAGTGGCGTAACATGCCAATACCACTTAATAACAAAGCAGTAGGGTTAGCAATGTTTTTGCCTGCAATATCTGGAGCGGTACCGTGTACAGCTTCAAAAATGCTAATATCATCACCAATGTTAGCGCTAGGTGCAAAACCTAAGCCACCTACTAAACCAGCACAAAGATCACTTACAATATCACCTTGTAGGTTGGTTAATACTACTACATCAAACAAATCGGGTCTTGTAACCAACTTCATACATAGATCGTCCACAATAACATCATCGGCCTTTAATTCAGGGTATTCTTTAGCAATGTTGTAGAATTCTTCTAAGAAAAGGCCATCTGTAATTTTCATGATATTCGCCTTGTGACCACAAGTGATGCGTCTAGCACCTTTTTGTTTGGCAACTTCAAACGCATAACGCAATACCTGACGGCTACCCGGACGTGTGATAAAGCGGCGGCATAGGGCTACATCATGTGTAAGCATATGCTCAATACCACCATAAGTATCTTCAATGTTCTCACGTATAATCGTAAGATCAATCGGAATATTAGCTTGGCTAAAAACCGTATTTACGCCGTGTAGGGTTTGAAAACTGCGTTTATTAGCATAGGTATTCCACGTTTTACGAGCAGTAACATTCACACTCTTTACACCCTTTCCCTTGGGCGTTTCCATCGGACCTTTAAACAAAATGCCCAAGCTTTCAATGGTTTGTTGGGCTTCAGGCGTCATACCGTTACTGAAACCTTTATCAAATACCCAGCGTCCCATTTCAACTACTTCGTACTGAAGTGGCACTTTAGCGG
>DMPB01000194.1:0-10080 GCA_003456175.1 Chitinophagaceae bacterium | reverse complement strand
TACTGAAGTGGCACTTTAGCGGCATCGAAAATGGATAGCACAGCATCCATAATTTCTGGTCCAATTCCATCGCCTTTGGCTACGGCAATCTTTGTCATTAGAGCGTATTTTAAGAAAGTTGGTAAAAATTTGTGCAAAGGTAGCCCCGCATCGGGTTCGATGTAGTGCTACACACAACCTTTTTAACGTTTTGTACGTATTTTCCTAGTTGAAATTTGGGTCACGTACCAATGCACGCCTCATGTGTGCCTCCGATATCCATAAAAACCTCAAATTTCGTGCGTTATGAAACCGATATACATTGCAGTTATATGTTTTTGCAGCCTTCTATGGTTGGCTTGTACTAAAGAAACATCAAAAGAAAACGAGCTCCCATTCACCACAGCACCGGCTCCCACCGATACCAATTTTACAATGTATACCATTAATAGAGGCGTGCACGAAAGCACACCTAACCTACCACAATGGGCAAGCGTAGATAGTATGGTGTTCGATGTACGTTTCGATAGTGCCTGTAGGTACCTTACGGTAAATCCTAACAATCAAGCCGACATCAATAAACTTTTTGGCTTTGCCGATAACAACAAAGTACACCATGCGTATAGTGCTCGTATTGGTTGGCGTTGGTATCAAAACAAGATGGAACTACTCGGTTACGTGTATAACGATAGTGTACGAACTTATCAGTTTATCAGCCATGTACCGATTGATCAGAATAATCGTTGTGTTATTGCTGTAAAAGGCAATCAATATGTATTTGCTGTGAATGGTACACGCATCAGCATGCCAAGAAGAGCAAGCACTGTTCGTGGCGATGGCTATGTTTTATATCCTTTTTTCGGTGGCGATGAGCCTGCTCCACAAACCATGCGTATCTACATTCGCCGAATTAGGTAAGGTATTCGTGTGAACAACTGCTTTTAAAAACCGCAAAATCCTGCAATTCTGTTACTTTTGAAGTGTACTTAAGTAACAAAGCCTCCTTTCTATTATGAAAAAAATATTGATTGCCCTTGTTGCCATGCTATGTACAACAGCTTCGTGGGCACAAGCTTTCCTCCAAAAAACACCTGCTGCAACACGTTGGGCCGATAGTGTAATGGCAACATTAACACCAGAGCAAAAAGTAGCTCAGTTAATGGTGGTAAGGGCTCACAGTAATTTAGGTGCCGATCATGTGAAAGAAATTACCCGTTTAATACAGCAATATAATATTGGAGGGCTGTGTTTTTTTCAGGGTGGGCCTGTTCGCCAAGCAAACCTTACTAATTATTACCAGCAAATTGCCGCAACTCCTATTATGATTTGTATTGACGGTGAATGGGGGGTGGGAATGCGTTTAGACAGTGTTATTAATTATCCACGCCAGTTAATGATGGGTGCAACTTCCGACCCCAGAGTTATCTATGCTTTCGGCAAAGCCGTGGGCGAACAATGTAAGCGTTTAGGCATTCACGTGAATTATGCGCCAGATATTGACATCAATAACAATCCTAAAAATCCAGTCATCAATGATAGAAGCTTTGGGGAAGACAAATTCAAAGTTGCTGCCTTAGGTATACAATATATGAAGGGCATGCAAGATGTAGGCGTAATGGCTTGTGCAAAGCATTTCCCTGGTCATGGCGATGTTGCAGTAGATAGTCATTACGACTTACCTATCATTAACAAATCTATAGATGAGCTCAAAGCGCTAGAACTCTATCCTTTCGAGCAACTATTCAAAGCAGGTGTGGGTAGTGTAATGGTTGGGCATTTATACGTACCAAGTGTAGATACTACTGCCAACAGAGCTAGCAGTTTGAGTAGAAATCATGTTACCAACCTTTTGAGAAACCAAATGGGGTATCAAGGGTTGAGTTTTACAGATGCACTTGAAATGCAAGGGGTAAAAAAATTCTTTCCCGATGGTGAAGCTTCTGCACAAAGTTTAATTGCAGGCAATGATATGTTGTGTTTGCCGGGCGATATAGATAATAGCATTAAAAAAGTACTACAAGCGGTTGCCGATGGTAAGCTATCACAAAAAGAACTTGATGAAAAGGTATATAAAGTATTGATTTCAAAATTTCATTTAGGATTAAGTAAGCGCCCTGAGCCTATCAAAGTTGAAAATATTACGAACGATTTAAATGCTGCTACACTTAGTATTAGAGCACAGCTTAGCAAAGATGCTATTACACTCGTTCGCTTGAAGCAACAAGCCTTGCTACCGCTTTCAAATCAAAAGCCTGTAACGGTAGTTGCTTTAGGCACCACCAAGCCAACACGCTTCACCGAACTTATTGCAGCCAATTATAATGCAACTATTCATTACGTTGCCGTAAATGATAGTACAAGTGCCGATAGCTTATTGCAAGTAATTAACACCAAGCAGCCCACTATTGTTGCTATGCATGGTTATAGTCGTCGCCCTGCTAATAATTATGGTTTGGGTAAAACAGTAACTACGCTGCTAACCCAGTTACAAGATAAAAAACAAGCCATCTTCTTTGCATTTGGTAATCCTTATGCATTAGCAAACATTTGCGAAGCCAACAATATTGTTGCTTGCTACGAAGATGATACCTTAACCCATGCAGCTGCTTACGATGTATTAGTGGGTAAATATTTACCGCAAGGTAGCTTACCTGTTACTGTGTGTAGTTCATTGCCATTTGGTACCAAGGTAGCATTGAAAGAAAAAGTACTTCCGGTAGTAGCGCCACGTAAAGCTGGTGTAAAAAAAAAGTTACGTCGAAAAATAGCAGCCATAGTTAAGCAAGCTATTGAAGCCAAAGCTACACCGGGTGCGGTGGTTCTAGTGGCCAGAAATGGCAAAGTTGCTTATTGGGAAGCTTTCGGAAGTACCGATACTACCGGCGTAACCCCTGTTACTCCTGAAATGGTGTACGATCTAGCATCGGTAACTAAAACTACTGCAACTACGCTTGCTATTATGAAACTATATGAAACTGGCAAGCTACAGTTAGAAAAAACACTTGCTGATTATTTGCCATGGGTTCGTAATTCTAACAAAGCTAATTTAACAGTAGAGAGTATTTTGCTACATCAAGCTGGTATGGTGGCATGGATTCCGTTTTACCGCGAAACCATAGATACCATTACCGGTGTGCCTAAAACAAATATTTACGCAAGTGTACCTAACGATATTTACAACACTCAAGTTGCTGCTAATTTATACATGCGTAACGATTGGGTAGATACCATGTATCAACGAATACTTGCAAGTAAAGTAGTTACACCGAATCAGAAATATGTGTACAGCGATAACGATTTTATTTTCTTGGGTAAAATTGTTGAAGCCCTTACGGGTAAAAGTTTAGATACCTACGTACACGAAACATTTTACAAGCCACTTGGCTTAACGCATACCACCTTCAATCCGGCGGCATATATGCCGCTTACAACCATTGCACCTACGGAATCAGAAGCTCAGTTTCGTAAGCAAACCATTCATGGTTTTGTACACGATCCTGGGGCTGCCATGTTTGGTGGTGTAGCGGGGCATGCAGGTTTGTTCAGTAATGCTTATGAGCTTGCAACGATTTATCAGATGTTGTTGAACGGAGGTAGTATCAATGGTATTCAGTTGCTGCAGCCAAGCACCATTCAAAAATTTACTGCTTACGGCAGTGCAATTAGCAGGAGAGGCTTAGGTTTTGATAAACCCGAAAAAAACAATACAGAACGCAAAGAGCCGTACCCGGCAAAGTATGTAAGTAGCAGTACTTACGGACATACCGGCTTCACCGGTACTTGCGTTTGGGTAGATCCTGAGCAACAATTGGTGTATGTTTTTTTAAGTAATAGGGTACACCAGCCCAAAAGTGGCGATCCAAATACTTTATTAAAAATGAACGTACGTAGTAACATTCATAACGTCATCTACGAAAGTTTAAAAAACTAATCACGCTGTAAAAGGCCTATCTTGGCACAGTTTTAGCAGTTTTTAAAGAAATAACAGTAATCATGAAAACAGTATTGGTGAGTATCGCCACGGCGGTTACAGTAAGTGTTATGGCTGCAGTGCATTGGAGTAGCGATGCTATTATCAACGCACTAAAGCAAGGCGATGCCGACAAGCTGAGTACTTACTTTGACACTTTCATAGATATCAAACTTCCTGAAAAAGAGGAGATTAAAAATGTTAGTAAAAACCAAGCCACTATTGCAATAAAAAGTTTTTTTGAAACGGCTGCAATTAAAGGGTTTGAGGTAACTAGCCAGCGTGAATTGGGTGGCACAAAATATATGACGGGCAAGCTAACAAGCAACGGAAAAACTTATAATATAACCTTAATGATGAAATCAAAAGGCGATGAAGTTACCATTATTACCATCCGTATTGGATAGCAACCTTACGGTAAATGATTACTAAGCGTATAGCGTATTAATCACTGATAATCATTATCACAAACAAATATGGGGCGGCCGAAGGCCGCCCCATATTTGTTTAATAATACTTTCAACTAATAATTATTTGAAAGCACGTAATATCTGCTGTGCTGCTTGTACTACTACAAAAACACCTTGCGTTTTAGCAATGAAACGTTTCATTAACATACCAATGATATAGTAGGCAATAAGCATGGTAGCACCACCACCTATTACAAAACTGTATAGCAAAATGTCGCTAAAGCTTAAGCTAGCGCCTAAAAAATTAATAATACCCAATAGCAATGCTAGTAGCAGTGAACTAATAAAGCCTACACCCATACTGATCATCCAACGGAATAATTTCATCTTATAAGATTTATAGCAGCAATTTAGTGAACCGTTCCGCAATAAAAAGTTAACACAATCCATAAAACTTGTTAAACACTAGCCCCGCCTACTAGCTGCAATCAGCAAGTTTAAATCGGTATACTTTACATCGAACTTCTGGCTAATATATACATTGGTCGTGTGCCCCCGATACATATACACACCATGCCTAAGGTTGAAGTTATGCCATAGCATTTCATCAATACCGCCTTCATCACTAGCTTCAAGTAGTAAAGGCATTAATACATTGCTAATCGCATGGCTGGCAGTTCTCGCAAATCCACTCGGGATATTTGGAACACAGTAATGTATTACGTCGTGCTTTAAAAAAACAGGTTGTTCATGTGTGGTAATATCACTTGTTTCAAAACAGCCTCCTCTATCAATACTTACATCAATTATAACACTGCCAGGTCGCATGTTTGCTACCATTTCTTCTGTTACTACAATAGGGCTACGTCCGTTTTCATTGCTTAAGGCACCTACAGCTACTTCGCAAGTTTTCAATTGCTTCGCAAGAATCTTAGGCTCAATTACACTCGTCCATACGCGAACGCCCAAGTTGTTTTGTAAGCGTTTTAAACGATACACATTGTTGTCAAAAACTTTTACCGATGCACCTAACGCTAGTGCCGTTCTGGTCGCAAATTCACCTACAACGCCCGCACCAATGATAATTACTTTGGCAGGAGGAATACCACTAATGCCACCCAATAAAACGCCTTTGCCATGGTTGGCGCTGCTTAGGTATTGGCCGGCAATAAGCATCACAGCACTACCAGCAATTTCACTCATGCAACGTACAATAGGGTAGGTACCGCTATCGTCTTTTAAATATTCAAAACCTAATGCCGTAATGCGTTTTTGCATCATCGCATCGAGTACTTCTTTTTGTAATACTGGTAAGTGTACCGGCGAAATAATCGTTTGATTCATTTGTAAGTAAGGTACATCGTCGGCTACCAGCGGTGCACTTTTCACTAAAATCGGCGCTTTATATACCTCGGCTTTATCGTACACCAATTGGGCGCCTGCTTCGGTGTAATCTCTATCGCGGTATTTGCTACCGTCACCTGCTTTGGTTTCTATGACTACCTGATGGCCATTATTAACCAGTACACTAACGGCTTCAGGGGTTAAAGCAATCCGGTTTTCTTGAAAAGCTGTTTCTTTCGGAATGCCAATATGTAAGTTGCCTTTCAATGGCTTTACATCTAAGGTTTCTTCTTGTGTTTCTAAATTGAAGCCTGCACTAATAATGGGTTTCGAAGTTGCCATGTAATGAGTGGTTGTAGTGTGTAGTTATAAGCGTGTTGTAAGGTATCAATCAATTGCGAGCTTACCTTACGGTAAATGCAGTAAGTTTTCTGGAGGTAGTACTAAGTAAGTCCAAATTTACCGTAAGGCAATTATCTGGAAGCAGTGCTTCGGCTTTTTCAGGCCATTCAATAAAACAATAAGCGTTGCTGTAAAGCATGTCTTCAACGCCTGCTGCAATCGCTTCCTCTTCATCTTTCAACCGATACCAATCCATGTGATAGATGGTGCCTGCAACTGCACTGCTGTATTCGTTGGCAATGGCAAATGTGGGACTTGTAACTGCATCTGCTACTTGTAATACTTGCGTGCAAAGCGCATGAATCAACGTTGTTTTACCGCTGCCCATAGGGGCGTTGAACAACCATATTTTATGATGTTGACCAAACTCCCATAGTTGCTTCGCTACATGCACGATATCATTTTGTTCAAAACTTACAACCATGTTGTAAAGATATTTCGCATTGCACGAAGCTAAGCGGTAATTGTTAGGTAAATTTGTATCGAAAAACTTAAATACATTAATCAGACATAAAGGAGGCGTATATGGAAAAGGTTGCGCTGCAAGTTGAAGGGATGGATTGTGCCAATTGTGCATTAACCATTCGCAACTACTTGCAAAAACAAGGGATGGACGATGTTCGGGTGAATTATGTAAGCGGCGATGTGGCTTTTGTAGCAACAACACCAATTGATATTAACAACATTAGTAAGGGTATAGAGAAATTAGGCTACAGCGTACAAAAGCCAGGCACATCTAAAATAACTACAAACAATTTCTGGCAATGGTCTAACAAAACACGCATTTACGTAAGTGCTTTATTCACCTTGCCTCTAATGCTGCACATGATACCTGGCGTGCACATCCATTGGCTCATGAATCCGTGGGTGCAATTGGCTTTTACCTTGCCAGTTTTTGCCATTGGTATGGCCACATTTTTCAAAAGTGCTTGGAACAGTGCTGTTAGTGGCGTACCTAACATGAACGTGTTAATAGTGCTCGGCAGTACGGCTGCGCTAGTGTACAGCTTATATGGAGCTATTATTGGAGAGGCCGAACAGTACATGTTTTTCGAAACTACTGCCACCATCATCACTTTGGTACTAATTGGTAACGCACTAGAAGATGCATCTATCGCAGCCACGCAAAAGCAATTAAATGCCCTTGCGGTAAATGAAGAACTTATGGCCAATATGATTGCTTACGATGGTAACTATCAAGAAAATTTATTTCAAGTGCCAGCCAAAGATTTAAAAGTTGGCGACCTCATTTTAGTGAAAACCGGCGAAACTGTACCCGCCGATTGTAAAGTGCTTTGGGGCGATGTTACCATTAATGAAAGCATCATCACTGGCGAAAGCGAGCCACTCCCCAAAAAAATGAACGATGTATTGGTAGGTGGTAGTATCGTAGTAGATGGTTCATTTAAAGCTTATGTTACGGCTGTTGGCGATGCTGCTGTTTTAAGCCAAATTAAAAAAATGGTACAAGATGCACAGTCAGAAAAGCCGCCTGTTCAGCAACTTGCCGATAAAATCAGTGCCATCTTTGTTCCTACGGTAGTGGCAATAGCGCTGATAACCGTATTTGCTAGTTACTTTCTGGCCGATATTAGCTTTGGGGCCGCATTACTTCGCGGTATTGCGGTACTGGTAATTGCGTGTCCTTGTGCTATGGGGCTCGCTACCCCCGCAGCGGTAGCGGTGGGTTTGGGCAGAGCAGCACGTACAGGTATTCTGTTTCGTAATGCTAAGAGTTTAGAGTTATTTAAAAATATCAGACAAGTAGTTTTCGATAAAACTGGCACCTTAACAACAGGCAACTTTTCTCTAGAACGTGTTTGGCTAAATCCCGATGCTACTATTGATGAGGCTACTTTTCAACAATATGCATTTTCATTAGAGAAATACTCTAATCATCCTATTGCTAAGTGTGTGGCCGCAGCGTTCAAATCAAAAACAGATGTACGTTGGCAAAAAGTAGAAGAGGTGAAAGGTGTTGGCATGTTTGCTACCGATGCAGCAGGCAACCAGTGGGCGGCAACCAACTATAAGTACGTAACAGCATTAACAACAGATGCTAGCTTCAACGTGTACATTACTAAAAACAACACCCTTATTGGTGCTATTGCCGTTATCGATGAAATTCGTCCAGAGGCAAAAGAGGTGATTGCACAGTTACATCAGCAAGGTATTAAAACAGTATTACTAAGTGGCGATATCCTGTATAAAGCGCAGCAAGTAGGCAATGTATTGGGTATTCAAACCATTATTGCCGAACAAAAACCGGAAGATAAACTAGCAACCATTGCCCGTTTAAATGCCGAAATCCCAACAGCAATGGTTGGCGATGGCATCAACGATGCACCAGCACTAGCCAAAGCAACCGTTGGTGTATCGGTAAGCAATGCTAGTCAGCTTACCATGCAGCATGCTGGTGTTGTATTGGTGCATAAAGGGTTAGCTTTATTGCCTACTGCCCTCGGTTTAGGCAAATACACTTATCGAACCATTCAAACCAATTTGTTTTGGGCATTAGGCTACAATGTGGTGGCCATCCCCGTAGCTGCATTTGGTTTGCTTAATCCAATGATTGGTGCATTAGTGATGGGTTTAAGCGATGTTGTATTAGCTATCAACAGCTTATGGCTACGGGTTAGAAAAGTGATTTAGCTTTTGATATTATTTGTGTTGCCCTCTTTGGAGGGCATTTTTGTGTGGGTATTACCTTACGGTAAAAGCGGTGATGGTGGGGGTAGTTATGTGTTGTGCGGGTATTGATTTTATTGGGGTTGGAGAGTTGTGTGTGTAGTGGTGGTGTAATAATTTTGAAAAAAGATTTGGTGAAGTGGGGAATGTTGTTATTTTTGCACCCCGATTGAGAAAAAGGGTAGTGCGAGAGAGGGTCATAAAAGTTCTTTGTAGTGATGGGCTGGTGTTTGTGTAGAAGCGTTGATACGATTGATTTTGGGGATGATGGATGTGTTGATTTAACGCTTTGAAAAAACTTCAAAAAAGGGTAAAAAAAGATTTGGTAGAATGAAAGTGAAGCTGTTATCTTTGCACCCCGCAAAACGGTAAAACGGAGTAGCGCAAAAGTTCTTAAAGTGGTTGAAAAAATAAATCGAAAAAACTTCAAAAAAAGTTTTGGAAGATAAGAAAGAAACCCTTTACCTTTGCACCCCGCAAACGCCGAAAGGCACTACGGAAAAGCAGTTCTTAGAAAGAAAATTTTGAATGTGAAAGGTCGGTGAGCGACTAAGAGAAAAGCGGTTCAAAACGCATCGCATTGCAAGTTCAGGGGTTGGTAACTGAGAGGTTATTAACTGATTGAAATAAGGTCTTTGAAAATAATGGAAGCAACAGTACGTAATTCTATGATGGATTATGGTAAGAAGTACAAAACGCTATCGAACTAACAAAACAGAATCTGAAGTTAATTCTTTGTAAAGAGTAATTAGCTAAGGAATCAAACAAAACATTTACAATGGAGAGTTTGATCCTGGCTCAGGATGAACGCTAGCGGCAGGCTTAATACATGCAAGTCGAGGGGCAGCATGGTGTAGCAATACACTGATGGCGACCGGCAAACGGGTGCGGAACACGTACACAACCTTCCTCAGAGCGGGGGATAGCCCAGAGAAATTTGGATTAATACCCCATAGGATAGTGGAACGGCATCGTTCAGCTATTAAAGATTTATCACTTTGAGATGGGTGTGCGGCTGATTAGGTAGTTGGCGGGGTAACGGCCCACCAAGCCCACGATCAGTAACTGGTGTGAGAGCATGACCAGTCACACGGGCACTGAGACACGGGCCCGACTCCTACGGGAGGCAGCAGTAAGGAATATTGGACAATGGACGAGAGTCTGATCCAGCCATGCCGCGTGGAGGATGAAGGTCCTCTGGATTGTAAACTTCTTTTATCTGGGACGAAAAAAGGCGATTCCTCGTCACTTGACGGTACCAGATGAATAAGCACCGGCTAACTCCGT
>DMPB01000083.1:25225-27032 GCA_003456175.1 Chitinophagaceae bacterium | reverse complement strand
TGATCCAACATTTACCGTAAGGTATGCGATATGTTTATTACATGCCACAAGGGGGCAAAAATACAAGGTTCGTAATAAAACTACCCAGCAGGAAGCTGTATGGTGAAAATTGTGCCTGTTTCGGCGCTGCTTTGTATGTTGAACTTGCCACCCATGTTGCGTAATAGTTCTAGCGAAAATTGTAACCCAATGCCTGAGCCCTTTTCGTGGCTGGTGCCGCGAGTACTATTTACCGCAAGGCCAGCCATAATTTTATCGATGGTGCTGCTATCTATACCCATACCTTGATCTGTTATGGTGATGGCTACATCGTTTTGAAATTGCATGGCCGAAATGTGAATGGTGCCGCCGTTGGGTGAGTATTTGATGGCGTTGTTAATAATGTTGCGAAGTATGAGTTTAGTAACATTAGCATCGGCTACAATTTTGAGTTGATTGCTAATGTTGGTGATGATTTTGAGTTGCTTTTGTTGTATGGGGGTATGATAAACGGTGAGGCTTTCGGTGCATAGTTTGTTGAGTGGTAAAACCTCTTTCGTGATAGCGAGACCTTTCATTTGTACCCTGGTCCAATGCAATAAATTATCAATCAAAAAGAGTGCATTGTTCGATTCACTTTCGAGTTGCTGTAAGAAAGAACGAAACTCTTCTTGCGATACAGCATCTTGCTTTGCAAGTTGTAATAATCCTGCTAAAGAAGTAAGTGGACTGCGTAGTTCGTGGCTCATGATACTGAGCAGCTTGTTCTTTACTTCGTTATCTTTTTCAAGTTGTGCATTAATGGCTGCAGTACTGTTTTGTAGGGCTTTGATTTGCTTTAATGCGGTTTTGTTTCTGTTGTATAAAATACCAATAGCTAAAAGTGTGATTAAGCTTACAAATGCCAGTGCAATCAGCAGTTTTAAACGAAGCATATTTTTTTCTTGCGAGGCTTTGAGCTGCGTGTTGAGTAGCTCTTTTTTTTCTGCTTCTAAGCTGATAGAAACTTCTTCGTCTTGTTGTGCAATATGTTGTTGTAAGAGGCTGTCTGAAAGTGTTTTAGAAAGTTGAAAATGAAATAGCAGCGAATCTTTATTGGCACCTTGTAGGGTATCTAGGCTAAGTAGTTGTTGATAGGTTGTTAGAATATCGAATGTGGTGTTAAGTTGCCGATAAATATTGGTTGCATTCCATAAAACATTTCTTGCTTGCTCGTACTGTTTTTCTGCTTTTAATATTTGAGCTTTTACTACAAATGCATCGGCAAGTGATTGCACCTCGTTGAGTGATGTACTCCATTCAATAGCTTTTTGAATTGTTGCTCTAGC
This sequence comes from Chitinophagaceae bacterium, assembly GCA_003456175.1. GTDB lineage: Bacteria > Bacteroidota > Bacteroidia > Chitinophagales > Chitinophagaceae > UBA10646. Next base: position 25,725 of record DMPB01000083.1, on the reverse strand, counting down.
TGCTGCAAGTTGATTTGTGAATAATAAAGCAGTTGCTTTGGTAATGCCGTACTCCGCAGGGTCGCCAATGAACTGAGTTATTTGTAGTAAAGAGTCGTGTTGGCGTAATGTATTTAATGCAGCATAGTATTGTTGGTGATAGGTTTGAAGGGTTGCTTTTTGCAAAAAAAGCATGGCGACACTTTCGTCATCTTCAAGTTGTTGATAGGCTTGTTGCGCTAGCTCAAAATACTGATTGGCTTCTGCGGTGTTATTCAATTTTTCGCTAACGCTGTATAAATCGAAAAGACAGTTTCCAAGCAATAAGTTATCGTTCGATTCTTTAGCAATATGGTAGCTTTTACGAAAGTATACAAAGGCTTTATGGTATTCATGTTTAAACTCTGCCACTTCGCCAAGGCCACTCAATGCCCTTATTTGTTCAGGTTTATAATTGTATTTTTCAGCAAGCCGGAGGGCTGCTATAAAATTGCTACTTGCAATAGCAAAGTTAGACTGGT
>DMPB01000083.1:22227-24957 GCA_003456175.1 Chitinophagaceae bacterium | reverse complement strand
CATATGCCTTGTTGGCATACGCCTGCGAAGCTGTTTGATGTAGTTGATGTGTGGTGGCTAGGTTAATCACTCTATTAGCAATGGCCTTGCTAGAATCATAGTTGGTATATAAATATTCAGCTGATAGGAGTGATAGGTTTTTAGCATAAGCAGCAATATTTGAGTTGTTATATGTGCTAGTAAGTGCTGTTAAACTATCAATACGAGCTTTTTGTGCTGTTGCTATTTGCAGCAACAGCACAAACATTAACAAGAGAGATGAGTATATACTTATTTTTCGATGTTGGTACAGCGTGGGCATAAAGGCTATGTGTGATAGTTGAGTGAAGCACCAAGCCATGCCATCATGCCGGCGCCAATAGCAATAGCTGCTTCATCTACATCGAAAGTAGGTGTGTGTACGTTACTTACGATATTTTTTGCTTCGTTACGTACACCTAGTCTAAAAAAGCATCCAGGAATATGTTGTGTGTAGTAGCCAAAATCTTCTGAACCCATGCGTAACTCTGTTTCTTCTACGTTCGTAATGCCCATATAATCGTTGGCTAAATCCCAAGCGTTCTGTGTAAGTTGAGGGTCGTTATCTACGGTAGGGTAACCAACATCAATATGTATGTCAGCCTCGGCACCCATGCTGCCAACAAGTTCAGTAGTTAGTTTTCTGATAATGTCATGTGCTTTAAAACGCCAAGCTTCATCCATAGCTCTAAAAGTACCCATCAGTTTCACTTCGCTAGGTATTACATTGGTTGTATGGCCACCTTGTATGCTACAAATACTCAGAACCGATGGACTAGTAGGGTTGTTGTTTCTACTAATTACTTGTTGTAAAGCAACAATTAAATGACTGGCAATTAGTATCGTATCAGCAGTAAGATGCGGAGCTGCTGCATGTCCACCTTTACTTTTAATAGTAATGTACAATTCATCGGCACTTGCCATACAACGTCCTCTGCGAAAGCTTAACTTTCCTAAAGCCAAACCTGGATGCACATGTAAGCCAACAATACCCTGAGGTTTCGGGTTTTCAAGTACCCCTTCTTTAATTAAAATACTTGCGCCGCCCGGGTTTTTTTCTTCACCCGGTTGAAAAATTAGCTTTACCGTTCCTTCCCATAAATGAGCCGATTGTTGCAATATGTGAGCCGCTCCAAGTAGGCATGTAGTATGTACATCGTGGCCGCAAGCATGCATTACGCCGGCAACAGTGCTCTTGTAACTAACTTCATTTTTTTCTTCAATAGGCAATGCATCCATATCGGCACGTAAGGCAATTACCCTATCACTAGGCTTGCCTTGTATATGTGCTACTACGCCAGTAGTGGCCCTTACGGTAAATGGTATGCCCCATGCAGATAATTGTGTTTGAATGAATTTGCTGGTATTGAATTCAACATAGCTTAATTCAGGATGTGCATGCAAATGCCTACGTATTTGAATAAGCTGTTCAGATAGCTGTTGTGCTTGTTGTTGTATAAAATCTTTCAGCATTAAGGTTGTTTGGTGGTTTCGAGTTCGTTAAGATCTTCTTCTTTCAAGGTGTAATCAATTAAATCGGTGATTACGTAGATAGATTGCGGATAAATTTGACTTAATATCTTACGATACTCTTCCGCTTCTTCTTTCTTTAGAAAATTACCAAATCGTATTTTGAAGTAAGGGCTTTGAAATATTACATACGATTTTTGATCTGGAAAGCGTGTAAGCAAATCGGCCTTTGTTTTAAAGGCTTCATCGCGATTTTTTGTATTTAGTACTTGCAGACGAAAGCCTTTGAATTGGCCGTTGCTGGCCATTTTGCCATTGATTTTGTGAATAATCATTTGCTTTTGTGTAAGCACATCTAACCTTGGATCTTTTCTTACTACAATAGTATCTTGTGCGTAAGTATTTACCGTAAGGTTACTACCTATTAATAAAAATAATAATGTTAAAAGCTGTTGCATACGTTAGTAATTGCTGTTATTGTTTGCTGTGGTTGCATCGGTAACAATTGCAACGCTGGCACTACAGCCTAATCTGCTTGCGCCTGCAGCCACCATTGCTTCGGCAGTAGCTCTATTGCGAATTCCGCCCGACGCTTTAATAAGCACGTTGGAAGGTAGGTGTTTTTTAAACAGTTGCACCGCATGTTTAGAAGCACCTGGGCCGTTAAAGCCTGTACTTGTTTTTAAATAATCGATACCTGCAACACCATACAATTCGCAGCATTTGATAATCTCTTCGTCGGTTAGTACGCCCGATTCTATGATGACTTTAAGTATAGCCTGCTTACTTTTAACCACAGGCATGATATGGCTAATTTCATTCGCCAAATATTGCCAGTCGGCATTTTTAATAGCACTGATATTAGCTACTACATCTAATTCTTGTGCACCATCTACCATGGCTAAAATGCACTCCGCAATTTTGGCTTCTACTGCGGCATAACCAAATGGAAATCCGATGACGGTACAGGTTTTCACGTTACTGCCAGCGAGTGCTTGGTGTGCTATTTTTACGAAGTTAGGCGGCACACAAACCGATGCAAATTGATATTTAATAGCTTCTTCACATACCTGCTCAACTTGTGATATAAGGGTTGTAGGTTGCAAGATAGTATGATCTATCATTCCGGCTAACGACATGATGATTGCATTTAGGGCTGCATATTACAAAAAACCTTTGACTGCATATTGTACAACAACATGGTAAGTTGGAGTATATTGCCGTAAATACATCTTTTACTTT
>DMPB01000083.1:20059-22005 GCA_003456175.1 Chitinophagaceae bacterium | reverse complement strand
TCTTTTACTTTGAGTATTATCGAATTTTATCGTAAAACTAAATTTGCGAACGTACCAAAGCAGCAAGTGCAAGAAGCGCTAGGAGCACATAATCGAATGTTTATTACCTACTTCTGTTCGCTAGCGGCCCCCCTGAACTTAGTGTACGTAACATACTTTTATCGTATGCTGGCCGAAACACCCGAAGCATTACTACCATGGCGTTGGGCTATCATCTACTTACACTCTTGCATGTTCTTTGTGATGGCTTTTACTTTATTAATGTTGTATTTCACAAGAAAGCAAAGCCAGTTTCAAAACATATACACCAACCTTTTACCACATTATATAACAGTTGTAGCAGGTACTGTTGCTGTTATTGCCACTGCCTACGATCAAATGGTAACGGGGGCTGTATTTCCGTATGTATTGTTTTGCTTTTTCTATACGGTGTTAGTTCGGTTGCATCCTATTGTGTACGGCGTGTATTTGCTTTTGATGTACTTGGCTTTATTTGCGTTGCTGCCTGAATTTCAAAAAAATCAACTGCTGTTAAATAATATTCGATTAAATACATTTACGGTAACGTTAGCATCTTTTCTTATATCGTTATTGCAATGGCGAAGCTTAATGTTGCAATTGCATCATCGAAGTATTATTGAAAAGCAGCAACAGAAGTTAGCTACTAGCTATCAGGCAGTGATGGAGAATACCGAACTGCTCAACCAATCGAACGAAACAAAATCTAAGTTGCTTAGCATTATTGCTCACGATTTAAAAGGCTCTATGGGTAATATGCGTCAAATGCTAGCACTGATGGATGCTGAAATAGACATGGATGTTGCTGAGCGTAAGCTTTGGATACATACTTTGAAAGAAACAGCTGCTAAAACCCATCAGTTACTAAACAATCTATTGCTTTGGAGCCGTAGCCAGTTAGGTAATTTGCAAGTAGAGTTTGAGAATATCAACATCAATAAGTTGGTACATGAGCAAGTGCAGTATTTGCATGAAATGGCGTTAGATAAAAAAGTTACTTACGTAAATGAAGTGCCTAACCAAATGTACGCTTGGGCTGATATTAACATGACTGGCGTTATTATTAGAAATTTGCTTGCCAATGCTATGAAGTACGTACATGAAAATGGTAAGGTAACAATACGTGCTAGTTTAGATAAAAAAAGTTCTATGATGAAAATTGAAGTTGAAGATAATGGTATAGGCATGGAACCAGCACAAATGCAAAAACTCTTTACTGTTAATACAAAAAGTACCCTAGGTACTAATAAAGAGCAAGGCACCGGCTTGGGGCTACTGCTTTGCAGCGAGTTTGCCAAACAACAGGGCGGTTATATGCAGGTAACATCAACCATTGGCGAAGGCAGTATTTTTTATTGTGTATTGCCGGCTGCTAAAACCGCTGTTCACATCGATTAAGCACATTTGAGATTGAAAACAGATATTTGCACCACTTTATCAAGAACAGCAACCGCATCATGAACGCTAAAATAACAGCAGCAATTACCGCCGTTGGCGGTTACTTACCTGAGTTTAGACTTACCAATAAGGTGCTTGAAACCATGGTAGATACCACAGATGAGTGGATTAAAACCCGCACCGGCATTGAAGAACGCCGCATTTTAAAAGGGGAAGGTTTGGGTAGCAGCGATATGGCTGTACCAGCTATACAACAAATACTCACTAAGAAACAAATAGATGCAAAGGAAATTGATTGTATCATTTGTGCCACAGTAACGCCTGATATGGTGTTTCCCGCAACAGCTAATGTAATTGCAGATAAAATTGGTGCTACCAATGCTTGGGGTTACGATATGAGTGCTGCATGTAGCGGTTTCCTGTATGCCCTTACTACGGGTGCTATGTATATAGAAAGTGGTCGTTATAAAAAAGTAATTGTGGTAGGTGTAGATAAAATGAGTTCTATCATTGATTATACCGATCGGGCT
>DMPB01000083.1:10080-19832 GCA_003456175.1 Chitinophagaceae bacterium | reverse complement strand
ATTATACCGATCGGGCTACCTGTATCATTTTTGGCGATGGTGCAGGCGCAGTTTTATTAGAGCCCAATACAGAAGGTATGGGCTTGCAAGATAGTATTCTGCGCAGCGATGGTCAGGGGCGTAATTACTTGCACATGAAAGCTGGTGGTAGTGTTAAGCCTGCATCTGCGGCTACTGTAGCTGCCAAAGAGCATTATGTATATCAAGATGGTAAAACCGTTTTTAAGTTCGCTGTAACCGGCATGGCCGATGTAAGTGCAGAAATTATGGAACGTAATGGCCTTACGGCAAATGATGTAGCGTGGTTGGTACCCCACCAAGCCAACTTACGTATTATCAGTGCAACCGCCGAACGTATGGGTGTATCTATGGATAAGGTAATGGTGAATATTCAACGTTATGGCAATACCACCGCAGGTACGCTACCTTTATGCTTGTGGGATTGGGAAAAGCAACTAAAAAAAGGCGATAATATTATACTCGCAGCCTTCGGTGGCGGTTTCACATGGGGTGCTACTTGGATTAAATGGGCTTATGATACCGAGTAATAACACAATTTGATGTATTAAAAAGCAGTCTTTCTAAAAGGCTGCTTTTTTTGTTCCTATAATAATAATATTTTGCTAACACAAAGCCACCTGACTAGTAACCATGAAAAAAGTACTACTGATAGAAGACGATGCCACTCTTTTGAAAGTGCTCGAAATTATTTTTAAGCAACAAGGCTTTGATATTGCTATGGCTAAAGATGGCAAAGAAGGCATTGCCATGGCAGAGCAACAAAAGTACGATCTCATCGTAACCGATTTAATGATGCCTTATGCCAATGGATTAGAAGTAGTAGATAGGGTTAAGAGAAACTTTGAAACAAAGGATACGCCCATCATTGTACTTACAGCGGTAACAACACAAGCTTCTGAATTAGAAAGTGTGAAAATGGGGGTAGCGGCTTATTTGCGTAAGCCTGTTATTCCTAAAGAGCTGATTGCTTTAGCATTACAACTTACGTCTAAATAGCAAATCTATTTACCGTAAGGTATGCTTATACCTAAAACATTGCTAGCTGAGGCTCGCCGATTTATTACAGCAAGGTGTTATGCCTAAACAGATTGCTATTACATTCGTAGTATGAGTACTTCTTCAACGTTAAAAGGAGTGAGTAGTATTGCCTTGCATACGGCTAGCCAATCACTTCCTGAGCATGCACATTTGAACCCGATTTTTGCTACTTCAACTTTTACCTTCGATACTGCCGACGAGGGTATGCAACGCTTTGCCGGCGAAGCACCCGGGTATATTTATAGTCGTTGGGGCAACCCATCATTCACGCCTGTAGAACTTACCATCGCAGCGTTAGAAGCCCAAGGTATTTTAAACGATAATGGTACGCCCCTCGAATTAAAAGCATTGCTACATGCAAGCGGACAAGCTGCTATGAGTACTTTGTTTTTAAGCAATTTGCAAAGTGGCGATGCAGTGCTTTCGCATTATTCTTTGTACGGTGGTACGCACGAAATACTACATAAAGTGTTGCACGATGCTGGTGTTACCACAATTATTGTAGATATGCAGCAGCCTGCGTTGGTTGCGGCGGCTTTGGAGCAACACCCGAACATTAAGTTGATACATATTGAAACGCCAGCGAACCCTACCATTCAATGTATTGATATTGCTGCGGTTGCAGCAATTGCACAACAGTACGGCGTAAAGGTATCTGTTGATAATACGTTTGCTACACCGTACTTGCAGCAACCTTTCAAATACAAAGGCGTTGATTTTGTTTTTCATAGTACCACTAAATTTTTAAATGGGCATGGCACAGCTATGGGAGGTATATTAATTGGCAAAGACCTCGATTTTATGGCAACCAAAGCCACCAAGTGGCATCGGCTACTTGGTGGTAACAGTAACCCTTTCGATGCTTTTTTATTGCATCAAGGCCTTAAAACATTAGAGTTGCGGATGGAGCGCCATTGTAGCAATGCCGAGCAAGTGGCTGCTTTTTTAGCACAGCATCCGCAAGTGGTACAAGTGAATTATAATGGGTTACCAAGCCATAGCGGCTACGCTATATCACAACAACAAATGAAGCATCCTGGTGCTATGCTAAGTTTCGAGTTGGCTGGTGGTTTGCCGCAAGGCAAGCAGTTTATTGATAAGCTACGAATGCTTACAAAAGCCGTATCGTTAGGCACTTTAGATACATTGGTGTCGCATCCTGCAAGTATGACGCACTATGGAGTGCCTAGGGAAGAACGCTTGAAATATGGTATTACCGACGGCCTCATTCGTATGAGTGTAGGTATTGAAAACATTGAAGATATTATCGCCGATATTGCACAGGCATTAAAATAAAATGACATGAAAAAAGTATTGCTGCTCTTTTGCAGTTTGTGGTTAAGTTACCTTACGGTAAATGTACAAGCACAAGAAAATACCGCTACTACATGTCATATGCAAGTAAGTGTGCTTACATGTGCACCGGGGAACGAACTGTATGCCTTGTTTGGGCATACTGCCCTTAGAATTGTAGATACTATTACTGGTATGGATGTGGTGTACAATTATGGAACTTTTGACTTTAATGATCCTAATTTTTATACCAAGTTTGTAAGAGGTAAGCTCGATTACTATTTGAACCCAGAAAGCTATGTGAATTTCTTAGCGATATATCAATACGAAAATCGTTCTGTTACAGAACAAGTACTTCAACTTTCTTGCGAAGAAAAGTTAGCGCTGTACGATGCTTTAAATCATAACTTACTACCAGCAAATAAATACTATCATTACGATTTTTTGTTAGATAATTGTACTACACGTATTAGAGATTTAATTGTTAAGTACACTAAAGGATTAACCATACAACAACCTTTAGTACCAGTCGGTACTACTTATCGTAATATGCTGCATCAATACTTAGATGCCGGTAAGCAGCCTTGGAGTAAGTTCGGTATTGATCTGCTGTTGGGTATGCCTTGCGATAAAGTGGTTGATATTAACGAAAGCCAGTTCTTACCAGACTATTTATTAAAAGCGGTAGATGCCAGCAGTAATCGCTTAGTACAAGTAAAGCAGCAAACATTTACCGCAAGGTTAGCCAGCGAAACATCAACAACAATTCCGCCTCTGTGGGTAACTGGTATTCTTTTTGGGTTGTTGGTACTATCAGCATTTTCTAAAAAAACATCTGTACAACGATTCATTACTACTTTGTATTCGCTGTTGTTGTATTTGCTTGGTGTAGTGGGTGTGTTATTGTTGTTCATGTGGTTGGGCACCGATCATCAAACTTGTCGTAACAACTTAAATATACTTTGGGCATGGCCTTGGCATATTGTAGCAGCATGGGCTGTGGTGAAGCAGCCAAAATGGTGGCAGCGGTATCAATATTTTCAAGCTATTGCAATGGCTCTGTTATTGGCGAGCTGGTGGTGGCTACCACAGCAACTGCCTTTGCCAGTAGTGCCATTGGTAATTTGGTTAAGCGTAATGGGTTGGGTAAATAGTCGTAATCGTAAGTGAGTTAAGCATGCAACAATTTCAATATCAACATACCACACAGTATTTTGAAACCCATGGGCAGGGTGCACCTGTTGTGCTGCTACATGGTTTCGGTTTTGATGCAACTATTTGGAAGCATCAAATAGCAGCATTGGCAACATCTTACCAATGTATTGTGCCTTACTTGCCCGGCATTAAAGAAGGGAGTTCCCTTACGGGTAAAATTGAAGCCAGCTTAACTGATTACAACGATGTAGTGGTAGCCTTGCTTGATCATTTGCACGTAAGTGCGGCTGTAATTATAGGGCATAGTATGGGCGGCTATATTGCAGCAGCAATGGCTGCTTCGCATCCTAAAAGAGTTAAAGCGATTGGTTTTGTACACAGTACGACTTATGCAGATAGTGCTGAGAAGAAAGAAAACAGACGTAAGGCAATAGCCGTAATGGAGCAATATGGTGGTGCTAGCTTTTTACAATCTATTATGCCTAATTTCTTTGGAGCAGCTTTTAAAAATGAACATCCCGAAGTGGTAGCAGCTTGTATAGATAATAGCAATATCTTTCCTACCATTACACTCCAAGCATACTACTATGCTATGATGATGCGGCCCGATAATAGCAGTGTGTTACAACTGAAAAAGCCTGTTTTGTGGATAGCAGGTACTGAAGATGGGGCTGTACCACTCAACGATATCTTGCAGCAAGCTGCAATGGCCGAACTTACGTATATTCATGTGCTACCTGCAGTAGGGCACATGGGTATGTTAGAAGCGCCGCAGCAAGTGAATCAATACTTATTAGCATTCTTAAAAGGAGTACACGCTTAATCAATGTCATACATCCGTGTAATATTAGTTTTGTTGTGCTGCTTGTTGTACCAAGCAGTAATGGCATCGCATATTGCCGGAGGCGAAATTTATTATCGTTTTTTAAACACTGCCAATGGTGTTAGTACGTATCAAGTAACGCTCAGGTTGTTTAGAGAATGTACCAGTAATGGCCCACAACTAAATGGCGAGGTGGTGAATTTAGGTATTTACGATAATGCCACTAGTCAGCTCGTACGTTCTGTTAACTTACCGCTTGCAGGCGCCGTACGTACCATTCAACTGAATGCAAGTCGAATTCCATGTATTAGTGGCGATACTTTAGTGTGCTACCAAGTTGCAGAGTTTGTAAATACCATTGTAGTTGATAATAACACTGCAGGCTATACCTTGGCATGGGGGCGTTGTTGTAGGGTAGATCGTTTGGGTAACTTAGAACAAGGTTCAGGCGTTGGAGCCATGTACACTACGCAATTGCCTGGTTCTGCCTTAGTGAACGATCGTTGGAATACCAGTCCAGAGTTTAATGTTCGAGATACTTCTTTAGTATGCGCTGGCAAAAGTTTTTCACTCGATTTTGGTGCTACCGATGCCGATGGAGATAGCTTAAGTTATGCATTTACCGATGCTTATAATGGTGGGTCGCAATCTCCCAATGGGCCGCCACCAGCAACTTTTACTACTACGCCTTTAATGTATGCAGCAGGTTATAGCGGAGTACTTCCTTTAGGTCCTTTAGTAGTTATCAATCAGGTAACGGGTGTTATAAGTGGCTTTGCCCCCGGCAATATAGGGCGTTATGTAGTGAATGTAACTGTTACCGAATGGCGAAACGGGGTTGCCATCAATCGGCATCGTAAAGATTTTGTGTTGAAAGTAGGCGACTGCTCTTTTATTGAAGCTGTACTATCTCCCAAAATCAACTGTAATAACCTTACGGTAAATTTTGAAAACGAATCTACCAGCTCCACTATTCAATCCTATCGTTGGGATTTTGGTGTTCCAAATTCACAGGCCGATACTAGCACGCAGCCTACCCCCACATTTACCTATGCCGATACCGGCACGTACAATGTAACCCTACGTGTTGCTGGTGCCGATGGTTGTAGCGCAACCACCAATACTACGGTAAGAGTTTATCCAGGATTCAATCCTGGCTTCGCCTTTAATACTTTGTGCTATCGTAACCCAATTCAGTTTACAGATACAAGCAATGCTCGTTATGGAACTATTACAGCACGTTTATGGAATTTTGGTGATTTGTCAACCCTTGCCGATACTAGCAATCTAGCTAATCCTACATACACCTATAACAGCATTGGTTCTCGTACTGTTGTATTACAAGTAGTAAGTAGTAAGGGTTGTTTTGGTACCGTTACTAAAACCTTGAATTTAGAAGATGCACCATTTATTGGTCTCAGTCCAGATACATTAATGTGTCGGCTCGATTCATTACAACTAGCACCTACTTTATTAGGAGCCAATTATACTGTTCAATGGCAACCGGCACAGTTTATTACGAATCCAACCAGTATTAGGCCAATCGTTTTCCCGCCAGCCGATATACGTTACACAGTACAAGTTACCGAAGGTGCTTGTATAGGTCAAGCCAGTATTTTAGTTCGGGTTATTAACAATGTTACCCTTACGGTAAATAGAGATACAAGTATTTGCAGCACCGATTCCATCACGCTGTTTGCAGCAGGTAACGCAACTTCATATCGTTGGGAGCCAGCCAATGCATTCAGTAATGCTACAGTTGCAACGCCCAAGGTGGCACCATCAGCGCCCAATAACACATATACAGTAACAGCAGCAGTTGGCCGATGTATTGCTACAGCACAAATGCAAGTAACTACTCATCCTTATCCCCTTGCCAATGCAGGAAAAGATAGTTTTATATGTAGTGGTACTAGCATGCGTTTAATTGGGGCAGTACAAGCTAATAATTTTACATGGTTACCCGCAGTAGGCTTATCAAACACCAATAGTTTAAGTCCGTTAGTAGCACCTATTAATTCAACGCAGTATATTCTAAGTGCTATTGGTAATCAGGGTTGCCCTAAAACAGTTTTTGATACAGTAACCATTCAGGTAATACCTCCAGTAAGTGCATTTGCAGGTAACGATACTGCTATTGTAGAAGGTCAGCCGTTGCAATTATTCGCAACGGGTGGCGAAACGTATTTATGGAGCCCTGCTACATGGCTCAATAATGCTGCTATTTCAAATCCTGTGTTACGTATACCAGTAGGTTTCGATAGTGTTCGATTGCGTGTACAAGTAAGCCAAGCAAACGGATGTTTTGCATCTGACGATATTAAAGTGGTGGTGTTTAATACAGCGCCAGATATATTTATTCCTACGGGGTTTACGCCTAATGCCGATGGTCGCAACGATGTGCTTAAGGCCATTCCTGTAGGTATTCAGCAGTTTACCGTATTTTCTGTATTTAACCGATACGGACAAGTTGTTTTCACCACACAAGATGCTTCGAAAGGTTGGGATGGAAATTTTAACGGTGCTGCACAACCAAGTGGTACCTATGTTTTTATGGCACAAGGTGTTGATTTTATCGGAAGGTTAATCCAAAAGAAGGGAACAGTAGTACTCATTCGCTAGCGTTAATGCGTTGGTAAAATGTTAAAGCCATACTATACTTGGGGGTACTTTTTAAAGAAAGCAGCGATAATATCTAATGTTTCATCTTGCAGATGATAGTTATTTGTAATTTCCGCCTTTTATTGAATAGAATTATTGTACATGGCTTGGTGTAGAGTTGTAGTAGTAACATTATTATTAATTTGTTGCGGCGTTGTGCCAGCATTGGCAACGCACATTGCGGGTGGCGAATTGTTTTATGAACGTATTGGTGCCGGCACCAATCCTAATACCAATCGCTATCGTGTAACTATGCGATTATTTCGTGAGTGCGCCTCTCAGGGGCAATCTTTAGATGGCGAAACCGTTACAGTAGGTATTTATAGTACAGCCGATATGAGTTTGATACAAAGCTTGCCTTTGGCTGGTACGCCCATCAGAACCATTCGCAACACACCCGGAGCAATACCTTGTTTGAATAACGACCCGAATTTGTGTTATCAAATCCGCGAATTTTCTGCAGAGGTAGATTTAGCAATTAATGCAGGTGGTTATACCATGGCATGGCTACGTTTTACAAGAACATCTTTAGACAATGCTATTGTAACACCAAGCCAAACAGGTGCTACTTTTATTGTTACCATTCCGGGCTCCAACGTTTTACCGCAAGGGTTCAATAGCAGTGCACAGTTTGCTATTAAAGACACTTCTATTGTTTGTAGAGATAAAGCATTCACCTTACCATTCTTCGCAACCGATCCCGATGGCGATTCTTTGGTGTATCGCTTTGCTGCCGCTTTAGACGGGCAAGGTAGTGCTAACCCTCCGAATCCTCCGCCTCCTGCAACTTTACAACTCATTCCCCTGAATTACACGGGTGTATATTCACCAACACAACCATTAGGCCCAAGAGCTACAATCAACTCCCGAACTGGCGTAATTAGCGGCATAGCGCCTGCTACAGCTGGCAAGTTTGTAATTTGTGTTGTGGTTGAAGAATGGCGAGCAGGTATCAAAATTAGTGAGGCTCGTAAAGATTTTATCATGACTATTGGCGATTGCGATTTTGCAGAAGCCAACCTGAATCCGAATAAAAGAACATTCTGCGAAACGTTCAATTACAATTTTCAGAACGGGTCTACATCTTCGTCAATTCTAGCTTACCACTGGGATTTTGGCGTACCTAACCGTACCAACGATACCAGCAACTTACCAACACCCTCATTCACGTTTCCCGATACTGGCATTTATAAAGTAATGCTTACTGTATTTGGCCCGAACGGTTGTAATGCTACTGATTCTTTAGAATTGGGGATATACCCAGGATACAATACCAATTTCGATGTTACAGGTACTTGTTTTCAAAATCCTTACGAATTCAGGGATAGAACTGTATCGCCTTACGGTGTAGTGAATTATTGGCGATGGGATTTTGGTAATAATGCCGCCACCAACGATACAAGCCGCATTGCCAACCCGAATTATACTTACCCCAATGCTGCAAACTATGTAGTTACATTGGTAACACGCAATACAAGAGGTTGTGAAGATAGCCATACGTTTAACCTTGCGGTAAATGATAAGCCACCATTGAACTTACCATTCCGCGACACCCTAATATGTAATGTAGATACGCTTCCTTTGATTGCACAAGGTTCAGGTGTTTTCACATGGACACCCAATAATCGCATTATTAACCGTACAACTGCCAATCCGCTTGTATTTCCAAGAGATACAACAGTGTATGTAGTAACCTTAAACAACAATGGTTGTATTGCAACCGATAGCATTCAGGTGAATGTGCTACCCTTTATATCTGTAGCACTACCGCCCGATACCACATTGTGTCAAACAGATTCGTTTCGAATTAATACCGTTAGTGAAGCACTACGGTACAGTTGGTCGCCTAGTAACGGATTAAGTAACGCTAGTGCAAAAAATCCTATGGCATCTCCAAGTAATACAGTCACATATCGTGTCATTGCTAATCTTGGCGATTTTTGTGCCGATACTGCATTTATGACCGTTAAGGTAGCACCATACCCTCAAGTGAGTGTAAGTGTTGATACCTTCATCTGTAGCGGAAACGCTGTTACATTACGAGGTAACATTGTAGGAAGCGCCTACAGTTGGAGCCCAACACTTGGCTTAACAAATCCGAATACATTAACACCTACAGCTTCTCCTTCAGTTACAACAGCTTATGTATTATCGGTAACTGATACCGTAGGTTGCCCGAAGCCAGTAAGTGATACGATTCTTGTGCGGGTGATACCGCCCGTTCGTGCATTTGCAGGTAACGATACGGCTGTGGTAGGTAGCCAGCCATTACAATTACAAGCAACGGGTGGTGTGCGTTATTTATGGACGCCAAGTTGGCCATTGAATCAAGCCGATATTTCAAACCCTGTGGCGGTGATACCAGTGATTTACGATAGTATTCTCTTTAGAGTACGTGCTTTTAGTGCCGAAGGGTGCGAAGGTGTAGATGAGGTGATGGTAAAGGTATTTCAAACCGATCCTGAAATATTTGTTCCTACGGGCTTTACACCTAATGCCGATGGTAGAAACGATGTATTACGTCCGATTCCTATTGGTGTAAGTAGAATTACCTACTTCAGAGTGTACAATCGTTTGGGTAACTTAGTATTTCAAACTAGTGAAATAGGCCGTGGTTGGGATGGTATGTATAATGGTGTTGCACAACCGAGCGGCACTTATGTATGGACGGTTGAAGGCGTTGATTTTACAGGAAAAGTGATTGTTAAAAAAGGTACGGTTGTATTAATTCGTTAATCGTTTTCTTACAAACAGATGGTTG
>DMPB01000083.1:6741-9835 GCA_003456175.1 Chitinophagaceae bacterium | reverse complement strand
GTTGTTGGGGCGCCGGAGGCGCCCCAACTTCATTTGATTACACAGCTGAAATATCGCTACGCGATTCTATTTACCGCAAGGGTACCTTTACTACTTTTACAAAATGCCAGCTGCACCGCAAACGTATATCGCACACTTCGACCTCGATAGCTTTTTTGTGAGTGTTGAAGTAATTAATAATCCCGCATTGAAAGGTAAGCCCGTTATTGTTGGTGGCACCCGAGAGCGGGGCGTGGTAGCTGCGTGCAGTTACGAGGCTCGTAAGTTTGGTGTACACAGTGCTATGGGCATGAAAAAGGCGTTGCAATTATGTCCCGAAGCCATTGTGTTACGTGGTACCCGTAGTGAGTACAGCCGCTACAGCCGTTGGGTTACCGATATTATTGCTAGCAAAGCTCCTTTGTTTGAAAAAGCTTCCATCGATGAGTTTTATATTGATTTAACAGGTATGGATACATTTTTTAATGTATTTGAGTGGACACTCGCCTTACGGCAAATGATTATCGACGCTACACAACTACCTATTTCGTTTGGTTTAGCAGCAAATAAGTTGGTTGCTAAAATTGCCACCGATGAGGCAAAACCTAACGGTTACTTGTTTGTACCTCCTGGGCAGGAGCAACATTTTCTGGCACCCTTACGGGTAAATAAAATTCCGGGTGTTGGTAAGCATACACTGCCTAAACTAGAGGCATTGAACATTCAAACCATTGGCGATATTGCTGCAATGCCGAAGGCATTATTAGAAAAGTATTTCGGCAAGTACGGCAGTGATTTATGGGAAAAAAGTAATGGCATTCATCATGGTGTGGTAGGTAATTATCATGAAGCAAAAAGCATATCTACAGAAAACACTTTCGATGAAAATATTACCGATACCGATGTGTTGTTGGCGCAGCTTGCCAGAATGGTTGAACGCATTGGTTTTGAACTGCGACAAGATGGTAAGTTGGCGGGTTGTGTAACGGTAAAAATTCGGTATCCTGATTTTGAAACTACCAGCAAGCAATCGCATATACCATATACACTTAGCGATGCTGAAATACTTGTAGCTGCAAAAGCATTATTTCATCAATTGTACCGAAAGGGTATGTCTGTTCGTTTGTTAGGAGTTCGTTTGTCAGACTTTACCGAACATGCACAGCAAGCAAGTTTGTTCGATGATACTGGTAAAACCCATCAGTTATACAAGGCTATTGACGATGTAAAGAACAAATTTGGATTAACTGCTTTGGTGAAAGCTGGTGCTAGTAAAAAGCGAGGATAAATTTTTTTTTAACAAAATAAGTCTACCAATTTTGTAGGATAATATTATTTTAGCTCCCAACAATTGATTCATATTAAAAGAAAAACACTATGGGTTTACGTTTGGGAGATACAGCACCTAATTTTCAGGCTGTTACCACTATTGGTAAAATTGACTTTTACGAATACTTAGGTGATAGTTGGGGAGTGTTGTTTTCGCATCCGGCCGATTTTACGCCTGTATGCACCACTGAACTTGGTAAAACATCGCAATTAAAAGATGCTTTTGAGGCACGTAATGTGAAAGTATTGGCTCTTAGTGTGGATCCGATAGAGAAACATTTCGAATGGATTGGCGATATTAATGAAACACAAAACACCAACGTAGATTTTCCCATCATTGCCGATGAAGATAAGGCCGTTGCTACCACTTACGATATGATTCACCCTAATGCGAGTGAAAGTTTTACCGTAAGGTCGTTATTTATCATTGGTCCAGATAAAAAGATAAAACTCATTATAACCTATCCTGCAAGTACCGGACGCAATTTTGTTGAAGTATTGCGGGTAATTGATTCCCTGCAGCTAACAGCCCAACATAGCGTTGCAACACCAGCGAATTGGCAACATGGAGAAGATGTAATTGTGGTACCTGCAATAAGTACTGAAGTGGCGTTAGAAAAATTTCCAAAAGGTGTTAAAGTTGTGAAACCCTATTTAAGGTACACCCCCCAACCTAACTTAAATTAGGTACATTTGATTATCGTGAAAAAGCCTGAGCAACTATGCTCAGGCTTTATTTGTTAATGCCATCTGGTGCACAGTTTGCTGCTTTAACAGCCATTTGCGGCAAAATAGATTACTTTTGCCCGATGGACTTACAGAATATTCGCCATTTAACACAGCAAGAGTTAACAGATTACTTCTTGCAAATGGGCGAAAAAAAATTTAGAGCACAGCAGGTATACGAATGGATTTGGCAAAAGCAAGCCCACAGTTTCGATGCTATGAGCAATATTAGCAAGGCGTTGCGAGAACAGTTGCAATCGCAATTTGTACTGCCAGCATTGCAGGTAGATGCTACACAACATAGTGCCGATGGTACCATTAAGAGCAGATTCAAAACGCATGATGGCCACTTGGTAGAGGGGGTACTTATACCTACCGACGAACGGAAAACAGCTTGCGTAAGCAGCCAAATTGGTTGCAGTTTAAGTTGTAAGTTTTGTGCAACTGGATACATGGATAGAAAACGAAACCTCACGTTCGATGAAATATTTGATGAGGTGGTACTCTTGAATCAGCAAAGTGAGCAGGTATATCAGAAAAAACTAACCAATATTGTATTTATGGGCATGGGCGAACCTTTGCTCAACTACAACAATGTATTACGATCTATTGAA
The DNA here is from genome assembly GCA_003456175.1 of Chitinophagaceae bacterium. Classification (GTDB taxonomy): domain Bacteria; phylum Bacteroidota; class Bacteroidia; order Chitinophagales; family Chitinophagaceae; genus UBA10646. The sequence continues at coordinate 7,187 of DMPB01000083.1, read as the reverse complement.
CGTATTAGCTCAGAAGAAGCACTAGGTATGAGTCCTCGTCGCATTACTGTGAGTACGGCTGGTGTTGCGAAAATGATTAAGAAACTTGGCGACGATAAAGTGCGTTTTAAACTAGCGTTAAGCTTGCATGCAGCTAACGATGTAAAGCGAAATGAAATTATGCCTATCAATGAAACTAATAACATAAAGGCATTGATAGAAGCATTAAATTATTTTTATAAGCAAACTAAAAACGAAATTACGTTTGAATATATTTTATTCAAAGACTTTAATGACTCGCAGAAAGATGCCGATGAACTAATTAAAGTATTCCGCCAAGTGCCTGCCGATTTAGTGAATATCATTGAATATAACAGCATTGATATGGCTAAATTCCGTAAGCCCGATGAAAAAGTGGTAGATCAGTTTATGCAGTATTTATCGGCGAACAAGGTGAATGCTCACTT
>DMPB01000083.1:5123-6493 GCA_003456175.1 Chitinophagaceae bacterium | reverse complement strand
ACTTACGCCGCAGCCGAGGAAAAGATATAGATGCTGCATGTGGTCAGTTAGCGAATAAAGGTTAATTATTATATCAATCATCCCGTTGAAAAACGGCTAAAACAAATGTTATGGCGAAAGCAACAGCTGGCTTCGACAAGTTTATTAATCCAAAACTTGCCGGTGCAAAAAAGAAAGAAACTTTAAAACAAGAAAAACGCAAAGCAAAAGCCGAAGCACGTGCAGTAGGTGAAGCAATGCGTCAGAAAAAGCGAGAAGAACAACAAGGCTGGCAGTATAACGCACCAAGTAATGCCCCTCGTGGCACAAAGCCTGCCGGCAAAAAAACATTTACCGCAAGGGAGTACCAATCTGAAAAAGAGCAACTACAACAGTGGGCCGATAGCTTTGTAAAAGGCGACATTAAAAAGGCCGCAGCATTGTTAAGTACTGCTAAGCCGGCAACCGCCAAAAAATCGTATAAAACAGATAAGCAAGGTTATGAACCGCAGTGGCAAAAGCGTGTAACTACACCTGCTAATAACCTTACGGTAAATAAAGGTGCAGGTGCTGCCACAGCTAGAACTACCAAGTTCAAAGCTGAAGCAGCTCCGGTAAAACCTGCTAATGAAAAAATGCCTTTGAATAAATTCATTGCTTATGCCGGTATTTGCGGTAGGCGAGAAGCTGCTGAAATTGTGAAATCTGGAAAGGTGGAAGTAAATGGCGATAAAGTATATGAGCCGGGTTTTAAAGTTAGCAGCGATGACAAAATAAAGTTTGGCGGCAAGTTGCTACATATACAGCACAATCTGGTATACATATTATTAAATAAACCCAAAGATTATATCACTACGGTGAAAGATCCTGAAGGGCGTAAAACGGTATTGGATTTAGTAAAAGATGCAGCACAACAACGTATCTATCCGGTTGGTCGTTTAGATCGTAATACTACCGGTGTTTTATTAATGACCAACGATGGTGAGTTGGCGCAAAAGCTTACGCATCCTAGCTTTCAGGTGAAAAAGATCTATGAAGTTAAGTTGGATAAGGTGCTTACAAAAACGCATTTTCAAGAAATATTACAAGGTGTTCAACTAGAAGATGGTTTTATTGCAGCCGATAGTTTAGCCTATGCCGATGCGAAAGATAAAAGTGTAATTGGCATAGAAATACATAGTGGTCGTAATAGAATTGTACGACGTTTGTTTGAGCATTTAGGTTACGATGTTCGCAACTTAGATCGTGTAATGTTTGCGAATCTTACGAAGAAAAATGTAGAGCGTGGCAAGTGGCGTTTTTTGAATGAGAAAGAAATTAGAAATCTGAAGTTTTTAAACAGCTCATTTACAAAAAAATAAGTATCAAACGCAAACGAGAGAGAGGGCGGC
>DMPB01000083.1:939-4872 GCA_003456175.1 Chitinophagaceae bacterium | reverse complement strand
GCCGCCCTCTCTCTCGTTTGCGTATATCAATCATTTACGTAAGTGTTATACGTTAATACTGCAATTCACCCAAGAGGCATCAAAGTTGGCTGAAAGCTTTTTATAAAAGTTGATAGCCGGTTCATTCCAGTCTAGCACTTGCCAAGTAATACCGTTAAGTTGTTGTTCTTTCGCAGCAGCTATCAATGCATTAAAAAGCAGCATGCCAATGCCTTTTCCCCTCCAAGATTCTGTTACCAACAAATCTTCAAGATACATACGTTGCCCCTTCCAAGTGCTATAGCGTATGTAGTAAAGTGCAAAGCCAATAACAGTACCCTCAACCTCGGCTACATAAGCCCACCATACCGGATTGTTACCAAAGCCACTTTCTTCAAAATGCTCTATTGTAACCGTTACTTCGTTGGGTGCTTGTTCATACACAGCAAGTTCATGTATGAGTTCCATCATACGAGGGCAATCGCTTTTAATGGCTTTCCGAATGGTTACGTTGTGCTTAATGTTATGCTGCATGAAATAATTGGGCTGCTAAGCTTCTGTACTAATAATTTGATTGCGTAGTAGATCGTCGAAAGTTTCACGCTGACGAATCAATTGCCAATGTCCTGCTGCATTTAGCATTACTTCAGCAGGGCGTAGGCGGCTATTGAAATTACTGCTCATCTCAAAACCATAAGCACCGGCATTATAAAACACCAGATAATCGCCTTCACGTACTTCATTGATTTTTCGATCCCAAGCAAACGTGTCGGTTTCACAAATGTTACCTACAACAGTATAAATACGTGCTGCACCTTGCGGGTTGCTTATATTTTCAATTCGATGGTAGGCATCATAAAACATAGGGCGAATCAAATGATTGAAACCACTATTCACGCCTACAAAAACAGTAGCAGTTGTTTGTTTTATAACGTTTGCTTTTACTACAAAATATCCTGCTTCACTCACTAAAAATTTGCCTGGTTCAAACCATACTTCTAATGATTTGCCTGTTTCTTGTTGGTAGGCTTCAAATGCCTCAGCAACTTTTGTTCCTAGTATATCAATATCGGTTTGAACATCGCCTGCCTGATACGGCACTTTAAAACCACTTCCCAAATCTATAAACTCAATATTGGGGAAGTGTGTTGCCATCGCAAACATTACCTCCAACCCTTGCAAGAACACATTCACATCCTTAATCTCACTACCTGTGTGCATGTGTATGCCTTGCACATGAATGCCGGTAGTTTTAACTACACGTTCAATGTGTCTGATCTGGTGAATGCTAATGCCAAACTTACTATCAACATGTCCAGTCGAAATCTTATAGTTGCCGCCCGCCATAATATGCGGATTCAAACGAATACATACAGGGTAGCTGCCGCCATATTTGGTGCCGAATTGTTCAAGAATACTAATGTTATCAATGTTAATATGAACACCTAGTTGCTTGGCAGCTTCAATTTCTTCGAAATCAACACAGTTGGGTGTGTATAAAATATTGTGTGGTGCAAAACCTGCTTTCAATCCTAGCATTACTTCATTAATGCTTACGCAATCTAAACCACTACCTAACTTACGTAAATGCTGTAGTATGTTCACATTTGTAAGTGATTTGCAGGCATAAAAAAAGCGTGCCTTTACATTTTTAAAAGCTGCTGTAAGTTGCTCATACTGCTGTGTAATTTGTTGCGTATTGTATACGTACAATGGTGTTCCAAACTGCTTGGCTACATCTATTAATTGCTCGTTGCTTAAAAATTGGCTCATAAGGCTGCTAAGATAAGTTAATGCTAACTTTTGCATATGCCATACTCGGTTGGATGGCTACATTTGCTGGCTATGCAACAGTTTAATGCAACATTAAAGCTAGCCTTGCCTATCATTTTGGGTAATTTGGTACAAGTTGGTTTGGGTTTGATTGATAGTGCCATGGTGGGTGCTGTTAACTATAAATTGCTTGCAGCTAGTTCGTTGGTTAACAATGTTATTGGCATACCACAAGTAATGGGAATTGGCTTATCTATGGGTATTACTCCCCTCATCGCAATTGCACAAGGTCAAAGTAATGTTTCTGGTATTAGCAGGCTATTGGGTAATGGCGTAGTAATGATGTTGATAGCCGGCTTATCGCTTGTTGCCATATTAGTTCCTTCGTACCAAATACTATTTCACATGGGGCAAGATGAAGAGGTGGCTGCATTAAGTGTGCCTTATTACATCACCATGGCGGTAAGCTTGCTGCCGATGCTCATTTTCATGTCGTTCAAGCAGTTTGCCGATGGGTTGCAGCATACGAGCACAGCTATGGTAATTTCTTTATTGGCCCTTCCGGTAAATGGTGTACTTAATTGGCTTTTCATATTCGGCCATTGGGGCTTCCCTAGATGGGAGCTTTTGGGTGCTGGGGTAGCAACACTTATCACGAGAGTATTGATGATGTTAGCCATGTGGTGGGTAGTGGCTAAGCATCATTGGTTTAAAAATTATGTTGCCAACATACAATGGCGTCAGTTATGGCATACAGCTACGTTACAACAACTACTCAAATTAGGTATTCCTAGTAGTGTGCAATACACTATGGAAGTTGCGGCTTTCAGTGTGTCAGGTATTATGGTGGGTTGGTTAGGTGCAACACAACAGGCAGCACATCAAATAGCACTCAACTGTGCCAGTACTACGTTTATGGTGGCACTTGGTTTTTCTGTAGCTGGTAGCATTCGTGTAAGCTATGCATACGGACAAAGCAATCAACAGCAAATGCTTGCTATTGGAAAATCAACGCTTTTAGGTGGGTTGTTGTACGGCGTTATATGTGCTTTAGGCTTATCATTAGGTAATCAGTGGTTGCCACAAATATTTACCAATGAAAGTGTTGTTATAGGCCTTGCGGCAAATTTGTTACTGTACGCAGCACTTTTTCAAATATCTGATGCTGCACAAGCCATTGGAGTAGGGTTATGTCGCGGACGTAAAGATGTGAAAGTGCCTACCATTTTTGTAGCAATTGCATATTGGGTAATTGGAATACCCACAGGGTATTATTTGGCATTTGTACAAGAACTACAAGCTGCTGGCATTTGGTTAGGGTTGGTAGCAGGTTTAACCACTTCGGGCTTATTACTAAATCTTCGATTCTTCAATCAAATTTACCGTAAGGTAGCTTAGTTAAAAGCTAACGGTAGCGGTTGTTGCGATACACCTATTTTTGCAACCTAAAAATTTGTTCATGAGCTTGCATGCATTTGTATTTCCTGGTCAGGGAAGCCAATTCAGTGGTATGGGTAAAGATTTGTATGAAAATAATACCACTGCTAAAGAATTATTTGAACAAGCCAACGATATACTCGGCTTTCGCCTTAGCGATGTAATGTTCAGCGGGAGCGATGAAGATTTGCGTCAAACCAAAGTAACACAGCCAGCGGTTTTTGTACACAGTGTTGTTAGTTTTTTGGTACAAAATACAATAGTACCTAATATGGTGGCTGGGCACTCTTTGGGCGAGTTTAGTGCCTTGGTAGCGAATAAAACATTGAGCTTTGCCGATGCTTTAAAACTGGTAAGTATTCGTGCACAAGCAATGCAAAAAGCTTGCGAACTACAGCCTAGTACTATGGCTGCAGTATTGGCTTTAGCCGACGTTAAAGTAGAAGCCGTATGTGCAGCGGTGCAAGCCGAAACCAACGAGGTAGTAGTGGCTGCTAATTATAATTGTCCTGGTCAGTTGGTTATTAGCGGTAGTATAAAAGGGATAGAAATTGCGTGCGAACGTATGAAGGCAGCTGGTGCCAAGCGTGCATTGGTATTGCCTGTAGGTGGTGCATTTCATAGCCCGTTAATGTTGCCAGCACAAGAAGAACTTGCTGCTGCCATCGAAGCAACAACTTTTCATACACCAGCTTGCCCAGTGTACCAAAATGTAGTAGCACAAGCTGTTACCGATGCTACTGG
>DMPB01000083.1:0-627 GCA_003456175.1 Chitinophagaceae bacterium | reverse complement strand
GAATGCGGTCCCGGCAAGGTGCTTCAAGGACTCATTCCTAAAATTGTAAAAGAAGTTACCGTTAACGGTATCGGTTAATTGCTGCTTATGCAACTAGATATCATTACCGAAAACGAGCACTTTATTGCGCTGTACAAGCCTTCAGGCTTATTAAGCATACCCGATAGAGAGGGCAAAGAAATTTCTTTGAAAATATTGCTAGAGCAACGCTTTGGTAAAGGCAACATATTCACTGTACACCGCCTCGATAAAGATACCAGCGGCCTGATTATGTTTGCTAAAAACGCCGAATCGCACAAAGCATTAAGCGTTTTATTCGAGGGGCGTGAAATGGAGAAATACTATGTTGGTTTGGTGAATGGGTTATTCATGAACCCCAACGGTACCATCGATGCACCTATTGCAGAACATAGTGCTAAAAACGGACGTATGGTTATTGCACAACGTGGTAAGCCTTCTGTAACCGACTACGAAGTTTTAGCTACTAGTAAGCAGTACAGTTGGGTACGTTTTCGCATACATACAGGCCGTACGCACCAAATTAGAATTCACTTGCAGCACATTGGCCATAGCTTAGTATGCGACCCACTTTATGGAGATGGAAAACCATTGTTGCTTAGTCAAATC
>DMPB01000058.1:1643-4099 GCA_003456175.1 Chitinophagaceae bacterium | reverse complement strand
TTGATGTACTTAGCTAATGCGTATACCTGCATTTTATACAAATCGCCAAGTACACTCAAGCCTCCAGCCATATCGCCATACAAGGTACCATAACCGGTAGACAGCTCGCTTTTATTACTAGTGTTCAGCAAAATGTAGCCTAGCTTATTACTAATAGCCATTAATAAATTACCACGGGTTCTACTTTGGGTATTTTCTTCTGCCAAACCAAAGGGCAAATTGCCAAAAATGGGTTGTAACTGTTGCAAGAAGCTTTCATAAATAGTATCAATACGTACAATATCGTAAGGATTGTTTAGGTTTTTACTGAGTTGTACAGCATCGGTAACGGAGTGTTCGCTGCTGTAAGGCGATGGCATCAAAACAGCTTTTACATTATCGCTTCCTAAAGCTTCGCAAGCCAATGCCAACACCACTGCCGAATCTATACCACCGCTACTCCCAAGAATAGCCTTGGTAAATCCCATTTTGCCAAAATAGTCTCTAATACCACTAATAAGTGCTTGATGTACTTGAGCAATATTAAGCTCAGGTTGTAAAGTTGTAGGTTCAAGCTGTTGGTGCGGCACCATTGCAGCAGGTTCTATAACAGGCTGCTGTATGGTACCATCGGGCAGTATGGTTACCATTGCTGTAGCCTCCATAAATTGTGGCAAAGCGGCACAAACATTACCATTTTTATCGAAAGCTACACTACCGCCATCGAACACAATTTCTGTTTGGCTACCTACTGCATTCACATATACCATAGGTAGTTGGTATTTCATAACATTGGCCTTGATGATGGCTTTACGATCGGTATCGTGGGTATAATCGAACGGACTTGCACTAAGGTTAATCATGATATCGGGCTTGTGCTCCATTAATCGATCCATCGGACAAATTCTGTACAATGGATTATCGCCTAGGTTCCAGATATCTTCACAAATGGTAATGGCCAACTTATGTCCTTTAAAATCAACCACATTCCAATGGTATGCTGGTTCAAAATACCGATATTCATCAAACACATCGTAGGTGGGAAGTAGGGTTTTATGTACTTCGGCTTGCACCTTACCGTTATACAGTAAAAAAGCAGCGTTAAATAAATCTTTACCTAAAGCATCGGGGTTGCGTGAAGGCCCACCCACCAATACGCCAATACCATTTGCTGCCGCTGCTAGCTTTTCGAGCTGAGCGTAGCATTGGTCAATAAAATCGCTAAACTCTAAAAAATCTCTCGGCGGATATCCGCAAACAGATAATTCACTAAACACAATTAAATCGGCTTGTTGTGCTTTTGCTGCATCAATTGCAGTCAACATTTTAGCCGTATTGTAATCGAAGTTGCCAATATGATAATTCTGTTGTGCCAGTACAATATTCATGCTGCAAAGCTACAAGGTTTCGCCTGCTAAGTGTGCAGCCACTAGTGTAGCAATATCTATGGTTGTACTCGGCGGTATTACAGCGAATTCAAACGATAATGCCGCTTTTAAAACAGCTTCAGAAAACTGTGATTGCCTTACGGTAAATACCCACCGCCGCTGCATGAGATACGTTGCCAGATACCCCTGCTCTGTTTGCCCCGGTGTGGGAATACAAATACAACGCTTACCTAATGGTAATACTTCCATTAATGTAGTATAACCACTTCTGGTAACAATATATTCAGCTTGAGCCACCCATGCACTGATAGTAGCAGCATCAGCATGGTTCACCGCTGTTACATTATCGGGCACAGCTAATGTGGTGGCCGCTTGTGGCAAGGCTCGCAGTAGCAAAAACTTTTTTTCAGGCATGGCTGCGGCAGCTTTTATAACCGATGTTTCTAAAATTGTACGCTGTGGTTCAGGACCACTTAGCATCACCAAAAAATCAATGGCGCTGTTAGCTATCTGTGGTATCGATTGTAAGCGGCTAAGCCATCCTATATAATGTACTGGTATAGTTGGTAATTGTTGCGGGTGCGATAATGTACCCGCGAGGGCATTTGCCGTAAGGCGAACATCGGGCACCCAACAAGCACTAAATTGTTGTATGTAACAGTAATTGATGCGCTGCACTATTTTGGTAGTAATAGCCGTGGGGGTGGCAATCGTGAGCTGATGCGTGATAAAAATGCAAGGCACTTGTTTGGTGTGTAAGCCATAACGATTATCAGACAGCACGATATCGATATTGTACTTTTTAACCGCCTGCTGTAACCACCGATGCTCTGCTTTAATGGTACGAATAATACGAGGCAATTGCTGTAACAGCACCCAAGGTAATAACACGCCACGTTTAGCATAACGCACCTTGTAACCCGGTATTCGCAACACTTTTAACGATGGGTACTGCTGCTGTAGCCAACCGGCCTGCATACCAGAAGCGGCAATAATTATACGGGCGTTGGCAGCCAGTAAAGCATTGATAATGTGCATGCAACGTGTAGCATGACCCAAGCCCCAATCGAGTGGTGCCACCAATACGGG
>DMPB01000058.1:0-1418 GCA_003456175.1 Chitinophagaceae bacterium | reverse complement strand
AGTGGTGCCACCAATACGGTGCTATCTTTTATGCTTTTTTTATGGTTCAAAAGCCAACGATTTGATTTTTGCAGCAGTAAAACTGCTAATTTAGAAGCCTTATGCGGAAGAAACTAAACCATTATTTGATAATTGTGTTGTTGCTAAGTATAGTGGCAAGTTCTTGTGGCGTTTTTGGCAGGAGTAGTTATAGCAAGCAATGTGGATGTCCGAATAGAAAATCTGTAGGTTAAATTCCCTAGTTACAAGTAAGCGAACCACCTCATTAATCCCCTCTTTAATGCAACTAAACGTTGTTGTATGAACGGTAATGCTTGGAACAGAGATTTGTTAGTACTTGCTAAACGCAACTTGTTGAACGAACAACAAGTGAATGCGATGCTCGACCAATTGAATGATATTTTGTATAGTGTTGAGAATTTTGAAGTGTTTTGCAAAGCTTCAGAAGTGCTCGATTTGAACAAGCATAAAATTATTAAGAAACCGCACCTAATACAGCAAATGATTAGAGCGAAAGAACTAAAGCCGTTTATTTTCATTTGCAATAAGAATTAAAAAGTATTGGGCTCGCCTTCGGCGAGCCCAATACTTTTTAAAATTATCTAGATTAAAGCCTTACGGTAAATGTAATTACACCGCAGGCTTATTGAGCAATTGCCACAAAGCATCTTTCAAAGGTTGTAAGCCTATATTAGCCACACTAGAGATAAAAAAATGTGGCACATCGTTCGGGAGTTCTTGTACGATGGCAGCCTTCAACTCATCGTCGAGCATATCGCTTTTACTAATAGCAATAACACGGTCTTTGTGAAGCATATCTGGATTGTAAGCTTCCAACTCGTTCAATAAAATATGATACTCTTTCGCATGATCGGCACTATCGGCAGGAATTAAAAAAAGCAATACCGAGTTACGCTCTATATGCCTTAAGAAACGATGCCCAAGCCCTTTGCCTTCTGCTGCACCTTCAATAATACCGGGCAAATCGGCCATACAAAAGCTTTTGCCTTCTCTGTATTCAACCATACCCAATTGCGGTGTTAGGGTAGTAAAAGCGTAATTAGCAATTTTAGGTTTGGCAGCACTAATACTACTTAATAAGGTACTCTTACCAGCGTTAGGGAAGCCTACCAAACCAACATCGGCAAGTACTTTTAGTTCTAGTAGCTTCCAACCTTCAACGCCCGGCTCGCCGGGTTGAGCATACTCTGGTGCTTGGTTGGTTGCGGTAGCAAAATTGCTATTACCCAGGCCCCCACGGCCACCTTTCATAAGAATGAACTCTTGCCCGTCTTCTAAAATTTCAACGGCAACTTCGCCTGTTTCTTCATCGCGGGCAACGGTACCAAGCGGTACTTCAATGATGATATCTTTTCCTTGAGCACCGGTACGATTGTTTTTATCGCCAGGCATGCCAT
>DMPB01000059.1 GCA_003456175.1 Chitinophagaceae bacterium | reverse complement strand
CACTGCACAGAAACTTAGGTGTATTCACCACCCGTAATATGCCGCTGCATAAACTATTCATGCAATGGCAGGGTAATAAAGAAGGATACAGCAAAGGGCGTGAACGCAGTTTTCATTTTGGCAGCAAAGAACACCACATCTGTGGTATGATCAGCCATTTAGGGCCGCAATTGGCAGTGGCTTGTGGCACTGCCTTGGCACACAAATTACGTGGCGAGCAAAAAGTATCGGTGGCATTTACTGGCGATGGTGGCACTAGCGAAGGCGATTTTCACGAAGCGCTCAATGTAGCAGCAGTGTGGGAGTTGCCCGTAATTTTTATCATCGAAAACAATGGTTACGGATTAAGTACGCCAGTGAACGAACAATACCGTTGCGAAAGCTTAGTACAGCGAGCAGCTGGCTATGGCATGGAAGGGGTGCGTATCGATGGTAATAACATCCTTGAAGTGCTCGATACTTTAGAAGGTGTTAGAGATTATTGCATTAGAGAGCAAAAGCCCTATCTCATAGAGTGTGTCACTTTCCGAATGCGTGGTCACGAAGAGGCAAGCGGCACCAAATATGTACCCAATCATTTGTTTGAAACTTGGGCAGCAAAAGACCCTATTAAAAACTATGAAGATTGGTTGTTACAAGAAGGTATCCTTACGGTAAATGCCATTGAGGCTATTCACCAGCAACAAAAACAAAGCATTGAGGCAGAATTGGCCATTGCATTTGAGGCGCCAGCCATACTGCCGAATACAACGGAAGAAATCAACGATGTATATGCACCCATAACAGCATCGGGCTTACCTACTTACAACATGTCTGAGCCAAACATCGCAGTGCCAACGCCTGCCAAAGAACTTCGTATGATCGATGCTATCAAAGAAGGCTTATGGCAAAGTATGGAGCGCCATGCTAATTTGGTACTTATGGGGCAGGATATTGCAGAATATGGTGGAGCCTTTAAAATTACCGAAGGCTTTGTGCAGCAATTTGGTAAGCAAAGGGTTAGAAACACGCCTTTATGCGAAAGCGCTATAGTAGGAACAGCCATGGGCCTCAGCCTAGAAGGCTTTAAAAGCATGATGGAAATGCAGTTTGCCGATTTTGTAACCGTTGGTTTCAACCAAATTGTAAATAACCTCGCTAAAATTCATTATCGCTGGGGCCAAAATGCCTCTGTCGTAGTGCGTATGCCTACTGGCGGTGGGGTGGGCGCTGGGCCATATCATAGTCAAAGCAACGAAGCTTGGTTTGTACATACGCCCGGCCTAAAGGTGGTATATCCAAGTACACCTGCTTGCGCTAAAGGCTTACTTATGAGTGCTTTTAACGATGGTAATCCGGTAATGTTTTTTGAGCATAAGGGGTTGTATCGTAGTTGCAGTGGAATGGTGCCCGAAGTTGCCTACGAAGTGCCTATTGGTAAGGCTAGAGTAGTGCAAGCCGGCAGCGATGTCACCATTATAACCTATGGCATGGGCGTGCTTTGGGCAACGAATTATGCTAAAGAACATCCGGAAGTAAGTTGTTATATTCTCGATTTGCGAACCTTATTGCCCTTTGATGAAGCAGCTATTGCCCTTGCGGTAAAAGCCACAGGCAAAGTGCTATTGCTGCATGAGGATACGCTAATTGGTGGTATTGGTGGTGAAGTAGCAGCTTGGATTGCCGAGCACTGTTTCGAATATTTAGATGCTCCTGTAAAGCGCTGCGCTAGTTTAGATACACCGGTACCGTTTAATTTAGAACTAGAAAAACAGTTTATGGCAGCATCGAGGTTACACGAGGTGATGGAAGGCTTATTTCGGTACTAAGGTGCTATCATATTTACCGTAAGGTAAAATGCTAACGAACAGTTGCTAGTGTGTCTTATTGCCGTTTAAAAAACAAAAACGTGTAAAATACTTGTACATTTCACAAAAACATTATTTTCGCCCCCGTAATCAAAACTTAATTACAATGTCAGACATCGCAACAAGAGTAAAGAAGATTATAGTTGACAAGCTTGGCGTAGATGAAGCCGAAGTTACCAACGAAGCTTCTTTCACTAACGACCTCGGTGCCGATTCACTGGATACAGTAGAATTAATCATGGAATTCGAAAAAGAATTCAACATTTCTATTCCTGATGAGCAAGCTGAAACCATCACCACTGTTGGTCAGGCTGTAGCTTACCTTGAGGCGCATGCAAAATAATATTACAGCAAGTATTAGCTGTATTAATACTCTATAATCCGCCACACGCTAGCTGCAAAGCCTTCGTGCTGGCGGATTTACTTCTTACAACAAACAGGCTAGCTGTATGGAATTAAAACGTGTAGTTGTAACCGGCCTCGGTGCTTTAACACCGCTAGGTAATACGGTAGACGAATATTGGAATGGCTTGATTAATGGTGTATCAGGTGCCGCACCTATTACACAGTTCAATGCCGAAAAATTTAAAACACGCTTTGCATGTGAGGTTAAAAATTTTGATCCCACATCGTTCTTAGATAGAAAAGAAGCCCGCAAAATTGATCGCTTCACACAATTTGCTTTGTATGTGAGCGACCAAGCAATGGCAAGTGCTGGATTAACCCAAGAAAATATTAACCCCGACCGCGTTGGTGTTGTATTTGCTAGTGGTATTGGTGGTTTAATAACCTTTCAACACGAGGTTACAGAATTTAGTAAAGGCGATGGAACGCCACGTTTCAACCCTTTCTTTATTCCAAAAATGATCTTAGATATCGCTGCTGGTCAAATCAGTATGCGTCATAACTTACGTGGTCCCAACTTCGCTGTAGTAAGTGCTTGTGCTAGTAGTACCAATGCTATTATGGAAGCCTATAATTTGCTACGCTTAGGCAAGGCCGACATTATTTTAACAGGTGGTAGCGAAGCTGTAATTAGCGAAGCCGGCGTAGGTGGTTTCAATGCCATGAAGGCTATGAGTGAACGTAACGATGACCCCGCCACCGCAAGCCGCCCCTACGATAAAGACCGTGATGGTTTTGTGATGGGTGAAGCTGCTGGTATGCTAGTACTAGAAACATTAGACCATGCTTTGGCTCGTGGTGCTAATATCTTATGTGAAATTGCTGGTGCAGGTGCTACTGCCGATGCACACCATATTACAGCGCCGCATCCTGAAGGGTTGGGGGCACGTAATGTAATGTTATCGGCTTTAGAAGATGCCGGCATGAAAGCCGAAGAAATAGATTACATTAATACACATGGTACTAGCACACCATTGGGTGATATTGCTGAGGTAAAGGCAATTGTACAAGTATTTGGCGAACATGCCTACAACCTCAATATCAGTGCCACTAAAAGTATGACGGGGCACTGTCTTGGTGCTGCAGGTGTAGTAGAAGCTATTGCATGTATCAAAAGTGTAATGCACGATATTGTTCCACCTACCATTAATCATTTCACCGACGATCCTGAGTTGGATGCAAGATTGAATTTCACATTTAACAAGGCGCAGCAACGTACTGTAAATGCAGCTTTAAGCAATACCTTCGGTTTTGGTGGTCATAACGCATGTGTTATCGTTAAAAAATTCGTAGCTTAACACGGTGCAATTATTACGGAAACTATTTACAAATAAAGATACCATCGCATTTGCCGGGCAGGTGTACCAAGTACTGGGCATCAGGCCCGGCAATATTGCTTTATACAGAGCTGCCTTGAGCCATCGCTCCGTAAAAGAGCATGCTGCCGAAAATAATGAACGCTTAGAGTATTTAGGCGATGCTATTTTAGGTGCTATTGTTGCCGATTATCTCTTCAAACGCTATCCTTATAAAGATGAAGGTTTCCTTACGGAAATGCGTAGTAAAATGGTGAACCGCCAGCAGTTGAATGATATAGCGCTGAAAATGGGACTCAAAAAAGTAACACAATACAATAAGTACGATAACAGCCTACGAGGTAGTCAAATATTTGGTAACACATTAGAAGCGGTAGTTGGTGCCGTTTATTTAGACAAAGGATATACAGCAACCCAAAAATGGGTACTAAAAAATATCATTATTCCGCACTTGTTTATTGAAGATTTAGAACAAGTAGATATTAATCTAAAAAATCGCATTATAGGCTGGGCGAGCAAAAATGGCAAGCAGCTCGAGTTTGAAATGATGGAAGAAAAGCCAGAAAATGGCAGGCGTTTATTCACTATTGCGGCGGTATTAGATGGTGAAGTAATTGCCACAGGTAAAGGATTTAATAAAAAAGATGCCAGCCATTTAGCAGCACAAGCTGCAATTGAAAAGTTAGGAATTTAAAAACGCCTTACGGCAAATTGGCAATGCCACCGTTGCCACTTATGTTTGTGCTATCCAGAAATTCACTCTACTGTTAATTGCATTTCTTAGAAGCTTGCCATATATGCTTTGAGGAGTGTGCTTAAAAGCTAATACCATGCAATTTGGAATTATAGGAAGTGGCAGTTGGGCAACAGCATTAGCCAAAATTTTAACCGACAACGGTAACAGTATATACTGGTGGATTCGTAATACCGAAACCATCAAACATTTACAAACACGTAAGCATAACCCGCATTATTTAAGTGCTGCTTATTTCGATAGTAAGCAACTACATATGATTGCCGACTTGCAAGAAGTAATTGCCAAATGCGATGTGCTTATAATGGCAGTACCATCTGCTTATGTTGCCGAGGCACTACAACATTTACCGCAAGGTATTTTTCAAGGCAAAAAAGTAGTGTCGGCCATCAAAGGCATTTTGCCAGAAAGCAATCAATTGTTGCATGAATATTTAGCAGCAAAATTTGCTGTTGATGTGCAAGATTACTTCACGCTATTAGGGCCTTGCCATGCTGAAGAAGTGGCTTCAGAAAAGCTGTCATACCTTACTTTCAGTGGGGTTGATGCGGCTGCAACAGCAGCTATTGCAGCACATTTTAAAGTGCCTTACATTAATACTGTTACAAACGATGATGTAATAGGAGCACAGTATGCAGCAGTATTGAAAAATATTTATGCACTTGGTGCTGGCATTGCCAATGGCTTAGAGTATGGTGATAACTTTCAGAGTGTATACATTGCCAACGCTGCCAGAGAAATGAGCGTTTTTCTAGATAAGGCTGTGGCACATATGAACCCATGCGATGTTAACCATAATGCAAGCGTTTACTTAGGAGATTTGTTGGTTACTTGCTACAGCTTGTACAGCCGCAATAGAACTTTCGGTAATATGTTGGGTAAGGGTTACAGTGTAATGGCCGCTAAGCTAGAGTTAAACATGGTGGCCGAGGGTTATAATGCTAGCAAGTGTATTCATGTTACCAACCAGCGAGTGGGTGCTGCTATACCAATTGCAAATACTATTTACCAAATTTTATGGGAGCATGTACCAGCCGATGAAGGCTTTGTACAAATTGAAAAAATGCTGATTTAAACTATTTCATTGAAGTGTTACATGAGTTGGTTGTTATCCTCGAAAAATAAATCGGCTGCAATGCCATCTGCAAAGTGTTTCCCAGCAGCTGTTAATTGAATAGCATCGCTAGACACTATTAGTTTATCGCTATATATTGGCTTCTTAGCACTTAATGTAAGCATCTCTAATGCTTTTGTACCCCAAGTTGCAATTTTTTGAAGTTGAATACCTTCCATGGTGCGAAGGGCTGTCATAATGTACTCGTTCAGCTGCTGTGTTGGTGTAAGTATTTCTTGTTCAAACGGCACTTCCATTTGCCGTAAGGCTTGAATGTATAAAGCATTGTTGGCAATATTCCATTGCCTACTAGTGCCGTTAAAGCTATGTGCCGAAGGGCCAATACCCCAATACGGAGTACCTTGCCAATAGCTACTATTATGCTTGCTACGCATGCTCGGTTTGGCCCAATTTGAAATTTCATAATGCTCAAATCCTACCTCACCCAAAGCTTGCATGAGCAGGTTGAAGTGATTAGTTTGCTGGGCTGTATCAACTGCCGGCACCTTACCTTTTTCTATCATTTTGTCTAATGCTGTACGTGGTTCTACAGTAAGGGCATAAGCACTAATATGAGGAACGTTAAGGGCAATAGCTGTATGTATGTTATGTAGCCATTGCTCATCGGTTAGGGTTGGTGTACCATAAATTAAATCGATTGTAAGGTTATGAAAGCCAGCCTCTTGTGCCAACCGAATACTGTCTAAAGCTTGTGTGGCATTGTGTGCACGGTTCATCCATTGCAAATCGACTTCTGCAAAGCTTTGAATGCCAATGCTTAACCTATTAACACCTGCATTTTTCCAAGCTTGTAATTGGGTGGCATTAATATTATCGGGGTTGGCTTCTAACGTAATTTCTGCATCGGCAGCAACGTTATAATGTTGCTGAATGGTAGCTAGCAATGCTAATAGTTGTGCTGGATTTAAAATACTAGGCGTGCCGCCTCCAAAATAAATGGTATTTAAAGTAGTGCCTTGCGGTAAATAA
>DMPB01000094.1:15180-15319 GCA_003456175.1 Chitinophagaceae bacterium | reverse complement strand
CTTCTTCAATCAAGCTATCGAGTTGTAGGCGATACTCAATTAAGTCTTTAATGGAAATTATTTTCAGTCCGAATTTGGCTGCAATGGTTTGCAATTGAGGTAAGCGAGCCATAGTACCATCTTCATTCATTACCTCTAC
>DMPB01000094.1:14484-14933 GCA_003456175.1 Chitinophagaceae bacterium | reverse complement strand
CCATCTTCATTCATTACCTCTACTAAAACCCCAGCCGGCTCAAACCCTGCTAACCGAGCTAAATCTACAGTTGCCTCTGTGTGGCCGGTTCTACGAAGAACACCACCGGTTTTAGCGATAAGGGGAAAAATATGCCCGGGGCGTGCCAAATCGCTTGGCTTTGTATCTGGATTAACTAATGCTTGTATTGTTTTGGCTCTATCGTGAGCACTGATACCCGTAGTGGTACCTTGGCCAATTAGGTCTACAGATACGGTAAATGCTGTTTCATGCAGCGAAGTGTTACTGCGAACCATTGGTTCGAGTGCCAATTCGTTACAACGTTCTTGGGTTAAGGCTACACAAATTAGTCCACGACCTTCTTTGGCCATAAAATTGATGGCCTCGGGGGTTACGGCATTGGCCGCCATGATAAAATCTCCCTCATTTTCGCGGTCTTCGTCATCCAC
>DMPB01000094.1:14046-14218 GCA_003456175.1 Chitinophagaceae bacterium | reverse complement strand
CAATCACCATTTGTCCATTGCGTATGGCTTCAATGGCGTCTTCTATCTTATCTAGCATAGCTAATTTTTGTGTGGCTGCAAAGGTACAGCGTTTATTTGGCTTGCAATAAGCTTCATTTTCGAATGGTGGAACACCTTTAAAAGTGGTTCATTTACCGTAAGGTACACTTAC
>DMPB01000094.1:12123-13819 GCA_003456175.1 Chitinophagaceae bacterium | reverse complement strand
ATTTACCGTAAGGTACACTTACGAAACGTGGAATGTTAATAGCTCGGTAATATTTTGTTAACATTGAGTGAATTAACCTGAGTTTTTATTCGTTTTCTTTGCACTCGGAAAAAAGCAAAAATTTTATGCTAAGCAAAAGAATTCTATCAATCTTGGCCATGGTGCTATTGGTGCCAACGTTATTGTTGGCGCAGAACACCACGAGTGGCATGCGAGGGTTAGTGAAAATTGCAGGCGGCCAGCCTTTGGTTGGTGCTACTGTTACAGTAACCCACGAACCTACCGGTACAGTGTACAAAACACAAACCCGTACTGGTGGTACCTATGTACTCAACAACATGAACCCTGGTGGCCCGTACACCATTGTGGTAACATTTGTGAACTATGGCACCGAAACCTTGAACGAGGTGTATGTAGGCCTTGGTGAGGTTGCTACTATTGATGTTAACCTGAAAGAAAAAGGTAACGACCTAGGTAATGTAGTAGTTACAACCATTCAAAACAAGAAAGGCGATTTCTCTGGAAAAGGTGGTGCAGAAACTACTATTGGTAAAGAGAAGTTAGACAATTTGCCTTCTGTTGGTAGAAACTTACAAGATTTCTTGCGTTTTGTACCTCAAGCTAAAATCAGCGGTTCTGATGGTAACTTGGCTGGTATTTCTTTCGGTGGTCAGAACAACCGTTACAACTCTTTTTATATTGATGGTGCTGCTAACAACGACCAATTTGGTTTAGCTAGTTCAGGTACTAATGGTGGCCAAACAGGTGGTGCACCTATTTCAATTGATGCCTTAGATCAAATTCAGGTAGTGCTTTCTCCATACGATGCGTCTATTGGTAACTTCACAGGTGCTGGTATCAACGCTACTACAAGAAGCGGTACTAACAAAACACAAGCTTCGGTATACACTTTCTATCGTAACCAAGATATTACTGGTAGAACTCCAACTGGCGATAAGAATGCTGCTACCCGCCTTGCTAATTTTACGAGCCAAACTAGCGGCTTCCGTGTAGGTGGTGCACTTATCAAAAACAAACTTTTCTACTTTTTAAATGCTGAGGCTGTTAGAGATGAACGCCCTCAACCATTTATTGGTACTTATTCTGGTAACACAGCTCCTGGTAGTGCTAACTTCAATGCTATGTTGGCTCGCTTAGCTAGCTTTGGTTACGACCCAGGTGGCTACATCGATAATACCGAAGAATTAAAGGTAGATCGTTTAGCTGCTAAAGTAGATTGGAACATTAACACCAACCACCGTTTAAGCGTTTCTTACCGCTATAACAAGTCTGAGCGTGTTAACGTACCAACAACTTCTAATACTTCTATCAACTTCTTTAATGGTGGTTTATTATTCCCTAATACCACACACTCAGGTTCAGTAGAATTAAAGAGTACCTTTAAAAAAGGTCAAAGTAATAAGTTGTTATTAACCTTTACATCTGTAACCGACGACCGTGGCCCACTTGGTAATCCATTCCCACGCGTAACCGTACAAGATGGTGCAGGCCGTTTCGTATTTGGTACTGAAAATTTCTCTACTGCCAACCTACTTACGCAACGCAATTTTGCATTGTTAGACTTTTATAAGTTTACCAAAGGCAAGCATAACTTCACTATCGGTACTGATAACGAGTTAACATTTGCTAACAACGTATTTATCCGCGACAACTACGGTACCTATACCTTCCCTGA
>DMPB01000094.1:11738-11898 GCA_003456175.1 Chitinophagaceae bacterium | reverse complement strand
TTCCCTGATGTTGCTACGTTCATTAACAATGGTTTCCCTAACCAGTATTCACGTTCATTCTCTGTGATCGATGGTATTACTGGTGATAATACATCGGCTGCTGCAAAGGTTGACTTCATGCGTTTAGCAGGTTTCATTAACGATGAAATTCGCGTTAACA
>DMPB01000094.1:11042-11494 GCA_003456175.1 Chitinophagaceae bacterium | reverse complement strand
CCCTTACGGTAAATGTTGGTGTACGTCTAGATTACGTAAGATTCATGAACCAACCAGTTGAAGATCCTTTCTTTAACGATACAGCGCTAGGTCGTATTGCCCAATATTACGATTTAAAAGGTGCTCGTTCTGGCCAAATGGCTCAACCACGTGCTAGCATTTCACCACGTATTGGTTTCACATATAAAATCCCTGAAGAGAATTTAGTAATCCGTGGTGGTGCAGGCTTATTCACAGGCCGTATGCCACTAGCTTGGCCTGGCGGTGTGTACAACAACACAGGTCGTAGCATTGGTGGTATCTTCTTAGGCTCACAAGCCGCAGCGCAGGCAGCAGGTTTACGCTTTGTAGCTAATCCTTTTGGTCAGCCATCAGCACAAGATTTAGGCATTAACGTGAACAACGCAAAAGGTCAGGTAGATTTAATCGCTAGAGATTTCCGCTTACCTAAA
>DMPB01000094.1:5486-10784 GCA_003456175.1 Chitinophagaceae bacterium | reverse complement strand
TGCCGACAAGCGTATTGGCAACGGTTGGACGTTAACAGCTGAAGCTATGGTAACTGCTAACATCAACGAGATCTACTACGAGAATGTTAACATCTTACCTCCAACATTAAAAGCAACTGGTCCTGATACTAGAAATGTATACAGCTCAACTGGTTCTGCTCCATTCATTCCTATCCGTGCTAACGGTACCAACCCTTATACTGGTATCTACTTATTAAGCAATAAGGCTACTGAAAAAGGTTATGCTTATAACTTCACATTCACTGTAGATAAGCAAGCTGCTAAAGGTTGGAGCTTCAACGCTAACTACGCTTATGGTAACTCATACGTTACTTACGAAGGTACCAGCAGCCAAAACAACAGCCAGTTCAACACATTGGCTACTGTTAACGGCCGTAACTTCGGTACACGTGCACGTAGCGACTTCGATTTAGGTCATCGTATCACAGCTTTTGTAAGCAAGAAGTTTGTATATGCTAAGAAAAGCATGGCTACAACCATCTCATTGTTCTACACTGGTCAGAGTGGCAACCCGCTTACTTACGTGTACAACAGCTCAATGGTTAGAGACGTAAGTGCTGCTAACTCACAAGACTTAATCTACATTCCTACAGCTACCGATATCCGCAACATGGTATTTGTTCAGTCTGGCACTTGGACTCCAGATATGCAACGTGCTGCTTTGGAAACTTACATTCAAGGTTCACCATACTTGAACAAAAATCGTGGCCAATATGCTGAAAGAAACGGCGACCGCTTACCTTTCACACACGTGTTAGATTTAAGCTTCAAACAAGACTTCAGTGTTAAAATTGGTAAAGATCGTATTGCAATGCAACTTACTTACGACATTTTCAACTTCTCTAACATGTTAAACAGAGAGTGGGGCCGTCAGTACTTTGCAAGCTTCAACACCTTCCAGTTAATGAGCTTCCGTGGCTACCAAACTGGTACTACTGTTCCAACTTACAGCTTTGTACCACCAGCCAACAATGCTCCTTACACAGTAAGCACCAGCACAGCACCTTCATTCAGTGCTCGTTGGGTAAGCCAAGTAGGTTTGAGAATTTCTTTCAATTAATCATTTACCCGCAAGGGCAATATGATACCAAAGGCCCCGCCAAATGGCGGGGCTTTTTATTGTAAACAACAAATACGCCTTACGGCAAATGCCTACGCGGCGTTAAATCTGCCGCTAACATTGCCCACCTGTCGAATTTTACACCGATGGCAATCATATTCTACAACGATTGTTGTTTATTGCAGTAACATTCAGACTTTTACCAACACCATATGCATATAAGAATTCTTACTTTTTTGCTACTTACGGCAACTACATTTATTACTGCAAAAGCGCAGTATGTTACACCTCCATCGGCTGCAGAAATTCAACAGCAATTACACAAACTCAATGTACTAGGCAGTGTACTTTATATTGCAGCTCATCCAGATGATGAGAATACCCGACTACTAGCCTACTTGGCCAAAGAAAAAAAATACAGAACTGGGTATTTAAGCTTAACGCGTGGCGATGGCGGACAAAACCTGATTGGCGATGAGCAAGGTGTAGAACTCGGCCTCATTAGAACGCAAGAATTACTAGCAGCACGCAGAATAGATGGTGCCGAGCAATTTTTTACCCGAGCTTACGATTTTGGTTTTAGCAAAAGCACCAAAGAAGCACTTCAAAAATGGAATCATGATAGTGTACTTGCCGATGTTGTATGGGTTATACGCAAGTTCAAACCCGATGTTATCATCACTCGCTTTCCAAGCGATAGTAGAGCTGGCCACGGCCATCATAGTGCTTCATCGGTATTGGCCAACGAAGCTTTTGCAGCAGCTGCCGATGCAAGTAAATTCCCTTGGCAACTTAGCAATGGTGTTACTACTTGGCAAGCAAAAAGAATCTTATGGAACACCTTCAATTTTGGTAGTGGCACCAATACCACTAGCGAAGATCAATTTAAAATAAATGTAGGCGTATTTAACCCTGTTATTGGGCAAGGCTACGGTGAAATTGCTAGCGAAAGCCGTAGTCAACACAAGAGCCAAGGTTTTGGAGTACCACGCCAGCGTGGCGATAGCTACGAATACTTCACCACTACCGGCGGTACTGCACCAACAAATGATCTTTTAGATCAGGTGAATACTACTTGGGGACGTATAACTAATAGTAAGAAGATTAAGCAATCGATCGATAATATCATTCAACAATACAATTTCAACAATCCAGCAGCTAGTACCAAGGCACTAGCCAAACTTTATCAATTACTGCAACAACAACCTACCAATAATGCATCAGAATACTATTGGTTACAAGAAAAAATGAAAGCTGTTAGCAACCTAATAGTGCATACAGCAGGCTTATTTGCAGAAGCAACAACCACACAAGCTCAAGTTGTACAAGGCGACAGTTTGAAATTGCAACTATGGGTGAATGTTAGAAGTAACACCCCTGTACAATGGCAACAATACACCATTAAAGGAGCTATTACACAACCATTATCATTTAAAGGAGTTTCACTTACCCCTAATACCAACAGTATTGTTACTCACACGGTGCAAGTGCAACCGAACGCTACTACCCAACCCTATTGGCTAATGCAATCATTACAAAACGATCTTTTCAATGTACCGCTTGCGTTAATTGGCAAAGCCGAAAATGATGCTGCCATACAGATACACCTTGAGCTCAATATAGAAGGTGCCATTCTAGATATTCCCCTTGCGGTAAAATATAAATTCACCGATCCGGTAAAAGGCGAAAAGCATCAACCACTCACCATTTTACCCAAGCAAGAAATGCGTTATGCACAAGAAAACTATTGGAGTGCTAATGGTGGAGCTATTCCACTTGTTCAGTTTATTAAAAATAATACCCAGCCCAACAGTACATGGCGAACCGATACGATTCTATATCAGCCTACACAATTAGGTATGGTGAGCCGCAATGGTAATAGCAACTATAGCAGTTATGTTCGTACTATAGAATATGATCATATCCCAACCATTACATATCAAAAGGCCGCAGTAACACATATCATCAATCAACCTATTAAAACTGCTGGCAAGCGTGTAGGCTATATTGCAGGCGCAGGCGACAAAACAGCCGAAGCCATACAGTTATTAGGATACGAGGTTGTAATGCTTACACAGAAAGATATGCTACCCGATAACCTACAAAAATTCGATGCTATTGTTACAGGTGTAAGGGCTTATAATACCGAAGCTTGGCTCAGCAGCGCATACGATGTTTTAATGCAATACGTACAGCAAGGTGGCAATTTAATTGTACAGTACAATACCAATAATCAAATTGGTCCGGTACGAGCCAAAATGAGTCCATACCCATTTAACATTAGCAGGGTTAGAGTTACAGAAGAAAATGCATCAGTAACAATGCTACAACCCAATCATGCGATTTTTAATTATCCGAATCGCATTTCCAATAGCGATTTTGATGGCTGGGTGCAAGAACGCAGTGTATATCAAGCAGAGCAGCTCGATAAAGCCTATATCGCACTTTTAGAAATGAACGACACGGGCGAAACCCCTAGTAAAGGCAGCTTAATTGTTGCACCTTACGGTAAAGGTAATTTCGTGTACACCGGACTTGCCTTGTTTCGTCAGTTACCTGCAGGCGTGCCTGGTGCTTATAAACTGCTTGCGAATTTGTTGGGTATGGGGCGTTAATGACAAATTGAGTTATTCATTTACCGTAAGGTACTACTACAACAACAAGCATAGAACAATGTCGGAAAATAGAAGACGTATTAGCATTGCCACCCTCATATTAATTGGTGCGGCACTTGGCCTTATCATAAAAAACATTAAGTTAGGCATGATATTAGGCATCATCATTGGGCTGGCAGCAACTGGCATTGCCGTGTATCGCAAAAAATAAATGCATGCAAGCACAAACAACTACAAAATATTGGCTTAAGTGGTACACCATAGTAATAGCAGCGTTACTTGCTGAAATTTTATTATTTGGCTGGTTAACTTATTCGTTTGCATGAGCACAATAGATTGGATTATACTGGCAGCCACCCTACTCGGTATTGTTGGGTATGGGCTTTATAAAAGCAGCACTTCTAAAAACTTAGAAGGGTATTTTCTCAGCAACCGTAACATGCCTTGGTATCTAGTATTGCTAAGCATTATGGGTACGCAAGCAAGTGCCATTACTTTTTTATCGGCACCCGGGCAAGCATTTACCGATGGTATGCGTTTTGTGCAATACTATTTTGGCTTACCATTAGCCATGGTAGTGCTTTGTATCACTTTTGTACCGCTGTTTAATAGGCTCAAAGTTTTTACTGCATACGAATTTTTAGAACAGCGCTTTAATATTGAAACACGAACCCTCACTGCTGCTCTTTTTTTAATAGGACGTGGCTTAAGTACCGGCATTAGTATTTATGCACCAAGTATTATTTTAAGCAGCTTATTAGGTTGGAATATTTACCTCACCAACTGTATTATGGGAGGCTTACTTATTGTGTACACCGTTACTGGTGGTGCTAAAGCGGTAGCCTACACACAGCAATTACAGTTACTCATCATTTTTGCGGGTATGGGTATCGCTGCTTATTGGATGGTATATCACCTTCCGGTAAATGTTAACGTTAGCGATGCACTAGCAATTGGTGGGGCAAACGGTAAAATGAACATAATCACTACAGGTGTTACCGAGCAAGGCTTTCAATGGAAAGATCGCTACAACTTATGGAGCGGCATTATTGGCGGGTTCTTTTTATCGTTGAGCTATTTTGGAACAGACCAAAGTCAAGTAGGACGATACCTTACGGCAAAAGATACAAAAGAGAGCAAGATTGGTTTATTAATGAACGGGCTTGTAAAAGTTCCTATGCAGTTTTTTATTTTACTCATTGGTGTTTTGCTCTTTGCTTACTATCAGTTTCAACCACAGCCCATATTTTTCAATAAGGCAGCCGAAACCAAAGTTGCTAACTCCATACAAGCCGATAGCTTACAACAGCTTGATAAGCAGTTTAAAGCAGTACAAATAACGCAACAAGCTACTTCGCAGCAATGGCTAGCAAGCAACAAAACAGATGTAGTAAGCAAGGATAAGATGCTTGCACTACAACTACAAAAAGATAGCTTGCAAAAAGCCTACAAAAGCATGCTTAAACGTGCCGATAGCAGCATAGACACCAACGATACCAATTATATTTTTTTACGCTTTGTTGTAGATGCCTTACCTAAAGGATTGGTAGGCTTATTAATTGCAATTATTTTCTTAGCTGCTTGGGGCAGTATAGCTGCTGC
>DMPB01000094.1:4457-5245 GCA_003456175.1 Chitinophagaceae bacterium | reverse complement strand
CGTCACTCAACTCGCTTGCAAGTTGTACGATGATTGACTTTTATTGCAGATTCAAATACGGAACAAGCACGCCTGTATGCAGTGAGGCCGATAAGCAAAAACAATACCGCTTAAGTAAATGGTACACTTTTGGGTGGGGGGTATTCTGCATTATTGTAGCACAATTTAGCAATCGTATGGGCAGCTTAATTGAAGCTGTAAATGTACTTGGAAGCCTGTTCTATGGGGTTATTTTAGGTATCTTTTTAGTAGCTTTCTACATGAAACGTATTGGTGGTAAGGCTGTATTTTGGTCGGCGGTTGTGAGTGAACTTATCATTATTATGCTTTTTGTTTTAGATAACAATGGAACTATTGGTTTAGGCTTTTTATGGTTAAATGTAATTGGTGCACTTTTAGTTTGCTTATTAGCTTACACATTATCGTTTTTCATAAATGAAAAAAAGGCAGCTACAGTATTATTGTGATATACCAAAACCAATAACCAAATTACCATGCGAACATCAAAATTGTTATTAAGGGGTACAGCAGTTGTAGTACTATTCGCCTTGTTAAATGGCTGTAAAAAAGACGATGAAAAATCTAAAACACAACTACTCACAGAAAAGCCTTGGTTCGTATCAAAGGCAGAGGAAAAAGCAGGCACTGCTAACTGGGTAGATGATTTTCCCAACTATGCTGCTTGCGAAAAAGACGATGCTACACTGTTTAAAAGTAATGGTCAGTACGAAAACAACGAAGGCGCCACAAAATGTAGTGCAGCCGACCCTCAAATTATAAGTACCGGT
>DMPB01000094.1:3259-4207 GCA_003456175.1 Chitinophagaceae bacterium | reverse complement strand
GGTACTTGGAATTTTGCTAGCAACGAAACTGTACTTAACATTACTGAATCTGGTAGCACACTTCCATTTACAATAGAACAACTAAACGAAAACAACCTAGTGGTTTCTTACGTAGTGGGTAGCGGTGCCGCACAATTCGGCATCAGATACACGTTTAGGCATTAATACATTTACCGTAAGGTATTACGTAATATAGCCCTTGCATATGGTAGCCTATTAACCCCATAATGCAAGGGCTTCTTTAAAAGTATTGCAATGTGCTGTAACAATGGTTCGTACATCGGAACTATATCCGCCGCCCATAGCTACAGCTACAGGAATGTTACGCTGATACAGTTGTTGAAACACATATGCATCGCGTTGACGACAACCTTCGATCGTTACTTTTAGCTTACCATATTTATCAGTATCTAAAATATCAACGCCCGATAAATAGAAAACAAAATCGGGCTGATGCGTATCTAACAACTGTGGCAAGTGCTTTGCTAACAAATTGAGATACGTATTTGTATCTGTACCATCTAACAAAGGCACATCAACATCGCTTTGTTCTTTATGAAATGGGTAATTGTGTGCACCGTGCATGCTAAACGTACAAACACGAGGTTCTTGTGCCATTAAACTTGCGGTTCCATTACCCTGATGCACATCTAAATCAACAATCAAAATTTTTTGAGCCAACTGATTAGCTAATAAATAATTACTAGCCGTAGCCATATCGTTTAACAAACAAAAACCTTCGCCCCTATCTGCAAATGCATGATGCGTACCACCTGCCACATTCATAGCACAACCATGTTTCATAGCCTTTAAAGCACAATCAATAGTGCCTTGTGTAATAATAAGTTCACGCCTTGTAAGCTCGGCACTTTGCGGAAAACCTATGCGGCGCTGCTCCGACGGTGTAAGCGTTAATTGATGCAGCTTATTCAAATATTCGGCCGTATG
>DMPB01000094.1:1044-3012 GCA_003456175.1 Chitinophagaceae bacterium | reverse complement strand
GTATGTGTAAGCAACACTATCTCATCGGTACAAGATGTTGGTACAAATAAATTGTTGGTGGTAATACAGCCTTCATGCAAGAGTTGTTCTGGTATAAGCTCGTACTTAAGCATAGGAAATCGATGCCCTTGCGGTAAATGATGTGCATAACAAGTATCGTAAGCAATGTATAACACGGGACTATTTTTAACGTAACAACAAAGGCTGCAATTCGTTCAATATTGCCTACAAAGAAATGGCACAACACAACATCTATGTAGGCAATGCTTTTTCATGTCGGCGGCATTGCTTATTTTGCCAGCATTGCAGTTATGAAGTTACTGAGCCCCGCCATATCTCGTTTGGTTCGCCTTCGCTCCCAAAAAATTGAAGATTGGAGAGATAACCCTATTGCCGCCCAACGAGAAGTATTGCAAGATTTAGTAACACATGCACAGTACACCGAATTTGGCAGAAAGTATGGCTTCAACGAGTTATTCAACATTCGCAAATTCAAAGCAACAGTACCCATTCATGAGTACGACGATTTAAAGCCTTATATACAAAGCATTTTAGACGGTGCCGAAAATGTATTGTGGAACACCCCCGTTGCATGGATGGCTAAAAGCAGCGGCACCACCAACGATAAAAGCAAGTTCATTCCAATCACCGAAGAAAGCCTCGAAGATTGCCATTACCAAGGTGCTAAAGATGTTTTAAGCTTGTATTATATGGCACGCCCCGATAGCGACTTACTAACAGGTAAGGGATTGGTTATTGGTGGTAGCCATCAGGTAAGTCAACTAAACGAAGCCTTGCAATTTGGCGACCTTAGTGCTGTCTTGTTACAAAATGCTCCATTTTATGGGCAACTCATTCGTACACCTGATTTGGCAATTGCATTGATGGATGAATGGGAAACTAAAATTGAAGCTTTAGCACAAAACACCTTACACGAGAATGTAACCTCAATATCTGGCGTACCAACTTGGACGTTAGTACTCATTAAACGAATTCTTGAAATCAGTGGCAAGCAAACCTTAAAAGAGGTATGGCCATCGTTAGAACTATACATTCATGGAGGTGTTTCTTTCACGCCTTATCGCCAACAGTTCAAAGCATTGCTCGGTAACGATGTTGCTTTCATGGAAATGTATAATGCAAGCGAAGGTTTTTTTGCGGCACAAGAAAGTCCTGAAACCGATGGTATGCTATTGTTTTTACAACACGGCATTTTCTATGAGTTTATGCCGCTAGAAGAATATGGCAAACCCAACCCCACCACTATTGGCCTCAAAAGCGTTGAGATAGGCAAGCCTTATGCCTTGGTAATTAGTACCAATGGCGGCTTGTGGCGATATTTGGTAGGCGATACCATTGAGTTTGTTTCTTTATATCCCTTTCGGGTAAAAGTAGTAGGCCGTGTAAAGCATTTTATCAATGCTTTTGGTGAAGAATTAATGGTACATACTGCCGATACCGCCATTGCTGAAGCCTGCACAGCAACAGCACTACATGTAAATGATTATACGGCCGCACCCATTTTTTTCAGCGATAATCATAACGGTGCACATGAATGGTTAATTGAATTTGAACAAACGCCCGATGCAGAAGCCTTGGCAACATTTACGCAAGTACTAGATACCACACTACAACGATGCAATAGTGATTATGAAGCCAAACGCCATAAAAATATTGCCTTGAATGTACCGGTGGTACATCCTTTACCGAAAGGTAGTTTTAATACTTGGCTTAAAGGCAAAGGAAAGTTAGGCGGCCAACATAAAGTACCGCGTTTAAGTAACGACAGAAAATATATAGATGACATCAAGCGGTTGTTGCACCTACCCTAGCTACGGAAATGTTGCAAACTTGCTTGATAAGTTCTTTATTTGCCAACAGCGTTAACAAATTATCATTATGCAATTATTAGCAGGAAAAGTTTCTATTGTAACAGGTGCTGCACGTGGTATTGGTGCAGCAGTAGCT
>DMPB01000094.1:426-833 GCA_003456175.1 Chitinophagaceae bacterium | reverse complement strand
GGTATTGGTGCAGCAGTAGCTTTAAAACTAGCAGAACATGGTAGCCATGTTGCTATATCATACGTTAGTGAAAGTAGTGCCGAGAAAGCCGAAGCATTGGTAACACAAATGAAGGCTTACGGTGTGAATGCAAAAGCATGGCAGAGCAACGCTGGCGACTTTGCTGCTTGTGAAGCATTTGTAAGCGAAGTAGTAAAAGAATTTGGCACTGTAGATGTATGTGTGAACAACGCAGGCATTAGCAAAGACAATCTTTTGCTTCGAATGACAGCAGAACAATGGGATGATGTAATGGATATTAACCTGAAAAGTGTGTTTAACATGACCAAGCAGGTAATTCGCCCCATGATGAAAGCCAAAGCTGGTAGTATCATTAACATGAGCTCTATTATTGGCGTTCGTGGCAA
>DMPB01000094.1:0-160 GCA_003456175.1 Chitinophagaceae bacterium | reverse complement strand
TAAGGCTGGTATTATTGGTTTTACCAAATCGGTTGCGCATGAATTAGGTAGTAGAAATATTCGTTGCAATGCCATAGCACCAGGTTTTATTGAAACTGATATGACACATTATTTGAAAGAAGGTGCAGCGGCTGAAGCATTTTTACAAAAAATTCCGCTA
>DMPB01000145.1:5512-5797 GCA_003456175.1 Chitinophagaceae bacterium | reverse complement strand
TGCATCTTCATTTACCGTAAGGTGTGTATGTGTTTTAAAAAAGGCTAAGAGGTTTTCAGTAGCCATGTTGCCTACCAAATCGTTCTGAGCCATGGGGCAGCCACCAATACCTTTCAAAGCACCATCGAACCGTTGGCAGCCTGCTTGGTAAGCAGCTTGTACCTTACGCTCCCAATGCAGGGCAGTACTGTGTAAGTGTACGCCAATAATTGCTTGCGGAAACGCAGGAATTAAGGCTTGTAAAGCAGTGCTAATTTGCTCGGGTGTAGCCACGCCTACGGTATG
>DMPB01000145.1:4373-5277 GCA_003456175.1 Chitinophagaceae bacterium | reverse complement strand
GCCACGCCTACGGTATCGGCAAGTGAAACAATGGTAATGCCAATGGCAGTCATTTTTTCAGTCCAATATTGCAATACACTTTCATCGTAAGCATCGCCATAAGGGTTACCAAAAGCCATGCTTAGGTACACCACCAAAGTTTTGCCATGTTGGGTACAAAGGGCTTGAATACGCTGTACACGTTCCCAACTTTCTTCAATGGTACTGTTGGTATTACGTTGCTGAAACGTAGGCGATACCGAAAACGGAAAACCGATATACGTAATATGATCAAAACCACAAGCCTCTAATGCACCACGTTCGTTAGCCACAATCACCAATAGTTTGGTAGTGGTATGTTGCATGTTTAGTTGTGCCAATACTTGCGGTGTATCGGCCATTTGAGGAATTGCTTTAGGCGATACAAAGCTGCCACAGTCGAGCGTATGAAAGCCCACTTGTAACAGTTGGTTCAAGTAAGCTACTTTAACATCGGTAGCAATAGGGTGTGCCCAGCCTTGCATAGCATCGCGTGGACATTCAATAAGTTGTAACATAATAGCAAAATCGTTATTAGTAGTACAAAACAAGTATTAAAACGCTTTTAGAATAGCTTTAAACATAGCATCTTCATCCCAAGGGTGCTTGCTTAAACCCAAACGAACAATCACCAATTGCTTCGAAGGAATGATAGCTACGAATTGACCTTCATAACCATCGGCCCAGAACATATCGGTTGGGGCGCTAGGGTATTTTCTGTTGCTGCCTGTAGCATCGGTACCGGCATTAAGCCAAAACTGATAACCATATTGGCCCTTGCTGGCTGATGCTGGTGTAGCGGTAGCTTTCACCCAACCTTCGGGTAATAAACGTTGACCGTTCCAAATACCATCGTTACAGTAGAGCCAGCCGAATTTTGCCCAGT
>DMPB01000145.1:3496-4144 GCA_003456175.1 Chitinophagaceae bacterium | reverse complement strand
GCCAGCCGAATTTTGCCCAGTCTCTTGCGGTAGCATACATGTAGCTGCTGCCAACAAACGTGCCGCTAGCATCGGGTTCTATCACTGCCGAATACATACCAATGGCATAGAGCAGGCTATCGTACACAAAACGGTGATAGTTGGCATCGCCAATAGTATGCCGTACCACTCTTGCCAAAATATTGCTGTTGCCACTACTGTAGTACCACTCGCTGCCCGGCTTACTGCGTAATGGTAGCGAGGCGGTGTAAGCACCCATATCGGCTTTGCGGAAAAGCATACGGGTAGCACTACTATTGCTACCATAATTTTCCTCGAAGTCGAGGCCACTAGTTTGTTGCAGTAAGTGTTGTAGTTGAATACGGTTACGATTATCAATCGGAAGCCTCCACTCCGGTACGGGGGCCGGAGCTTGTACACCAAGCTTACCTTGTTGTACCAACCTGCCAATAAGGGCACTGGTTACACTTTTCGTCATGCTCCAGCCTAATAGTTTGGTATGTGCCGAAAAGCCTGCTGCATAACGCTCTGCCACCAACTTACCGTTGTGTACAATCAACAACGCACGGGTGCGTTTGGGGTGTGCCGTATCGGGTTCGTTGAAAATGAAATTGAGGGCTTGTTTAAGTGCGTTTGCATTTGCCGTAA
>DMPB01000145.1:1243-3268 GCA_003456175.1 Chitinophagaceae bacterium | reverse complement strand
AAGTGCGTTTGCATTTGCCGTAAGGCTATCGTTATTAATACTGCCGTAGCCGTGAGGCCAAGCTGCTGTTGCGGTATCGGCTATGGGTTCGGGTAAGTTAAAGCGCTGACTGCGAATGTCGCCTTCAGAAAGTTCGTTCACTAAGCATACGCCGAGGCCCTTACGGTAAATGGCTTTTTGCTTGGCCATGCCCCAAATGCTACTGGTAACACTACTATCGGTATAATCTACAGTGTTGGTGGCTAAACTTAACAAAGCATCGTTCAGTTCTTCGGCTTGTATTTGATCCGGCGAACGTTGTGCTACAAACACACTACTTGCCAATATTTTAGCATTGTAACCAGTAATAATCGGAAAACTCACCCAAGCGTAGTACACGCCATAACCAAGCCCTAACAGTAAGGCTACTATTGCAAAGCGGAGTATTATTTTTTTCATGAATATTAATGTGTGTATTCAAAGGTAGGGTATTGGGTGTTGTGGTACGCCTTACGGCAAATGTTGATGCACACGAAAAGGCCCCGCCTTCGGCGGGGCCAGTGTTGATGGTTGCTATAATGCTGTAACAAAGTATGGCTTAATACGCATACACTTTATAATCCCAAGGATTGAGGGTAATAGTATTCGCATCAATGCTAACGGCCGCCTTTGTGAATACATCGGTAGCCTTACCATGCAATGCTGTGTTTGTTATGCTAACTGTTTGCGGTTGATTGCTAAGGTTGGTAATCACCAAAATACGCTTGCCACCAGCACTACGTGTAAAGGCATAAATAGCTTTTTCATTACCTATTTTTTCTTTAGCAAAACTAGCGTTAGCTGCTAGGGCAGGGTTGCTGCTACGTAGTTGCAATAAGGTTTGATAAAAGCTAGCACGTTCAAATTTGTTGAACAGAATAGTATCCTTATAGAAAAAGCTAATACTGTCTAAAAAAGGCTCTTCTTGTCCGCTATAAATGAGCGGCATGCTGTTGCTGAGTGTTTGTGTAAGTACAGCAAATGGAGCATGTACGGCACCCGGCATGGTAGCATAATCGGCTTTGTTCCAACTGTTTTCATCGTGGTTGCTGGTGAAGTACATTTTCATGTAGTTAGTAGGGTGGTTGGTGTTGTACTTCAGGCGAATACTATCTACATAGGTAGCATCTTTTTTGCCGTTGGCAATTTCTTTAGTGGTAGCGAACATATCCCAAGGGTAGCTAGCATCGAAACCTGCTTCATGTAATTCGCCTTTATCTGCCTCGGCGAGCATAAACACGTTTTTCACTTGCTTCAATTCGGCAATACATTTTTTCCAGAAGGCGGTAGGTACTTCTCCTGCAACATCGCAGCGGAAACCATCGATATTGCTTTCGGTAATCCAGTATTTCATAGCAGCAATCATACTATCTACTAATACAGGGTTATCGTAGTTAAGGCTACGGGTGTCGCTCCAATCGAAAGCAAATTTTGGTTTGCCAGTGCTGTCTTTTTCATAGAAATCAGGGTTGGTAGTAAGCCAACGGTGGTCGGCACCGGTATGGTTAGGTACCCAATCAATGATAACTTTAAAGCCTAGGTCGTGGGCTTTTTGTACGAGTTGCTTCCAATCATCGAGGTTGCCAAACTCAGGGTTAATAGCGGTATAGTCGGCTACGGCATAGTAGCTGCCTAAAACCCCTTTACGATCAACCTTACTAATTGGGTTGATGGGCATAAACCAAAGCGTTTGAACGCCCATTTCTTTGAGGCGAGGTAATTGCTTGGCAAAAGCATTGAAAGTTCCCTCTGGGGTGTACTGGCGAATATTCACCTCATAAATATTGCCTTGTAAGGCCCATGCTGGGTGACCATCGATGGTAGCGGTGTCGTTAGTTACAGTAACGGCGTTGGTGGTAGTGTTGCTGCCACAACTTGCTAATGTGCAAGCAGTTGCGGCTGCAATGGCAAGGTTTCGTAAAAACATACTTCAGAATTTGTGGCGTAAAGGTAAGTTGCCAACTTAAACATACTTCAGAATTTGTGGCGTAAAGGTAAGTTGCCAAC
>DMPB01000145.1:384-1056 GCA_003456175.1 Chitinophagaceae bacterium | reverse complement strand
TGGCGTAAAGGTAAGTTGCCAACCACAAATTAGGTAGCTCTTTTGTGTATTTTTTACACAAAAGTTAAGCATCAAACCAGGCATCGTTTTCCCAGCGACGATTAAATTGTTGGTACCAACGCCACCAAGGCAGCCATGGCAATGCTACTAACGCATACAATGGTGCGGCACCACCGTGAAAGTGTTGGAATATGATCATAAAGTTGATAACGCTGATACTTAAGATACGGCTTACGTAAAGCAGTTGTACGGGTTTTTTAAAAGCTTTTGCGGGCATAGCAAAGGCTAATAACAGCATTGCATAACCGCTCCATTCAAAGCTTGCACTAATGGTGAACAATTGAAAGTTGTACCAAAAACCAACAGCACAGGCTACTGCTAGAATGATAGTGTAGGGTAGTATAAAGCCCAAAACCCAAATGGTGGTTATGAATGCCATTGTTAACAATCGTTCTACATTGTAAGCCATTTGTACAGGAAGTGTACCCATGAAGGCCATGACAATGGTTGCCAGCAAAAAACCAAGTAATGTAATACGTGTGTAAAAATTACGGAACTGAGTAAAGCCAATGGGGCTGCTTGTTGATGCTTGCATGCTTATAATACAGTAATGTATCAAACATAGTTCGTTCTAACGAGCTTTTAACTTTTACCGTAAGGTGATAATCGCCA
>DMPB01000145.1:0-157 GCA_003456175.1 Chitinophagaceae bacterium | reverse complement strand
GTAAGGTGATAATCGCCAAGCCTATGTGTAATACACGTAATTTCGCAGCCGAAACGAGTATTAGAATACCATGAAGAAAACGCATATTGCAGCATTGGTGTTAATTGCCGCCGCCATTGTAGTGTTAATCAGTTACATGGGCGATGTTACAACCTAC
>DMPB01000156.1:16510-16636 GCA_003456175.1 Chitinophagaceae bacterium | reverse complement strand
TAGTGAGCAGCAGGAGCAGCGGCAGTGCTATCAGCAGGCTTAGCAGTAGAATCAGCAGGAGCAGCAGTGCTATCAGCAGGAGCAGCTACAGCTGTAGTATCAGCAGCAGGAGTTGCAGTGCTATCA
>DMPB01000156.1:3348-16175 GCA_003456175.1 Chitinophagaceae bacterium | reverse complement strand
CTTTTTTGTTGTGAATTTGCTATTTATACTGCTATTGTAAAAAGGTAACCTTACGGTAAAAGTTTTTTTTCAAATTTTTTTTGGCACCCTTCTTGGGTTACTTTTAGAACACACAGGTATTAATATTTGCAAGGTGAAAGCTGATACTAACGAACAACTCTTATTAAGAGGTTTGGCACATAACGATTCGAAGGCGATTGATACCTTATACAAAGAGAACTTTGGTATGGTACAAGCCTTCATCTTGAACAATAATGGCACGTACGACGATGCTAGGGATATTTTTCAGGAAGCTATGATTACGCTATATGAAAAAGCAAGAAGCGAATCTTTTGTATTAACCTGTCAAATTAAAACCTATGTATATTCCGTATGCCGGCGCCTCTGGCTTAAGCGACTTCAACAAATGGGCCGCTATGTTACAGCGAGTGACAGCCTGGAAGAGACGGTTCCAGTGGAAGATGATGTTGAAATTCAAGAGAAAAAAAATCAAGAGTTTCTCATAATGGATCGGGCTCTTGGAAGCCTCGGAGAACCCTGTAAAAGTCTTTTAGAAGCCTTTTACTTACAAAAAAAAGGAATGTTGGAAATTGCAGACAGCTTCGGTTATACCAATGCCGATAATGCTAAAAACCAAAAGTACAAATGCCTGATGCGTTTGAAAAAGCTCTTTTTCGCACAATATAATATTGGTGAGTGATGGATGACATTTTACTATTGGAAGCAGTTGAACGATACCTTGCCGGCGATATGCAGCCCGAAGAAAAGGCTTGGTTTGAACAACTGAGAGAAAATACCCCCGAGGTTGATCAACTGGTGGTTGAACACAAATTGTTCTTACACCAAATGAACAATTATGCTGGTACGAAAGCATTGAAAAATGCTTTGCACGATAGCCATAATCGCTTATTAGAACGTGGCGAAATAAACGATGGTAAGCCTGTTTCTACCGGAGGTAAGGTGATTCAGTTATTTCATCGTTACAAGCGTGTTACTGCTATTGCGGCTAGCATTGCTGGTTTGGTGGCTATCACTATTAGTGGTATGGTGGCATACTTTGCCCCCAACGCAAGTCGCCAACAACTGCAAATGCTGGGCACTGAAATGGCTAAGCTCAAAAAAAATCAACAGTATCAGAACGATAAACTCAGAGCTGTGGAATCTAAAATTCCTGCTGAAGCCACACTTACAGGTGGCGGTTCTGGTTTTTTAATTGATCCTAAAGGCTACATTATTACCAATGCTCACGTTATTGGTAATAGCAATTTCGCAGCTGTTGTTAACCATAAAGGCGAAGAGTACAAAGCTCGTATTGTAAGCATTGATGCAGATAAAGATTTGGCTATCCTTAAAATTGATGATGCCGATTTCACTTCTTTAACTACCCTGCCCTACACGTTGCAGAAAAAAAGTACCGACTTGGGCGAAACTGTATTTACCCTCGGATACCCAAGAAACGAAATTGTGTACAACCAAGGTTATCTCAGTGCTAAAACGGGTTTGAGTCGTAATGGTGTTGATGCCGATAGCAATACTTGCCAGATAGCCATTGATGTGAACCGTGGTAACAGTGGCGGCCCTGTATTTAATAGTAACGGCGAGTTGGTGGGTATTATTAGTACCAAGCAATTGGAAGCAACAGGAGTTGTATTTGCTGTAAAGACCAAAACCTTATATCAAATGGTTGAACGCCTGAAAGACAGCGATACAAGTGTTGCTCATTTAAAATTACCTTACGGTAAATCGAGCATTCGTAACGCACAGCGTACGCAGCAAATTCAAAAACTTGAGCCTTACGTATTTATGGTAAAGGCATACACACGCTAACAACATTTACCGTAAGGGTAATTATAGCTAAAACACGCAGAAATGCGTGTTTTTTTATGCTAATATCAAAACCTCACAGTATATTTAGCCAATAACATATCCTTTGAACATAAGTATGTTGCTATGAGTGATTTCTACCAACAGGCTTTTATGAACTCTCTTTTGCCCAAAGTATTTTGTGAGGCCAAGATCGATGAAACACATCAGTCTATAACCGACTTTAAAATACTTTCTGTAAATAAAGCTTTTGCAACATTGGTAGGTATAAGTATTCCTGCATTAGAAAATAATTATGCTAAGCAGGTACTTCCTGAAGCATTGTATAAAAATTTCAATTGGAGCTTTTATTTTTCCGATATCATTACGCAAACAGGTTCGAAAATTATAGAACTTTTTGTACCGCATGTTGATAAATGGTACCAAGTTGAGGCAACAGTAGATCAACCTTTATTTATTGCAGTTACTTATACAGACGTTACTAAGCAGAAAAAAGACAATAGTCTGTTGCAACATGTAACAGAAAACATGTTCGATTTAATTGCACTGACAAACATTCAAGGTTACTTCACTTTTTTAAGCTCTTCGAACAAAGTACTTGGCTATAAAATTGATGAACTTGTAGGTAAGCATTGTTTAGATTTAGTACATCCCGACGATAAAGCAAGCGTTGCTGCGGCCTTTTATGAATTTAATCAAATCAATGTTCCACGTACTGTTGAGTGCCGGTATTTATGTGCCGATGGTATGTATGTATGGGTGCAGATTAAAGGAAAAATTCTTGCCGATGGCGAGGGCAAGCCCGCTGAAATTATTTTTAGCTCCCGCATTATTACCGAGCAGAAAAAAGCAGAGCAACAGTTACGCAAATTAATGCTGGCAGTAGAGCAAAGTCCGGCTAGTGTTGTTATTACCGACCTAAATGGTGCTATTGAGTACGTGAACCCAAAATTCACACAGCTTACAGGATATACATTAGAAGAGCTTATTGGTAATAATCCACGCGTATTAAAAAGTGGTGAAACTTCGCCCATCGAATATGAAAATCTTTGGCATACGATTAGTTCTGGCGGTGTTTGGTCTGGAACGTTTCATAATGTTAAAAAGAATGGCGAAAAATACTGGGAATATGCTGTAATTAGTGGTATTAAAGATGAGCTTGGAGTAATTACAAACTACCTTGCGGTAAAAGAAGATATCACTGAGAAAAAACTATTTGCCGAAGCACTCGAAGAAAGTGAAGAACGCTTCAGAACAATTTTTGAGAATAATGCCAGCATCATGTACTTACTCGATGCCAATACCGGTATGTACATAGATGTAAATCAAGCCTGCTTAGATTTCTACGGCTGGGATAAAGCTCATTTTTTAAGTACTTCTATTTACGATGTTAACCTAGAGCCCGAAATTGTAAGTGAACGTTTAGAACACATTCGTAAAAACAACTACTTCAAGTTTGAAACACTGCACAAGCGTAAAGATGGTAGCCTTAGAAATATGGAAATTTTCGCTACGTTGGTAGTAGTAAGTGGGCGTTCGTTGGTACATGTAATAGCACACGATATTACAGAACGGAACAACTACTTTTCAGCAGTTGAAAATCAAAATAAAATACTCAAAGAAATAGCTTGGACACAATCGCATGTAGTACGAGCACCTTTGGCTCGTATGATGGGACTGGTGCACTTGCTGGAGTTAGAACAAACCAACCTTAGCGACGATTCAAAAATGTTACTGAAAGAAATTTCAAATGCTGCCAACGAGTTTGATGAGATTATTCGTAAAGTTTCTCAAAAAACCTATTACATGAATGCAGCGTATTCCCCCTTAGTTAAAAAACACTCGTATTCGTAACCCACTGTATACATACGGGTCGTTGTAATGCACTGTCGGTGTGTATTGCATGTCGTTCAAGCAAGCCGGTAGTTAAAGAACGTTTGTAAATGTATACATCGTTACTTTTTTGATTAGCCACTAATACCCATCGACCACTAGGACTAATACTAAAATTACGCGGGCCATTACCTGTTGGCAATGTTTGTATAATAGTTAGTTGTTGCTTTTGTATATTGAACTCCATAGCAACAATAGTATTACTATTACCGCGGTTGGTTGCATAAACAAACTTACCATCTGGCGAAACATGAATATCAGCACTACCCGCATCGGTAGTTGTGGTGTTGGTAATGGCAAGACGTTGTATTTGCCGTAAGGCACTTCCTTGATATTGAATAACACTTACAGTACCGGTTAATTCTTCCATTACAAAAGCAATGGGTAAGCTTGGATGAAATGCTATATGCCTGGGACCACTGCCAGCCACACATGCAAACACTGCCTCGGGTTTATAACTTATTCCGTTGAGCGCATCGTAACGGTGTACATAAATTCGGTCGTTACCCAGGTTGGTTATCCAAATATATTTTTGGTTTGGCGTTTGTAGGATGGCATGTGCATGCGATTTGGTTTGTCTTGTTGGGTGCACACTTCCTCCAGTTGAAGCTATGCTATGCTGTATACTATGAATACTATCGGTGAATTGGTGTGCCGCAATATTGCCACTACTATAGTTGGACGTAAAAATCCATTTGCCATCGGCACTAAAGCTTACATAACAAGGATGCTCACCTCGTACCAAGCTTTTGTTAATTGGTACAAGGGTGTTTTTATTAAAGCGATAACTCACGATAGATGCTTGCGTATCGTTAGCTACTTCACTCACTGCAATCATGTATTTACCGTAAGGGTGCATTGCTACAAATGAGGGGTTTTCAACACCGCTTACACTGCTCATTTTTATTAATACTCCTTTGGCTTCATCCCACTGATATAATTGTATACCTTCTTGTTTTTCAGTGGCATAGGTACTTACAATAAGCTGGTTTTGTGCATGAGTTATACTTACAAATAAGCAGATGAAGCCGCATAAAAAAGTGTTCCTTACGGTAAATGAAGCCATGGTGGTAGGTATATGAGTGATTTTGTTTAATAGAATTAGGTATTATTTGTTTAAATAATTAACAAGCATGGAAAGGGCTTGCAAACTAGTTGCACAACTATTACATTTAAGTACCCTTGATCAATTAACGACATTATGAAAAAGACTGGCAATAGCACAGCCAATAACAGGCTGGAAGATAGGCATGATTCTGTAGAAAAATCTAAAGAAACCATTATTGTAGGTGTAGGTGCATCTGCTGGTGGCTTAGAAGCATTACAAGAATTTTTTAGCAACGTACCAGAAAACTGCGGACTAGCTTTTGTGGTAGTGCAGCACTTATCGCCCGACTATAAAAGTTTAATGGACGAGTTGTTGGCACGCCACACTAAAATTCCGATTCAAATTGCTGAAGAAAGTATGGAGGTGCAACCGAATAATATTTACCTCATACCACCTCGTAAAAATATTTCTATTTTTCACAACAAGCTTTTTTTAGATACGCAGAACAATAAAAAAAGTTTGAACCTTCCAGTCGATGTTTTCTTTCGATCGTTAGCTGTTGAAAAAGGTAAAAATGCCATTGGTATTGTACTTTCTGGTACTGGTAGCGATGGTACTTTAGGAACAAGGGCTATTAAAGAAGCAGGTGGTATGATTATGGCACAAGATGAAACTACCGCTAAGTTCGATGGTATGCCCCGTAATTGCATTGCAACAGGTTTGGTAGATTTCATATTGCCACCGGCTGCCATGCCTGAAGCATTGGTGAATTATACGAAACACCCATTTACGCAAGCAAACAAAACCAATGAAAATATTCTCACCAAAAATATTGATGCACTTACCAAAGTAGTATTGATTTTGAGAGACCACTGTGGTATTGATTTTTCTTACTATAAAGAGAACACACTTGTTCGGCGTTTAGAGCGTAGGGTAAGCATTAATCGCTTCGATACACTTGAAGATTATCTTAAATTTCTGAATGAATCTAATAAAGAAAAAGAAACACTATACCGCGAATTATTAATTGGTGTTACTCGCTTTTTTCGAGATACAGAGGCCTTTGCTCGTATTAAGGAAAAAGTAATTCCAAACATTGATTTTAAAAGTAAAAAGCCTATTCGTATTTGGTCTGTAGGATGCTCTACAGGTGAAGAAGTATATTCATTAGCTATCCTTTTTCAGGAGTATCTCGATCAAAACGAATTAGATTGCGATATTAAGTTTTTCGCTACAGATGTAGATAAATATGCACTAGAGCAAGCAAGTACTGGTTTTTATCCTGAAAGCATTGTTGCCGATGTTGATCCGATGTATTTAACCAAGTACTTCAACAAGCGAGAAAATGGTTTTCAAATCAATGATGCTATTCGTAAAAACATTGTATTTGCTACCCATAATTTATTAAAAGACCCACCGTTTTCGAAACTCGACTTGCTAATTTGTAGGAACCTCTTCATTTACATTAAGCCAGAGATGCAGCACCGTATTTTATCGTTCCTGCATTATAGTTTAAGTCCGAAAGGATTTTTGTTTCTTGGTAGCAGTGAAACACTCGGTGCCATGAGTGATGGCTTTGATATCATAGATGCCAAGTGGAAAATTTATAAAGTAAAGGCAAGTTATAAACCCACGCTAGGCAAAGCGTTGCCAACACCTTTGTATGTTTCAAAATCAAAATCTCCTGTTCAACTCTCAAATCCACAAGATTTAGGTACGGTGAAATTCGAACATTTAGCAGATAATCTCTTAACTACCCTTGCGCCTCCATCGATTATCATCGATGAACATGATAATATTGTTCACATTGTAAATAATGTAAATAAATTTATTTCATTCAGACCGGGTAAGTTTTCACACAACGTTTTTAGTCATTTGCATAAAAACTTGCAGCAAATAGTAAGAACGCAGTTACATAAACTAAAGAAAGAAAAAAAGGCAACACTGTTAGAAACCATTTTTGAAGCCGAAGAGGGTATTCGTTTAAGAGTTGTAATTGAAGGAAAGCTGCTAACTATTTCAAATGAAATTTTTTACATCATTTCATTCAGAGAAGAATCTGAAGAAGAGGCACATCAACATACAAGCAATAATGCTTTATTGTTGGAGCAGGTAGAAAAAGAATCTATACGCTACATTGAGCTTCAGAAAGAATTACAATACACTAAAGAAAGCTTGCAAGCTACTGTTGAAGAGTTAGAAACTTCCAACGAAGAGCTGCAATCAAGTAACGAAGAACTCATTGCTGCCAACGAAGAACTGCAAAGCACCAATGAAGAATTACAATCCGTAAATGAAGAACTATTTACCGTAAATTCTGAATATCAAAGTAAGATAGAAGAACTCACAAAGATTAATAATGATATTAATAACTTATTGAAGAATACAGAAGTTGGTGCTTTGTATCTTGATAGTAAGTTGTGTATTAGAAAAATAACGCCTTTAGTAGCAAGCATTACTAATATCTTACCAAGCGATACAGGCCGCCCTATTGCACATATTTCTGTAGTGAATGTATACCCTGAAATGATAGAAGATATTAATTACGTTACAGAAACATTGCAGCCGATAGAACGAGAATTTATTGCTAATAATGGAAAGAGTTATTTGGTAAGAACGCTACCCTATCGTACCGAAAACAATGCTATCGAAGGTATCTTGCTCACCTTCGTAGATATTTCTAAACTAAAAGTTGAAAAGCAAAATCTTGAACTTACTTCTAAGCGTTTGCAAGATGCCATGGAAATGGGGCAACTCGCTTGGTGGGAATGGGATTATGCCACCGGCAAGGTAAAAATGGATGCTCGTAAGGCCACCATGATAGGCTATACACTTGAAGAGTTCCCAGACGATGTATACAAAATATGTGAATTAATTCACCCCGACGATTTTGAAAATACCATGCAAATTATGCGAGACCATTTAATGGGTAAAACACCTGAATGGATTGCACATTATCGCATCAAACGTAAAGATGGCGGATATGCATGGTATTACGATCGTGGAGCTATAACAGAACGTACCAAAGATGGCAAACCATTAAAGTTAATGGGAACTGTTTTCGATATCAGTATCCTCAAAAACATGGAAACAGAGCGTAGAAGTATTGAAAATATTTTGCAAAAAACACTCGATGCGCTACCTATTGAACAAGCTCAAATAATATGCGATATCAATGGCGTAGTACTTTATGCATCAGCAGCAGTAGCAGCGTACCTAGGCGTTAGTACCGAGAGTTTAAAAAGTACCAATATCCTATCTGATAGCTGGAAGTGGTTAAATGCTAAGAAAAGCCAAGTGAATGCTAAAGATCATCCTTTTACAAAGGCCAAATCAACCCTCAAACCATACAGCAATGCCAAGATTTTCCTCACCATCTTTGGTAAGGAACCAAAACTTTGCAATATAGAAGTTACACCTTTTGTTGATCAAAATCATAAACGCTTTGAAGGGGTAAGTATTACCTTGCGGTAAATGAAGATGCTATTGGAAAATATCGTATCTGTTCAACAACCCAAAGCGTCATGGAAAGGCAAAGCAAAGCAACAGAACTTAAAAAGCTCATTCAGGATGTACTCAAAAGCAATGGAATTGCTCCTGAAAAGCTACAGCGTAAGTCTGTCAAAGAAATTATAGAAACAGTTAGCATTTATCAGCAAGAGCTTGAATATCAAAATCAAGAATTGCTTCGCATACAAAATATACTTACTACTTCAGAAGCTAAGTATGCAAGTTTATTTTATAATGCACCCGTTGGTTATGTAATTGTTGATAGCGAAAAAAATATTGTTAATGCTAATAATGCATTTGTACAGCTTGTTGGCAAAAGTAAGCAAGCATTACAACGTATCAAGATAACAGAACTTATTCATCCATCGTATCAAGATAGCTTTTATTTGTATTTCCAAAAGCAAATACATGCACAAACTATCATTACCGATACTGTTGAAATTGTATTACTTGCAGAAGATAAACACGTATATGTTTCGTTACATGCTCACTACCAGTTCGATGAATCACTGCAACGAAAAGAGCTATTCATAACCGTTAATGATATTACCGCTTTCAAACAAAATGAAATTATTCAGAAAGAGGTTCAACTAACACTCGAAAAAACAAAACAAGAAGCAGAAATTAATGCCAATAACTATAAAAAATTGTTTGATATTTCTGCAATTGGTATTCTAACAATTGACTACGACTTTAAGATTCTAGCAGTTAATCTCCGATATACGCAAATAACAGGTTACGCGAGCAACGATATTACTGATATTGATGAGTGGATGCACCTTACCCTGCCCGACGCTATAGCTCGCCAAGATTTTAGAAATTGGTGGCAACAAATTACAAAGCACGAAGAGCAATTAAGCGTAACACCAACTGATTATGAGCCCGAAATAAGGTTACGTTGTAAAAATGGTACGTTCAAGTATTT
This sequence comes from Chitinophagaceae bacterium, assembly GCA_003456175.1. Classification (GTDB taxonomy): domain Bacteria; phylum Bacteroidota; class Bacteroidia; order Chitinophagales; family Chitinophagaceae; genus UBA10646. Next base: position 6,975 of record DMPB01000156.1, on the reverse strand, counting down.
TGAAATTACAGCAGTTAAAACTATCGGTTGCTATATTGTTACTTTAAACGATGTAACTAAACGTACCCAAGCCGAAAATCAACGTCATCTTGTGACGCAGCAATTACGTCAAATTATTGATTTAGTGCCATCTTACATTTACGCAAGAGACGCTACTGGTAAGTTTGTGTTAGTGAACCAAGCAGCAGCCGATGTTTTTGGGTTATCCCCAGAACAAATTATCGGTAAAACAGATGAAGCCTATGGTGCTACACCCGAGCAAATCGAAGCATATCTTGCAAGCGATCGGCAAGTATTGCAGTCTGGTGAAAACATAATGATTAAAGAAGAACAAATTCTTCGAAAAGATGGTTCTTTAGGTTGGTTTCAAACTGCTAAAATGCCTTTCAATCTTTTAGGTTCTGCAGAACCTGCGGTATTAGGTGTATCTAACGATATTACCAACCTAAAAGAAGCTGAAACGGCATTAACACAGCAGGTTTTACTGCAAAGTATACTCACAAAAATTGCTTCTCAATACATTAACATGCCATTAGAAATGGTAAATGAGGCCATTAACGAATCATTGAATCAAATTGGCAGTTTTTTAGAATGCGACAGTGCTTATGTACAACGTTACAATTGGGCTGAAGAAACATTTAGCGTTACCCATGAGTGGGCAAAATCAAATGAGGTATCTCGACTTTCAGATTTTCAGCACATACCTTTCCATAAAGTGCAACCATGGATTGATGCACATTTAAAAGGTGATGTACTAATCATTGAAAATGCTACACAACTTCCAGCAGATAGTTTGGGCCGACAGTTGTTTGAACAAAGTGGCTTAAAGTTTCACTTGAGCATACCCATTACTTTAAACGAATATTGTTGGGGCTCTGTTAGTTTTAATTTTGTTACCAACAACCATAAAATAACACCTACTGAGAAAAACTTAATGAGCATTTATGCTCAAATTCTAGTGAATATTTTTCAACGAATAGAACTTGAAAATAAACTTGTTGAAGAGCGTGAAAAAGCATACGCTGCTACCAAATTCAAATCGGCATTCTTAGCGAATATGAGTCATGAAATTCGAACACCCATGAATGGTGTTATCGGATTTACAGATTTATTGCTTCATACGCCACTTAACAAAACGCAACAACAGTTTGTAGAAAATATTCATATTGCAGGCAAATCGTTACTGTCTATCATTAACGATATTCTAGACTTTTCTAAAATTGAAGCAGGTAAAGTAATATTAGAAGCCCTACCTTCAGATATAGTACAAATTGTTGAAGAAGCTTCCGACACTTTAAAACACCAAGCGGCAAATAAAAAGCTGAAACTGTTAATACAATTACCAGTTAACATGCCACCTATTGCCACTGTAGACCCTTTACGATTGAAACAAATTTTAGTGAATCTATTAAGCAACGCCATCAAGTTTACACACCATGGTGAGGTTGTTTTAAAAGTAATATTCACACCCATTAACCAAAGCGAAGGCGTATACCATTTTGCTGTAAGCGATACAGGAATTGGTATTAAGCCAGAACAAATGAATCAATTATTTCAATCGTTCACGCAAGCCGATAGTAGTACTACACGCAAGTTTGGTGGTACAGGGTTGGGCTTAGCTATCTCTAACATGTTAGCACATAAAATGAATAGTAACATCCTAGTAGATAGCACTTATGGTATAGGTTCAACGTTTCAATTTGCCATTACTACTACTTTCGATACAGCAACACATTTACCGAAAGGTACCATACAACATAAAAAATTATTATTAGTTAATAACGATGCTAGCATTCATGAAGTATTAGATCAGTACCTACATTATTGGCAAGTAGATGTTACTAGTTGCCTTACGGTAAATGAAGCAGCTACTATGTTACAATCAGGCAGTCATTACGACTGGATTTTGTTAAACTACGACGGTAATGATGTAGATGGCGTGCAAAAACTTGTTCGCAATACAGCAAGTTTGTATACAAAGCCAATACCAATCATTGTATTACACGATGTTGTAATAGATGAGGCTTTATATGAATTATGTAGTTATGAGTTACTGTATTGCAACTTACTTAAGCCCATCAAATTTGCACAACTACTGCAAGTGCTTGAAAATGCTACCTCATTAAAAACCGAAGTATCGCAATTGGGTAGTACTTCAAAAATGCAAGAAAAGTATGAAAAGCAAGCACCCGTAATTTTGGTAGCCGAAGATGTAGAAATGAATATGCTGTTAATTACAACAGTACTTAAAAATTTATTTCCTGCGGCTGTAGTGGTTGGTGTTGCGAATGGTTTTGAAGCCGTTGAAGCTTTTAAAAAGCAACGCTTTAATTGTATTTTAATGGATGTGCAAATGCCCGAAATGGACGGACTAGAAGCTACTGCTTGTATCAGAAAAATAGAATGCTTAAATAATGATGTAACCCCTACACCCATTGTGGCACTAACTGCTGGCGCTACTTCTGACGAAAAAGAAAAATGTATAGCAGCAGGTATGAACGATTTTTTAACCAAACCCATAGAAACTGAAAAGCTTAGATTTTTATTAGAAGCTCATTTAGCGTAGTTATTAATGTTCTAAATTGACTACATTCGATTTTACTAAAACAATATCCTTATTAACCAAAATCATGACGAAAGCAAATAACATACAAGATCTCATCACTCGTGTGCTTAATACGACTGGGCTTGATGTTGATGCTTTGAAAGACAAACCGATTTAGGAAATTATTCAGAAAATAAGCATTTATCAAGAAGAATTAGAATTTCAAAATCGCGAACTTGCTCGTATTCAAGATCGTTTAAGCAAGTCTGAAAAACAATTTGCAGCCCTATTTTACGATGCACCTGTAGGTTACGTAGTATTTGATAACGATAAAAAAATTGTGAATGTTAATCATGCTTTTGAAAGCTTGGTTGGCAAAAATAAAAACCTAATTGTAGGTACACCTATTACCCAATACATACATCCCGATTATCAAGATAGTTTTTACCTGCATTTTAAAACCCTTAATCGTTTAGAACATTCTGAAAGCATAGAGTTAGCCTTACTTAATACACAAAACGGCGAGGTATTCGTTAAAATTCAATGCAGTAGAGATGAAGTAATTGATAATGATAATGAAGCCTCAAAGCTTATTAGAATGTCGGTTACCGATATTTCTGGCCTAAAAGAAAAAGAAGCTGCTTTAGCAAAAAGCTATCAACTATTAAACGACTTAGCCGTTCAAAGTAAAACCTTTGCTTGGGAGGTGGATGCAAATGGTTTATACACGTATGTAAGTCCGGTAATTACAGAAGTGTTAGGATACCACCCATCTGAATTAGAGTATAAACTACATTTTTACGATTTGTTTCCTTTAGGAAACAAATCGTATTTAATGAAAGATATTTTGCATAACTTCTCTAACAAAAAACCATTTGTCAACTACGTTAATGAGGTTGTAAATAAATTCGGTCGCAATGTGTGGGTGTCTACCAATGGCATGCCCGTATTAAATGAACACGGCGAACTATTAGGATATAGAGGTAGTGATACCGATATAACCCGCCGTAAGCTTGCCGAAGATCAACTTGCTTTATTAAAATATGCTATCGATTCTAGTTCCGTAGGTGTTTCTATCTCCG
>DMPB01000156.1:0-3122 GCA_003456175.1 Chitinophagaceae bacterium | reverse complement strand
AGGTGTTTCTATCTCCGATGTAAGTCAGCCCGATATGCCTTTAATTTTCATCAACAAGGCATTTCGAGAAATTACAGGCTATGAAATTGAAGAAGTACTTGGCAAAAACTGTCGCTTCTTACAAAACGATGATAAAGACCAACCTGAATTACAAGAACTAAGGGCGGCAATCAAAGAAGGTCGCAACAGTTCAGTAGTAATACGTAATTATAAAAAAGATGGGACATTGTTTTGGAATCACTTAACCATGTCGCCTATTTACAACAGCAACCAGCAACTCACCCATTTTGTAGGTATACAAAAAGATATTACTGATCTTAAAATAGCACAAACCCAACTTTTAGATAGTGAAGAGCGGTTTAGAAACTTGTTTGTGAATAATGCATCGCCCATGTATTTGATAGATGCCCTTACGGGTAAATTTATTGATGCAAATCAGGCAGCACTAACTTTTTATGGATGGGATAAGCTCGATTTTTTAAGAAAAAATCTTCAACAAATTTGTATTACTACAGGTAGTATGTCCTCTGAAGAAATACTATTAAAAGCCAATGGACGTTTTGAATGTAAGCACTTTAAATCAAATGGCAGGTTATATGATGTAGAGGTTTTTTCAAGCGTTATTACTGTAAATGGTAGAGAATTAGTACACCAAATTATCCATGATATCACAGAACGTAATCGTTACTTATTAACCATTGAAACACATAACAAGTTATTAAAAGAAATCGCTTGGACACAATCACATGTGGTAAGAGCGCCACTTTCTCGTATGATGGGGCTTGTTAACTTATTAGAGTATGAAAATTTTAGTACGCCCGATTTGCCCAAGCTATTAGAGGCTATCATTCGTTCTGCTAATGAACTTGATGATATTATCAGAGAAATATCGCAAAAAACTTACGCTATCAATGCGAACTATTACGATACCAATAGTAGCAGTAATGAACTTGAAAAATCTCAAAATCCTAAAAACGATTAATCTTAATTCTACACAGCATACTTAAAAAAGCAGTGCCACAAATTATCAATCATGGTACTGCTTTTTTATTTATAGTAAGGTACTACTTTATGCAGGCATGGTTGCTAGCACACCCACGTAGTTATGTGGTGTAATACGTTTTAGTTCTTTTTTCAGTGTAGCTTTTACCGCAAGGTTATCTATAAAACTATGAATAGCTGCTTTATCAATCTGTGCCTTACCTCTTGTTAAATCTTTCAACGCCTCGTAAGGGTTTGGATAATTTTCGCGGCGTAATATGGTTTGTATTGCTTCAGCAACTACAGCCCAATTAGCTTCTAAATCGTCGTGTAGTTTGTTATTATGTAGCACCAACTTACCTAAGCCTTTTTGTATGCTTTTAAGTGCTAATACGGTATGAGCCATAGGCACACCTAGGTTACGTAATACAGTGCTATCTGTTAAATCGCGTTGTAAGCGGCTAACGGGTAGCTTGCTACTTAAGTGCTCTAACAACGCATTTGCAACGCCTAAGTTGCCTTCGGCATTTTCAAAATCAATGGGGTTCACTTTATGCGGCATCGCACTGCTACCAACCTCGCCGGCTTTTGTTTTTTGTTTGAAATAATCTAAGCTAATGTAAGTCCAAATATCTCTGGCAAAGTCTATCAAAATATTATTAATACGCTTAATAGCATCTAACTGTGCAGCAAGATTATCGTAGTGCTCAATTTGCGTAGTGAATTGCATGCGTTGTAAGCCTAAACGTTTTTCAACAAACTCATTGCCAAGTTTTATCCAATTATGGTTAGGATAAGCCACTGCATGAGCATTAAAGTTACCTGTAGCGCCACCAAACTTAGCTGCATGTGGCACAAGGTGTAGTAAATGAATTTGTCCGCGTAAGCGTTCAACAAATACCAAAAGCTCCTTGCCAAGCCGCGTCGGACTTGCAGGCTGCCCGTGTGTACGGCTCAGCATTGGTACCTCTAACCATGTTTCACCAAGTTGCCAAATATGCGTAACTATTTCTGTAAGTATTGGCATGTATACTTGTGCTATAGCATCACGCCAAGCCATTGGAATGGCAGTGTTATTCACATCTTGACTGGTTAAACCAAAGTGAATAAATTCTTTCGCATTGGCGCTATCGGTCTGCTCAATTTTTTGCTTAATAAAATATTCCACCGCTTTTACATCGTGGTTGGTAGTTGCTTCAATAGCTTTAATAGCAGCAGCATCATCGGCACTGAAATGCTGTACCATTTGCCGTAAGGCCTTTTTAGCACTAGTACTGAGCGTACAGAACTTTTTGTCAGATAGAAAAATCAAGTACTCTACTTCTACCCAAACCCGATAATGCATTAGAGCCTGTTCAGAAAAATAAGCCTCTAAAGCACTTACTTGTTGTCTGTAACGACCATCGATTGGAGAAATTGCAGCTAAAGAAGTTAACGACACTTGCTATTGATTTTGAAATGCGAAAATGTGCTTTTTAAAAACAATCAAAACAATAGTTCTTACCTTACGGTAAATATTTGACTATTGAAATTGCTTTCCTTTGCAGGTGCAAAATAACATCAATTGAAGCAAGTACAAGTAGCAGCAGTAAGTTATCTTAATACCAAACCTCTACTCTACGGTGTTAAACGTAGCGAAGCGTTACTAGCTAATACCGTAATTCATGAAGGCTATCCCTCGAAAATTGCACAAGATTTACTCAGTGGCAAAGCACATGTTGGTTTAGTGCCGGTGGCTATTTTACCACAGTTAAACAACTATACATTGATTACTGATTTCTGTATTGGTGCAACACAGGCAGTAGCAAGTGTATGTTTATTTAGTAAGGTGCCTATTGAGCAAGTAACCACTATCCTACTCGATTATCAAAGCCGAAGTAGTATTAATTTATGCAGGGTGTTACTACGCCATTACTGGCAAAAAGATGTACAACTCGTTGCTGCCAATGAACATTTTATTGAGGCTATAGATGGTACTACCGCAGGTGTTATTATTGGCGATAGAGCTTTAACGGCGTTACAACACTATCCTTATGTGTACGATTTGGCCGAGCATTGGATTGCATATTCAGGATTGCCATTTGTTTTTGCAGCTTGGGTATGTACAGCCACAGATTTACCGCAAGGTTGGGAAGCTACTT
>DMPB01000047.1 GCA_003456175.1 Chitinophagaceae bacterium | reverse complement strand
TTTCAAAAGTTTAGATTACGATGCTGTTAAGAAAGATTTGGCAGCGTTAATGACTACTTCGCAAGATTGGTGGCCTGCCGATTATGGTCATTATGGTCCATTTATGATTCGTATGGCTTGGCATAGTGCGGGTACATACCGTATTTCTGATGGTCGTGGTGGCGCTGGCACAGGTACACAGCGTTTTGCACCGTTGAATAGCTGGCCTGATAATGCCAATTTAGATAAGGCTCGTTTGTTGTTATGGCCTATTAAAAGAAAATATGGTAAAAAGCTTTCTTGGGCCGATTTAATGATACTTGCTGGTAACGTAGCCCTCGAAACAATGGGTTTCAAAACATTTGGTTTTGCTGGTGGCCGTGAAGATGTTTGGGAGCCAGAAGAAGATGTATACTGGGGTTCTGAAAAAGAATGGTTGGGCGATAACCGTTACACAGGCGACCGTGAACTAGAAAATCCATTAGCTGCTGTTCAAATGGGTTTAATCTATGTGAATCCAGAAGGACCTAATGGTAATCCTGATCCAATTGCTTCTGCTCGTGATATTCGTGAAACATTTGGCCGTATGGCAATGAACGATGAGGAAACAGTAGCATTGATTGCTGGTGGTCACACTTTCGGTAAAACCCACGGTGCTGCCGACCCAAGCAAATATGTAGGTGCAGAGCCTGCCGGTGCAAGTATTGAAGAGCAGAGCACAGGTTGGAAAAACACTTTCGGTAAAGGTCATTCTGAAGATACGATTACGAGTGGTTTAGAAGGTGCTTGGACTACCACACCAGCACAATGGAGCCACGATTATTTCAAGCATTTGTTCGAATACGAGTGGGAACTTACAAAAAGCCCTGCCGGTGCACATCAGTGGAAGCCAAAAGGCAATGCAGGTGAAGGTACTGTGCCCGATGCACATGATGCCAGTAAGCGTCATCAGCCGATGATGTTAACTACCGATTTAGCATTGCGTTTCGATCCTGCATATGAAAAAGTATCACGTCATTTTTACGAAAACCCTGATGCTTTTGCAGATGCTTTCGCACGTGCTTGGTTTAAGTTAACCCACCGCGATATGGGTCCACGTGGTCGCTACTTAGGTCCTGAAGTGCCAAACGAGGAGTTAATTTGGCAAGATCCTATTCCGGCCGTTACACATACTTTAATAGATGCTAATGATATTACAAGCTTAAAAGCTCAAATTTTAGCTACAGGTTTAACCGTAGGCGAATTAGTAGCTACAGCTTGGGCTTCTGCATCAACCTTTAGAGGTTCTGATAAGCGTGGTGGTGCCAATGGAGCTCGTATTCGTTTAGCTCCACAGAAATATTGGGAAGCCAATAACCCTGCTCGGTTGGCAAAAGTTTTGAGTGCATTAGAAGGTGTACAACAAGCATTTAATGCAGCACAAACCAATGGTAAAGCAGTTTCTTTGGCTGATATTATTGTGTTAGGCGGTGCCGCAGCAATTGAAAAAGCAGCGAAAGATGCAGGTCATAACATTACTGTTCCCTTCACACCTGGTCGTACCGATGCTAGCGAAGCTCAAACTGATGTGGAATCCTTCGCAGTATTAGAGCCTATTGCCGATGGTTTCCGTAACTATTTAAGCAGAAGAGCTACCGCAAGTTCAGAAGAGCTATTGATAGACAAGGCACAACTACTCACACTTACTGCACCTGAAATGACGGTTTTAGTTGGTGGCTTGCGTGCACTCGATGCCAATTACGATGGTTCTAAGCATGGCGTATTTACCGATAAGCCCGGCTTACTAACCAACGATTTCTTTGTGAATTTGCTTGATTTTGGTACTACTTGGAAAGCTGCTGATAGCGTGCAACAAGGCTTTATTGGTAGCGATAGAGCAACAGGCGCTGTTAAGTGGACTGCCACACGTGCCGATTTAATTTTTGGTTCAAACACAGAGCTTCGTGCTATTGCCGAAGTATATGCTTGTGAAGATGGTAAAGAGCAGTTTGTACACGATTTTGTGGCTGCTTGGAGCAAGGTAATGAACCTAGATCGTTTTGATTTGGCCTAGCGATGAATATAGTTGAATGTATGGGGCGGCCGAAGGCCGCCCCATTTTTTATACATATACCTTACGGTAAATGAAACATCGGTGCCAGCATTTACCGTAAGGTTTTACATGGTTGGCAAGTGTAATTGCTTTTTTACCGAATAATTTGCTCTTTTGTACTTTGAAATTCAAAGCGCTTTTAAATTTGTGCCTCATGAAACATACAACTATGATAAGTTTTAAAAGACTTGGTTGGTTAGCTGCTATTGTATTGCTGTTATTAGCAGTACCCTTAGTGGCTATGCAATTAACAAAGGAGGTTAATTGGAGTATTTCAGATTTTGTGATTGCAGGTAGCTTGCTATTTATTACAGGGATGGCATGCGAATTCATTTACCGTAAGGTAAAAGCTTCACCGCTAAAATGGTTGTGGATTGGGCTTGTACTATTGATGTTAGTGCTGATATGGGCAGAGCTGGCTGTGGGTATTTTTGGTTCGCCATGGGCTGGTAACTAACAAATAGTAGTTACATGAAGAGTACATCGCTCACGTACCAGCGAAAGAACATCATGCTCAGAATACCTGTGAGCATCACTAGTTTTATACGTGAACTTAATGCGTGAAAATCGTTCGGTGAAAAGGCTCGTTTGAGTTGCATCAGGCTTTGAAGACAAGGTATAATAATGGCTACCACACAGTACAATGCACTTAGCCACCAACCGAATGTTAGTACGTACAGTTGTACTGCTATGAGTGTGGTAATAAGCATTACTAACCAAGTAGCTGTGAATATTTTGCTTGCTTGTATGCCCCAAACAATAGGCATGGTTTTACAACCATAGCGGCGGTCGCCATCAATATCTTCAATATCTTTTACTACTTCTCGTATGAGAGAAATGATGAAAGCGAAAGCGCCATATAATAGCGATAGTCGTGTTATTTTTTGAACATCTAAAGCCGATTGACGTAATAGCTGGCTGCTTTCTGCAAAGGGAACGACTAGTATTACCCAAGCTGTAAGTAATGATATTACTATGTTACCAATGAGTAGCTTTTTCTTAAGGGTAATAGAGTACACAAAAAGTAATACTACACACATGGTATTGGCCCAACCTAATAGCGCTATGGAGGAGGTTGTGTCTAAATAAAAGCTGATACCAATACCTATGCCACTGAGTAGCAAATGCCAAATAATAGCCCAACTGCGGCGTACAAACTTATCAATAACAACCTTTTCAGGTTTGTTAACTCTATCAATATTTAAATCGAAATAATCGTTGATAATATTACCTGCTGCTGCAATACAAACACTTGCCAGCATGAGCCACCGAAGATTTGCCCCAGCAAGATTAGCGGGTACTTGGGCATGTTCGTATACGGGCAAAATAACCGCCCATTGAAACAATCCTTGTGCAATTACGATGAACACTAAGTTGGGCCATCGGATGAGTTGCAGAAAAGCTTTTAAATGTTTCAATGGACGGATTTAAAAATTAACGAGCCTGAATATTGGTATCGAGTGGCCAATGTTGGTTAAGCTTAAGCACTTTTTCAATAACATCTCTAACACAACCCATTCCGCCTACTTTTGGCGATACATAGTGTGCAATTTGTTTAATATCTTCACTTGCATCGGCAGGGCAGCAGTGTAGGCCTGCAATTTGCATGGCGGCATAGTCGGGTATATCGTCGCCCATGAAGAGTACTTGCTCTTTTGTTACATTTAGTTTTTTGAGGCACTCTGTTAAAACAGATACCTTATCACTTACTTTCATGTACACTTCATTCACCCCAAGTTTGCGTAATCTGTCTTTTACTTCTACACTATCGCCTCCAGAAATTACCAGTATATGATAGCCTTGTTTAATGGCTAATTGCAAGGCATAACCATCTTTAATGTTCATGCGGCGGGCCATAATGCCATTACCAATGAGGTATAAACTACCATCGGTAAGAACGCCGTCTACATCAAATACAAAGCATTTGATACCGGCAAAAGCTGGTAAAATGTTCATGGTTATTGGTTTTTGGTGTTAGGTTAGCTGCTCGAAAGGTTACTTTTGGTTATCTCTCCATTCGTACACCCAAGAACTTTGAATCATCTCTAAGTGCCCTTCGTTACATTCTTCACGCTTGCCTTCGAAGTTAGGTAAGGTTAACACCCACTCCAACAAATCGGTGAAGCGAACGCGATAAATTTTTGATTCGGTGAAATCATCGCCGAACTTTTCGTATAACTTTAAAGCAATGTCTTCGTAATCGTTCCAATATATTGGTGGTTCGTACATGATATTTTGTTTATTTGATGATTGAGTGGTAGTAATTTACGTAAGTACTATTCTCCTAAAAATTGTGTTTGGTCGGGTAGGGTAACACTTATTTCGCCGCTACCGTTAAGTAATACACACTGGCAACCTAGGCGACTGTTGATGCGTGGGTTCACCGCACGGTCAATAAAATCTTCCTCGCGGTCGCTAAGTTCTTCGATATGCTCTTCACCTTGGTTCACATAAAGGTGGCAAGTACTACAAGCACAAACTGCACCGCAGTTATGGTGTAGTTCAATGTTGTTATCGAGCATTACTTCTAGTAAGCTCTGATCTGGGGCAATATTGGTAAGTGTAACTGGGGCTAATCCTTTCTGTTCGAAATTAACGTGGATGGTATACATAACTGCTTTGTAATTTGGGATGGCAAAAGTAGTTGCTAATAAGGCTTGGCATATACCAAAAGCGAAAATTTACCGTAAGGAGAAAAAAAATTTTACGAACATTTGTTTGTTTTCTTAGAACCCTATACTTTTACCTTGTTAACGATTTGATAACACAAAGAGTTAACGCTACAAATTTGGGATCGGTTGCTTGCTCATAATACCCTGTTAGATATAATCTGGCAGGGTTTTTTATTGCCTTACGGTAA
>DMPB01000173.1:54954-73956 GCA_003456175.1 Chitinophagaceae bacterium | reverse complement strand
GAGAAGGCCCACCCCGACGTCTTCAACATCCTGCTGCAGATCCTCGACGACGGGCGCCTCACCGACTCCCAGGGACGCACGGTGGACTTCCGCAACACCATCATCATCATGACCAGCAACTTAGGTAGCCACATTATTCAAGAAACTTTTGAACGTGTGCCACCAAGAGCGGTAGAAGAAGCGGCAGATCATGCAAAGCAACAAGTAATGGAACTGTTGAAGCAAACAGTACGACCAGAGTTTTTAAATCGTGTGGATGAAATCATTATGTTTCACCCATTACTAAAAAGTAATATCAAAGCAATCATTCGTATTCAGCTACAAGCGTTGCAACAGTTGGTACAAAAAAATGGTATTCAGTTGCAATTCAGCGACTACCTCTACGATTTTCTTGCAGAGCATGGCTTTGATATGCAGTTTGGTGCACGTCCGCTAAAGCGATTGATACAAAAAGAAATTGTGAATGCTTTGAGTAAGAAAATTTTGAGTGGCGCTATCGATAAAGCACATCCCGTTTTGGTAGATGTGTTTGACAATATTGTAGTGTTTAGAAATGCCGATGAACAAGCATAATCATTTACGCAAGTACACTTACGTAAATGTAGTACGCATAATAAAGGCTCGCCAACGGCGAGCCTTTATTATGCGTATATAACAGATATGTTTTCTAAAAAAGTCCGAACAGGCTACCATCAATTTTCGTGATAATTTCACCAAAATCTTCCTCTCTTTCGCCAAATTTATTTTTGTCTACATCAATCACCAAAATTGGGCCTTCTGTATAGTTATCAATCCATTTATTGTACAACTCGTTTAATTTCTTCAAATAATCGAGCCTGATGTTTTCTTCATATTCACGGCCACGCTTTTGAATTTGTCCAACTAAAGTTGGTACAGAAGCCTTTAAATAAATCATCAAATCAGGAGGTTGTACCATCGACTTCAATGTTTGAAAAAACTGATAGTAGTTTTCAAAATCACGCTTCGTCATCAACCCCATTTCATGCAGGTTCGGGGCAAAAATGTTGGCGTCTTCATAAATCGTACGATCTTGAATAACCGTTTCAGTGCCGCGCTGTATTTCGAGCAGTTGGTTTAAGCGGCTATTCAAAAAATAAATTTGAAGGTTAAAACTCCAACGTGGCATATCCTCATAAAAATCATTGAGGTAAGGGTTGTGATCAACATCTTCAAACTGCGGAATCCATTTGTAATGCTTACTTAACATTTCAGTAAGCGTTGTTTTGCCGGCACCAATGTTACCAGCTACTGCAATATGTTTTGGTTTTCTCTGCTGTTTCAAAACCTGTGGTTTTCAGTTTTTTGCGAAAGGTTACAATGTTACAGATAATTTACACCTACTGCATCACGTACAAGCTGCAAAGTTTGTTGTGCACTTACCCGAGCTTTAGCAGCGCCATGTTCAATGATTGCTTTCAATTGCTTGGTATCGTTTTGCAGGGCGGCAGCTTTTTCTCTAATAGGAGCAATAAACTGTACCATATCTTCTGCCAATTGCTTTTTCATATCACCATAGCGAACGGTACATTGGTTGAATTGCTGTTCAAAATGGGCTACCGTATCGGCATTACTTACTAGCCCCATTAGAGTGAATAAGTTCTGAATATAATCTGGTTTAATACTGTTAGGTTCTGTTGGACCGCTATCAGTTTTGGCCTTCATAATTTTTTTACGGATGTCTTCATCTGTATCGGCAAGGTATAACGTAGCCATTTGGTTTTCACTCTTACTCATTTTACCATTACCATCTAAACTCATCACTTTTACCAATTCGCTACCATAGTTAAATGCCTGCGGCGATGGAAATACATTGCCATAACGATAATTAAAACGCTCTGCAAAGTTTCTTGCCATTTCTAAGTGCTGTTCTTGATCTTTCCCAACAGGTACTTTAACGGCTCTATGTATTAAAATATCAGCAGCTTGTAATACCGGATAGGTGAGTAAGCCCGCATTCACATTTTCAGGTTGTAAGCGAACCTTATCTTTAAACGTGGTGGTTTTTTCAAGTTCTCCTTTGTAAGCAAGCATATTTAAATACAAGTACAATTCCGAAATTTCAGGTACACTACTCTGTACATAAAAGGCAGCCTTTTCAGGGTCGAGGCCGCAGGCAATATTTTCAGCAACCACTCTCAAAACACTTTGTTGTAAGGTTTTGGTATCGGGGTGGGTGGTTAAACTATGCCAATCGGCTACAAAAAAATAACATTCATAATCGTTTTGCATGCGAACGTAGTTACGCATAGCGCCAAAATAATTACCTAAGTGCAAGAAACCCGTAGGTCTAATACCGCTTAATACTACCTCTTTACTCATAGTGGGCGAAGATAGCAATTGGTGATGCAGTTGCCTTTCTTCTTGCGGTAAATTTTACACGTAAGTGGTGCCGCCTGCGTAAGTCATTTGCCGTAAGGCTAATAATTACCTTACGGTAAATGTTTGTATGCCGTACTGAAGTACTTTCGTAAGTATGATTGAGTTACGTAACGTTAGCAAAACTTTTGGGGATAAGCAGGTGCTGAAGGGCATAGATGCTACTATGGAGCCTGGTAAGTGTAATTTAATTATTGGTGCAAGTGGTAGCGGCAAAAGTGTGATGACGAAAATTATGGTGGGCTTATTTGCCCCAGATGCAGGTGGCGATGTACTATATGATGGTAAAAGTATGTTGCAAATGTCGGAAGATGATCGGAAAGAGCTGCGTCAACAAATTGGTATGCTATTTCAAGGGTCGGCTTTGTTCGATAGTATGACGGTAGAGCAAAACGTAATGTTCCCGCTCGAAATGTTTGCTCAAAAATTATCCATCAAGCAAAAACGCGATCGTGTGAACGAAGTGCTCGACAAAGTGAACCTTAAAGATGCACACAAAAAATATCCTGCTGAAATCAGTGGTGGTATGAAAAAGCGTGTTGGTATTGCGAGAGCCATTGTGCTAAATCCAAAATATCTTTTTTGCGATGAGCCTAATAGTGGCTTAGATCCACAAACAAGTTTAGTAATTGATAAGTTGATTCGTAGTATCACCGAAGAGTTTAACACCACTACGATTGTAGTAACGCACGACATGAATAGTGTGATGGAAATTGGTGATCATATTATGTACTTCCATCAGGGACAAAAAGAATGGGAGGGTAGTAATCACGAAATTATCTATAGCGATAATAAGCTTTTAAATCAGTTCATTTTTGCAAGTGATTTCTTGCAAGATGCCAAACGGATGCGTCAGCTACAAGAGCAGCAGCGGCACTAGGCCACTGCTACACCTGCTAACGCTAAGCTTTTCTTTTGTAAATTTTTAAGTGCAACATCTTGTACAATAGGGTCTGATGTGGCAATTAAAGCTACATCGGGCTGCTTCCACCAAAGGCTATTTTGTAGCTTACTAAAAGCAATAACACCAATAAAATACTGTTGCTGTTGGCCACTGTGCCATTCTTCTATAGTAGTGAAATCTGATTTAGGAATTACACTAGCTTCATTAAAGCGAACATACACTCGCAAGTGAAAATCGCTGCCAAGCCTTGCTGGAGTTTGTTGCAAAAGCTTCTTGTATTCGTACCGATATTGATAACGTAATGCAGCAATATCGCTTAAAACTGCCGAAGCAGTAGGAAAGCTGCCCGCACCTTTGCCATAAAAAAATTGTTGATCGGCTAGGCTACTTTCAATAACCACACCATTATACTCATGTTGTACAAACGATAATGGGTGTGTAGTAGCTACCCACTGTGGTAGTACAAATGCGGCTATTGTTCCGTTATTGAGTTTTGCTGCCTGTGCTACAAGCTTAATTTGTACACCTCTTTCTTTTGCAACAGATGCATCGTAACTATTGATTTGTTGAATACCGTTAAATACTAAGTTATTAGGATGTTCTACGATGCCATATGCATGGTTTAAAAGCAAGGTCCATTTATTAACTGCATCGTAGCCTTCAATATCTAGCGTAGGGTTGCTTTCTGCAAAGCCTAATTGTTGCGCTTGTAACAATGCTTCTTTAAAGCTTAGTTTTTCGGCGAACATTTTTGTTAGGATGTAGTTGGTACTACCATTTACAATGGCTTGTATGCTTTGCAGCAAATCGTTATCGTAATACTCTTCTAAATTTCTGATAACTGGTATTGAAGCGCAAGCTGCTCCTTCGTAGAGCAATGGCAACCCTGTTTCTTGTTGAAGCGCTAATATTTCGGGTAAGTGTTCTGAAAGCATTTTTTTGCTAGCACTTACTACCGCTTTGCCGTTACGCAATGCAGCCGAAACAATTTGAAAAGCGGCATCTGCATCATCAATAACTTCTACGATTACATTGATATTATTATTATGTAATATTTCGTTCTTTTCGGTTGTAAATAGGTAAGCCGGTGCATTACGTGGCTTATCGGCATTTTTAATACAAACCTTTTCTATGCTTGCTTTCAGTGAAGGCGTTTGTTGTAACACCTTATATAATCCTTCACCTACTACACCAAATCCAAAGAGTCCGATACGAAGGGCATGTTGTTGCGACATATAAATTATGTTTAAGCTACAGCAGATGCAGCTTTGGGTTTTAAAATATTGTATGGTGTTACTTGCAAGAATGAAGCGATGTAATTGTGCATTTTTGCAAATTCAAGTAAAAATCCATCGTGCCCGTACAAGCTGTTGATGCTAACAAAAGCAGCGCCTTTAATGTGTTGTTGTAAAAACAATTGTTCTTGCATTGGAAATAACATATCGCTGCTAATGCTAATAATTAATGTTTTAGCTGTAATTTGTTGTAGGGCATTTTCAACATTATTACGATCTCTACCTACATCATGCGTATCCATACTTAATGTTAAAAAGTAATAACTGTAAGCATTAAAACGCTTTGCTAACTTTTCGCCTTGATAATGTTGGTAGGTAGCTGCTTTGAATGTGGGTACACCTTGCGGTAAATGTTGTGCTATACCACTTTGTGTGGCCTGATACGTTTCATAAGAGCGGTACGATAGTAATGCAATGCTTCTTGCTATTTGCATACCATTGCTTCCGGCGTTTTCGTTCGGTGTAAGTCAAGTAGTATCTTGTTCAATACACCAACGTTGCGAGGCATTAAAAGCTTGGCCCCAAGCGCTATGTTTTGCATTGGTGGCAATAGGAATGATGTGTTCAAAAAAAGAAGGGTTTTCAATGGCCCATTCTAATAACTGCTGCCCGCCCATACTGCCTCCAATACCCACCCAAATTTTAGCGATACCTAAGTGGTTGGCTAATTGTTGATAACAACGAATCATATCTCTAGTTGTAAATAATGGGAATGTATGATAGTAAGGTTGGCCTGTATCATCATTTACCGTAAGGGGCGAAATACTTCCATAGCAACTGCCTGGCATATTCGCACAAATAATAAAATATTTTGATGGGTTAAATAGTTTGTTGTTACCCACTAAGCCACTCCACCAATCTGCCGCATTACTATTTGCCGTAAGGGCATGAAAAATCCATACAACTGGGTTTTTCGGCGAGCCCCAAGTGTGGTAGGTAATACTCACATTAGGAACAATAGTGCCGAATGTGGTAGTGAATGGTTCAGGTAGTTGATATGTGTTTATACTGGCTTGCATGCTTGCAACTTTTGTTAGCGCTGCCGCAAAGCGGCAGCGCAATAGTGGTATTACCTTTCGGTAAATGTTATGCTGTTAATGCAGGTGTGAGCACTGCTTCAAAAGCTTGTTCAAAATCTGCTTTAATATCTTCGATGTGTTCAATGCCAACACTCACACGAATTTGATTTGGTTGAACACCACTGGCAATTTGTTCTGCTTCGTTTAATTGTTCGTGTGTAGTGCTAGCTGGGTGTATGGCCAATGTTTTAGCATCGCCAACATTGGCGAGGTGGCTCACTAGTTTTAGGCTATCTATAAATTTAGCTGCGTTTTGCTTGCCTCCTTTAATGCCAAATTGTAACACGCCGCCATAACCGTTTTGTAAGTATTTGCTAGCTAACGTATGATAAGCGTTGCTCTTTAATCCTGGATAGAGTACATATTCTACTGCGGGGTGTGTTTCTAACCATGTTGCAAGGGCTAAGGCATTATCTACATGGCGTTGTACCCGCAAGCTTAGTGTTTCTAAACCTTGTAATAACAAGAATGAATTGAACGGACTTTGCGATGTGCCATAGTCTCTCAAGCCTTCAACACGTGCTCTAATAGCAAAGGCAATATTCGGTAAGCCTAATGGGTTGCCCTCGCCAAATACCTCCCAAAACTTAAGTCCGTGATAGCCTTCGCTTGGCTCAGTGAATTGTGGGAACTTGCCATTGCCCCAGTTGTAATTACCGCCATCAATAATTACACCGCCGATGGTGGTTCCATGGCCACCAATCCATTTAGTTGCACTCTCTACAACAATGTTTGCGCCATGCTCTAATGGTCGGAATAAATAGCCGCCTGCACCAAACGTATTGTCTACTATTAATGGCAAATCGTATTCGCGGGCTAGTGCTGCAAATTTTTCAAAATCAGGGATGTTTAAACGTGGATTACCGATTGTTTCTAAGTAAATGGCTTTCGTGTTTTTATCGATAAGCGGCACAAAGCTTTCAACATCATCGCCATTGGCAAAGCGAGCTTCAATGCCAAGTTTTTTAAAACTAACCTTAAACTGGTTATAGGTTCCGCCATACAAATATGAAGTGCTAATGAAGTTATCGCCTGCTTGCAAAATGTTGGTGAGTGCTAAGAATTGTGCTGCTTGGCCGCTACCTGTTGCTACTGCAGCCACACCACCTTCTAGCGCTGCAATACGTTGTTCAAACACATCGGTTGTTGGGTTCATGATACGTGTGTAGATGTTGCCAAAAGCTTTCAAACCAAATAAGTTGGCGGCATGCTCTGCATTGTCAAATGCATAAGAAGTGGTTTGATAAATGGGTACAGCACGGCTTTTAGTGGTTGGATCGATCTGCTGACCAGCATGTAGTTGTAATGTTTCGAAGCGAGGTTGCTTGCTCATAAAATGTACTTTGATTTGTCCCTTACGGGAAATGAAGAATATAAATTGGTGGTGAATGAAAACGGTGTATGAAGGTTCGTTAGCTGCCGTAATGCCTGCAACACAGGCGTTACGGCTTAATACAACAATGTACTTGATAATATGTATAAATATTTTTCATTACTCTACAAATTTAGTAGGATAAAAATGGGATATCTGAGCCATTCATCCTTTTTTGATGTGAAACATTTGTTAAGTCGTTACCTGAAAAGGGTGTTTAACAACAGCAATAATGCATTAGGAGTGCGTTGTGTGTTGTTGCGTAAGTTGTAAGTGTTGTTAGAGATAGCTTCATCGTAATTGTTTTTAAGTGAGATGAAAATGTTTTGTGTATACAGTGTTGTTACAGCACTTACGTAAAAGCATGAGATAGGGGCAACAAAAAAGCTCATCCGAAAAGTCAGGATGAGCTTAGTATGATGATATCATGAAATCTAAACTGATACGCTGACTTATCTTTCCCTATTATTGGGTTGGAGTTTGCACCTTCTTACAGCGGCGTACACTGTAAGGGTTGCCAAGACTTCTTTGGGCCATTTCCCTCTGTCTTTCTTGATAAGTGATGTAAAGAACTAGTACAAAAGTAGAAGCCTTTTTGTAACTACAAAATTTTTTTCGTGGTGTGCATTTACCGTAAGGTAAAAACCATAACTATTTGCAAGCTTGCTTGTTGATACATTTGCTCATTGCAAAATTTTATGGCGAAGAAAAAAGTAACTACGCAAGAACTACCACAAGAAGTAATTGAAGTACTGGGTGCAAGGGAACATAACCTTAAAAATATTTCGTTACAAGTACCAAAGAATAAACTAGTGGTATTCACAGGTGTGAGTGGAAGTGGAAAGAGTTCGTTGGCCTTTGATACTATTTATAACGAGGGTCAACGCCGTTATATGGAAAGTTTTAGTGCTTATGCTCGCCAGTTTATGGGAGATATGGAGCGGCCCGATGTAGATAGAATTACAGGGCTTTCTCCTGTGATTTCGATAGAACAGAAAACTACCAATAAGAACCCTCGTTCTACAGTTGGAACTATCACTGAGATTTATGATTTCTTGCGTTTGTTGTATGCTCGTATTGGGGAGGCTTACAGCTATAATACAGGTAAGAAAATGGTGAAGTTTAGTGAAGAAGAAATTGTTGCTAATATTTTTCAACGCTTTAATGGCCATAAAATAAGCCTATTAGCACCGTTAGTTCGTGGTAGAAAAGGCCATTACAGAGAGCTGTTTGAAGATATAAGAAAACGTGGTTTCGTAAAAGTACGTGTTGATGGTGAGGTGAAAGATATAACACTTAAAATGCAACTTGATCGGTATAAAATTCATGATATTGAAGTAGTGGTAGATCGCTTACTGGTAAGCGATGAATTTAAAGTGCGAATCAGCCAAAGTGTGCAACAGTGTTTGAAACTTGGTAAAGACTTAATGTTTGTGTTGTTAAACAATAGCGATGCGGTGGTGCAATACAGCAAACAGCTTATGTGTGAAACAACTGGTATTTCTTATGAAGAGCCTAACCCCAATAGCTTTTCTTTTAATTCGCCATATGGTGCATGTACAACTTGTAAAGGCTTAGGTACTGTATATGCGGTAGATATGGATGCCATTATACCGGATAGCTCTAAAACAATTGATGAAGGTGGTATTGCTCCATTAGGTGAGGCGAGAGATGTCTATATTTTTAAACAAGTACAACAACTTGCAAGGAAGCATAAGTTTAAAACAAACGTACCTATTAGTAGCCTCTCTAAAGAAGTAATTAACTTACTATTATATGGGCAAAACAATAGTGCAGAATCAGTGTTAGATTTTGATAATCTACCTGCTAAAGACTGGTATGAAGGTGAGTTTGAAGGTATTGTTCCGATGCTTAAACGATGGTTCGCAGGTAGCGGAACAAGCGATGCTGTACGTGAGTGGAGTGAGAAGTTTATGCAATTACAAACTTGTACTACTTGTAATGGTGCTCGTTTAAAACAAGAAAGCTTGTGGTTTAAAATTGATGAAAAAAACATATCGGAATTAAGTGCTATGAATTTAAGCAAGCTAGCATTTTGGTTTGCTGGAATTGAGAAGCGCTTGAGTGATAAGCAAAATGTAATTGCAAAAGATGTTTTAAAAGAAATTCGAGAACGCTTACAGTTTCTCGTAGATGTTGGCCTTACTTATTTAACATTAAATCGGGGTACAAAAACTCTAAGTGGTGGGGAGAGCCAGCGTATACGCTTAGCAACACAAATAGGTAGCCAATTGCAAGGTATTACCTACATACTAGATGAGCCCTCTATTGGATTACATCAACGCGATAATGAACGACTGATTAAAGCTTTACAAAACTTACGTGATATTGGTAATAGTGTGTTAGTGGTAGAGCATGATAAAGATATTATGATGGCTAGCGATGTGTTGGTGGATATTGGACCAAAAGCAGGGCGGCATGGTGGTAATATTGTGGCTATTGGAACACCAGATGAGGTACTAAAGTCGAACAGTGAAACCGCTCAGTTTTTGAGCGGTAAAAAAATGATTGAAGTGCCTTTAGAACGTAGAAAAGGAAGTGGAAAGTTCGTTGAATTAAAGGGTGTTGTTGGAAATAATTTGAAAGGTGTAGATGTGAAATTTCCATTAGGAAAACTAATTGTTGTAAGCGGTGTTAGCGGTAGTGGTAAAAGCACACTTATCAATGAAACACTGTATCCTATTTTAAGTAAGCATGCCTTTGGAAGTAGAATGCCTAGTATGCCGTTTAAAGCTGTTAAAGGACTAGAGAACATTGATAAGGTTATCGAAATAGATCAAAGTCCTATTGGAAGAACACCTCGTAGTAATCCGGCTACATACTGCGGTTTTTTCACTGAAATACGAACACTTTTTGCAAGTGTGCCCGAAGCTAAAATTAGAGGATACAATGCTGGTCGTTTTTCATTTAATGTGAAAGGTGGCCGATGCGACGTTTGTGAAGGTGGCGGTATGCGTGTAATTGAAATGAATTTTTTGCCAGATGTGTATGTGCCTTGTGAAAAGTGTAATGGTAAGCGTTATAACCGCGAAACATTAGAGATTAGATATAAGGGTAAAAGTATTAGCGACGTATTGAATATGAGTGTAGATGAAGCCTGTGATTTTTTTCAACCCGTACATTATTTGTATCGTAAGATAAAAGTTTTGCAAGATGTTGGTTTGGGCTATATAACGCTTGGGCAAAGTGCTACAACATTATCAGGTGGTGAGGCACAACGTGTTAAGTTGAGTACCGAACTGGGTAAGCGTGATACTGGTAAAACTTTTTATATTCTTGATGAACCTACCACAGGCTTGCATTTTCAAGACATAAAGTTATTATTAGATGTGCTTCAGAAATTAGTAGATAGAGGTAATACAGTTTTGGTAATTGAACACAACTTAGATGTAATTAAAGTGGCTGATCATATTATTGATTTAGGGCCAGAAGGTGGCGATGGCGGTGGAAAAATTTTATTTGAAGGAACCCCAGAAGCCATGGCAGGTATTACAGAAAGCCACACAGCCCGATTTTTAAAAACAGAGTTAGCGCTGGCCAAGCGAAAGTAACATTTACCGTAAGGATATATACTGCAATGGTGCTCTACTAATGGAGCACCATTGTTATATGTGGTATGCCATCTTCTAAATACATATCGCTTGCTACTACAAAGCCAAAGCTTTCATAGAAGTGTTGTAGGTATTGTTGTGCTCCAATTTTGATTGGTATATGTTGAAAGTGCGTGTTACAAGCCTGAATTGCAGCGTGCATTAACTGCTTACCAAAACCATGTTTACGATACTTAAGATTACTTACCACCCTGCCAATAGAACAATAGTTATCGTATGAAATACCTTGCGGTAAAAGTCGGGCATATGCTACAATAGTTGTATCCAGCAATCCATATAAATGTAGCGCATGTTCATCTTTACCATCGGCATCTAGGTACACACAGTTTTGTTCTACTACAAATACCTCACTTCGTAGTTGTAAAATATCGTATAGTACTTTAGAAGATAATTCATGAAACGGTGTAATACGCCAATGCACTTGCATGTGTTACGGGTTGTATTGTTTTATAAATGCTACACTTTTGTTATATGTGTCTACGAGGTTATTACCGCTCCAGCCATGCGCTTCGCCATTGTATCTAGTGTACTGCGTAATAACATTTGCTCTTTGCAACCTAGCATGTAGGCTATCGCTTTGTCTGATAGGTACTACATTATCGTTGGTGCCATGAAAAATTATGGTTGGCGGTACTTGATTGTTCACGAAGCGTATGGGGCTAGCACTGTTATAATTGGCTGTATTGCTCGTAGGTGTACCACTCATGAAAATTTGTAGCAGGTTAGGGTATTGTGGGTCGGGCGGGTTGTTGTACAAGTCGGTTAAATCTGTTGGCCCGAAAAGGTCAACCACAACTTTAATTTTATTATCACTATTATTCTGATAGGCTTGCATCAATGCAAGTTGCGCACCAGCACTAGCGCCTAATACGATTGTTTTATCGCCATTCACTTGATATTCGTTGAACTTATTTTTTAAGAATTGGTAAGCTGCATTAACATCATTTAATTGTGTGGGCCATCTGTTAGCACCTTGTAAGGTGGCTAAACGGTAGTTGATATTAAAAAATGCGTAATCAGGTAATTGTGCTCTAAGTGTGGGTATATCGTTATTAAAATCAGCTTTATCGCCGGCTAGCCAAGCACCACCATGTATTAACACTGCAACTTTTGTATTGGCAGTAGTTCTACCTTGCGGTAAATAAATATCCATTTTCTGTAATGGGTCGCTACCGTAAGCAACATCTATTAACGTTTGTGCAGGAAGCTCGCCGTTGCTAGTGTTGTCGGTAGATTTAGAGCAGCTTGAACCAGTAATTGCAATAGCAAATACTAGTAGGATTAATTGTACTTTCATACGTAACAAATCTGGTAATAGGTTAGTGGTATATTTATTGTAGTGTTGGAATAACATAAGTGAAATCTGGTTCTTTAATTACATAATCTGCAACGATATCTAATGTATGATGCGTGGCACAGAAAGCAATACCAATGCCCGCTTTTTTAACACAACAAATGTCGTTTTCTCCATCACCAATGTAAATAGTATTTTTAATATCTACATGGTAACGGTTGCATACCGAAATTAAGGCATTCAGTTTACAATAATCATGCTTGCACATGCTCTGTTCATTATTCAAAAAAAAAGATGGTATTTTAACCTCACCCGTTGCAACACTCTTAGAAAATTCTAATTCGTTGGCAATTGTGAAATCAAAACCAAATTTGTTTTTGATATGATTGGTGATACAGTTGTAACTATCGCTGATAATACCAATAATGTAACCTTGTTGCTTTAGTACTTGTATTAATGCTTCTAATCCTGGGGTAACGGTAATACTATCAGCTATATGTGTTAATTCGCCAATATTTTTGCCTTTGAGTAATTGTGCTATTTGCTTTGTACGTATAAACGGATTGTCGGAATTAGTAACAATATGTAATAGTTGCTCGTTACAGCCAAATACCTTCGTTGCTGTTTGAATAAAGCTGTTTCGTAAGATGGTATTATCCATGTCAAAAACAGCAATTTTTTTGAGGTGTAATAACTGTTCTTTAATAGCATACTCCATCTGATCTCTGATTACCTGAATGTCTTCATAGGTTTCGAGATTTTGAAAGTTTTTATCTTTTGATTTTTTGAGAATTGTTCTAGCTACTTCAAGCGACATTTTGCCAAGTTGCTCTAAGGGTTGCATTCTGTTTTCTATGGTGCCTATATTCACTTCTTGTATCACGGCATTAGCATGATACATGTCTATCAGCAACCCAATATCAACGCCATAGCCATCTTCAAAATCGCACTTTTCTAACATAGATTTTCTTCCGGCAACCATGCCACTCAGTGGTTGCTCAAATGGCGGAAAAGATGGATTGATGATATGTAATAGTGGTTTGGCTACCAATGCAGTAACTCTGCCTGCTTGCCTTGTAAAGTACGACTTCACAAAGTCGGCTTCATTGTTTAGTATTGGAGTAGCTAGTTTTGTTACTGTGTCAGATGAATAGGTAGTTATATCGGCATCTAAAAATACAATTACTTCATTTTGAGCATATAGCACACCATCTTTCATAGAGGCGCCTTTGCCAAGTTTTGTACTAGTAATTACTTTTGCGCCAGCATTTACCGCAAGGTTAGCAGTATTATCAAGCGACTTATCGTCTACAACAATTACTTCTGTTACTTGTGGCGTTTGTAAAGCTAGCGTTACTACATGGGTAATGGTATTTTCTTCATTTAAAGCTGGGATTACAACAGATATCATGGTGTTATGATTAGGTTAATACTACTAGTTTGTAGTTTTTGTTGCAGCCAGTTTTTTAGGGTTAGTGTATCTATGGAACTATTGTTTTTTGGGGTAGTAGCAATTATTGTATAGCCGTTTGTTGTGCTACTATCTGTATAAATGCTTTCTGTAGCATAAAGTTCTATACTACTTACATGCGGACTAATGGCTACGAGTTCTTTAAAGAGTTGTTGCTTATCAACCGGTGGTTGTTTTTTCTGTGCAGCATCGGCGAGTAACAAGGCTAATTGCTGATTTTTGATAGCATCATTTTCTGTAAGATACGTGAAGCCTTGCATCACAGTAACCGTAGCATGAGGTAAGTAATAGGTATTAAGCTTATGTTGTAGTTGTTCAATAGCGGTATTGCTAATTTTAGCACCACCAAAAACCAATGTAATTTTCTTTGTTTTAGGTTCTATTTTCTTTTGTAAGAGATAGTCGTTAGGGAAGTGGGCCTCTTTATCAATAAAGGTATTCGCTACCTTTTCGAAATGATTTTCCTTTATCATTTCATATCCAAAGTAAATACTTGGTAATACGGTAAGTAGTGTAAGTATACCTGCAACTCGCTGGTGAGATTTGAATTTTTTGATATCGTTAAAATTAACCAACGGAAATTTCAGTAAGCGTGTTACTACATACGTTGCAAATGCAATAAAAACAGTATTGATGAAATACAAATAAAATGCGCCAAAAAAATACTGCCATTGTTGGGTTGCTAAACCATAGCCAGCTGTGCAAAGGGGCGGCATTAGTGCTGTTGCAATGGCTACGCCTGTAACAACATTTCCTTTCTGCTTACTTGCTGTTGCTAACATACCAGCACCACCACCAAAAAATGCAATTAAAACATCATATATATTGGGCGAAGTACGTGCAAGAATTTCGGAGTGTGCATCGTTAATAGGCGATACCAAAAAGTATATGGTTGATGTAGTTAATGCCACCAATGTTGCGATAGCATAATTGTATCCTGATTTTTTTAAGAGCGGTACATTGTAAATGCCTAAACTTAGCCCTAAACCCATTATGGGGCCCATGAGCGGCGATATAAGCATAGCTCCGATAATTACCGCAGTAGAATTAACGTTAAGCCCTAGCGATGCTACAAAAATGGCAATGATAAGCACCCATAAATTGGTTCCTGTAAACACTACGCCTTTTTCAATAGCGTTGATAGTATCAACGTAATCTTCTTTTTCGTGGTGTAGTGCAAATTTTTCAAAAAATGGGTGCATTGTTTAAATGTTTTTATCTGCCAACACTTGGGGTAACAATAAGGCTCTCACAATTATTCTCGCCAACGGCTTGTACTGCAAAAAAATAATTGTCTTTACTGTAAGGTAATCTCAAGGTAGTTGCTGTTGTAAAAAACTTTTTTTGCCATGTAGCATCTGTTGTTTCTCTTACTAGTACATAAT
Source organism: Chitinophagaceae bacterium (assembly GCA_003456175.1). GTDB lineage: Bacteria > Bacteroidota > Bacteroidia > Chitinophagales > Chitinophagaceae > UBA10646. The sequence continues at coordinate 59,127 of DMPB01000173.1, read as the reverse complement.
AACCTTTCACTTTTCCTGATGATGGTTGCTTCCAATAAAGCAGTGTGCTATTGGTAAGGTTTTTAACATCAATTTTTACATCAACCGGAGCACTTGGTGCCATTGCTGCATTGGCTAATACTGCAAGGTTAACTGCGGTATTTTTGCGTAAGTATTCAAAATCCATAAACTCAGGCAAATCGCCGTATTGCTTGCCATTTTCAACACGAACATCTTGATGTTGATGATCGAAGTTTTCATTCATTTCCGTAAGGCGAACAGCGGCAAAACCGCGTTGTACAAAAGGGGTATGATCACCGCCACGTAAGAATCGGTCGTTTCTATAAATGAGTTTAACTTCTAGTTGATCAACATAGCGTTCGCCTATCTCCTTCACATATCGTGCCAATTGTCGGCTCTTACCATCATTTTCATTGCCGAGCATTCTAATTTGAGCAGCTTGTTTTTCTGTTTCAAAAGCTGGCAAGCCTTCGCTAAAAACACGAAGTTTGGTATTATCGATAATCAACGTTTCGTTGCTGTGGTTGCTGCCCATGATATCGTTATTGAGTACAGCTTCAATTTGCCAGCCTTCTTTCTTAGCTTTTTCGGCAAGGTAGCCACTACCTAATAAGCTTTGCTCTTCGCCGCTTACAGCTACAAATATGATTGTAGCTGGAAAGCTTTGCTTACTCATGATACGAGCACATTCCATTACAGCGGCAACGCCACTGCCATCGTCGTTAGCACCTGGTGCAAAAGAAGTACGATTCATAATATCGGTAACTCTACTATCAAGATGGCCTGAAATAATAAATACCCTTTTATCGGTAGGGTCGCTACCTTTTAACACTGCCATTACGTTGCCTAACAATGTGGGTTGATCAACACGCTTACCATCGGCTGGTAGTGTAACCGTATCTAAAAAAGCAGTCATACGGCCATTGCTTTGCTGTGCATAGCGTTGCATTTGTTGTAATACCCATAGTCTTGCAGCTCCAATACCTTTACCGGTTTCGCTGGCATCACTTAATGTATGCCGCGTGGTAAATTGTACCATGCCATTGATATGAGCTTTTAAACTATCGCTATGAACATGTTGCACCATAGTTTCAATGGTGTTATGGCGCTGCACAATTACTTGTGTGAATGCACTGCTAAGCGTGCTACCTATAAGTAGGGTAGTGATGAATATCTTTTTCATACGGTTAAGATACAACGCCTTGTATTACAATGCCGTTTCTGTATTTACCGTAAGGTGAGTAAGATTTTTTTTTCAGCAAAAGCGATGCTAGTAATCGTATTTATCGTTCCAACGTTCTCTCAAAAATTTACGCATTTCATTTTCTCTGGCGTTATTGCCCGGATTGTAAAAGCGTGTAGCAGTAATACCTTGCGGTAAATATTCTTGCGGAATGAAGTTGTTTTCGCCTAAGTGGCTGTATTGGTAGTTATCGCCATATCCCATGTTTTTCATGAGTTGGGTAGGTGCGTTACGAATATGCAATGGTACTGGCAAGTCGCCAGTACTACGTACCATTTGTTGGGCTTGGTTAATAGCTTCATAACTGGCATTGCTTTTAGCACTACTTGCTAAATAAATGGCACATTGGCTTAATATGATTCTGCTTTCGGGCCAGCCTATTTTTTGAACTGCATCAAAGGTTGTATTGGCTAGTAATAAGGCGTTTGGGTTGGCATTGCCAATATCTTCGCTTGCGAAAATTAGCATACGGCGTGCTATAAATTCTACCGTTTCGCCACCTTCTATCATACGAGCTAACCAATATACGGCGCCGTTAGGGTCGCTGCCTCGCATACTCTTAATAAACGCTGAAATGATATCGTAATGTTGTTCACCATTTTTGTCGTAAAGTGCAACTCGCTGTTGTGCAATTTGTTGTACAAGTGTATTGGTTACATTGATGGTAGTACGTTCATTTACCGTAAGGTTACTGTTATTTGCTATTTGTTGTACTACTAATTCAAATAGGTTAAGTAGCTTTCTGCCATCGCCACCACTGAGTTGCAGTAATGCTTCGTAACTTTCGATATGAATATCAAATTGTTGCAACCAAGTATCTGTATGAATAGCATTGGTAATAAGCTGCATTAAATCGTTGCCGCTTAAAGCTTGTAATACGTACACTTGGCAGCGACTTAATAGGGCACTATTAACTTCAAAGCTTGGGTTTTCGGTAGTAGCACCAATAAGTGTAACAATACCTTTTTCTACGGCTCCTAATAATGCATCTTGCTGACTTTTATTAAAACGATGTATTTCATCGATAAACAAAATAGCTTTTCGTTGTGCTTGCGCTAGTGTTAGTACTTCTCTAATTTCTTTAACACCACTATTGATAGCACTTAACTGGTAAAATGGAATGCTAAGTGTATGTGCAATAACATTGGCAAGTGTTGTTTTGCCAACGCCTGGCGGTCCCCAAAGTATCATACTAGGAACGTAGCCATTTGCAATAGCAGTTTGTAATACAGTGCCCTCGCCAATAATATGCTGTTGCCCTGCAATGTGTTGCAATTGAGTGGGTCGCATACGTTCGGCGAGGGGTTGTTGCATTATTTTTCTTTTGAAAATAAAAAAGAATATAGTTTAACCAAGCGGAGCGATAGTACAATATGTACTAATAATAAAACGCCATAGATTAATAAAAAATATACTACAAACTGCATCATGGTTTGTAGCATGGTTGGGTCTACTCCATTCATAGCCGATTGTTCCATGGCTTGCTGCATAGCTTGTTCAATTACTTGTGGATTAGCGAGGGCAGCTATACCATCAATTACGCTAAGTGCAGCAAATGCAATACTTACGTAGGCGTTCACTTTTAGCCAATCTTTTAAGCTTTGCTTGAGTGGTTTTTGTTGGTCTATTCCTACGATTAAAAATCTGAAACTACACCAAGTGTATATTACAATGCAAAGCAGTATAAATGCCGGTAGTAATATTAGCGGATTGGCTAAACCACCTAATAAAGTTATCAAAGCCATTGGTGCAATAAGCATTGCAATGGGCAATAATAAAAAGCTTAAAATACGGTATATGTTAATCAACTTCATGCTTGTTGTTTGCTGTTAGTCAAATTCAATTGAATTTGTAATTCATCGAACTGCTTTTGATCAATACTGCTCGGTGCATCGAGCATAACATCGCGGCCACTATTGTTTTTAGGGAAAGCAATAAAGTCTCTAATACTTTCGCTGCCACCCAAAATTGAGCATAAGCGATCAAAGCCAAAAGCAATACCGCCATGTGGCGGCGCACCGTACTCAAAAGCACCAAGCAAGAAGCCAAACTTATGTTTTTGCTCTGCCTCATCCATGCCTAGGGCAGCGAACATTTTTTGCTGTAATTCTTTCTGATAAATTCTAATACTACCACCGCCAATTTCATTACCGTTCAAAACCATATCGTAAGCATTGGCTTTAATATTGGCGTACGGATGTTTTAAATATTCGGCTGGGTTATCTATTACAGGATTATTGTTAATCATTGTAGCAATATCGCTAGGCTTCGGTGACGTGAATGGGTGATGCCTTGCTACCCAACGATTTTCTTCTTCAGCATATTCAAATAGTGGGAAGTCTAATACCCACAATAACTTGAACTCATTTTCTTTACGTAAGCCCAAACGCTTACCCATTTCTAAGCGTAGTTCACTCATTGCTTTACGGGTACGTTCTTCTGCACCGGCAAGTATTAAAATTAAATCGCCTGCTTGTGCATTTGTTGCTTCGGCAATGGCTTTTAAACGTTCTTCGCTATAGAACTTATCTACGCTGCTTTTGTACGTTCCGTCGGTATTCACTTTTATAAATACCAACCCTTTCATACCAATTTGTGGACGCTTTACCCATTCAGTTAGTTCGTCGGTTTGCTTGCGGCTATATTCACTGCAACCGGGTACACTAATTGCAATAACGGTTTCGGCTTCATCAAATACTTTAAAGTCGGCACCATCAATTAAGTGTTGCAATATTGGCCTTGCGGCAAATGTGTGCTGCGGATACTTGAGGTTGCATAACTGCATACCAAAGCGTATGTCGGGCTTATCGTTACCGTAAGTCCACATGGCTTCTTCCCAAGTAGTGCGGGCTACAGCTTCGGTATAATCGATACCTTTTACATCTTTAAAAATACGTTTAACCAATCCTTCGAAGGTTTGCAAAATGTCT
>DMPB01000173.1:53296-54701 GCA_003456175.1 Chitinophagaceae bacterium | reverse complement strand
TTCTTGTTCTACAAAAGCCATTTCACAATCAATCTGTGTGAATTCTGGTTGTCTATCTGCACGTAAGTCTTCATCCCTAAAGCATTTTACAATTTGGTAGTAACGGTCGTAGCCGCTAACCATTAATAATTGCTTGAATGTTTGCGGACTTTGTGGCAATGCATAAAACTCACCCGGATTCATACGGCTAGGTACCACAAAATCTCTGGCACCTTCAGGCGTACTTTTAATTAAAAAAGGCGTTTCAATATCCATAAAACCAAGCTCGTGCAAGTAGTTGCGAGCGCTTCGGTTCACTGCATAACGTAACTCTAGATTGCGTTTCACCGCATTTCGGCGTAGATCGAGATAGCGATACTTCATACGAAGGTCATCGCCACCATCGGTATCATCTTGAATGGTGAAAGGTGGTACTTCACTTTTATTCAGTACAGAAAAGCTAGTTAGTGTTATTTCAATATCGCCAGTAGGTATGTTCGGGTTTTTGTTGCTACGTTCTGTTACAACACCCGTTACTTGAATAACATATTCACGGCCGAGTGGTTGTGCATCGAGTTGAGGGTTCAGTGTTTCTCCAAATAGTATCTGTGTGATGCCATAGCGGTCTCTAAGATCAACAAACGTAATGCTACCAAACTTTCTTACTGTTTGTACCCATCCCGCAAGGGTTACGGTATTGCCAACATGCGTTAAGCGTAATTCGCCACAAGTATGTGTTCTATACATTGTTATGATGTTAATATTCATTTACCGTAAGGTAAATATGAATGGTGTTGCTTGCTTTCGCCTTACGGCAAATGAGGTTGTGCTTAGTCATTTACCGTAAGGTAAAAAATCGCAAACAGCACTGCCAAAAGCGGCTGCAAAGATAGGAGGTAGCTGATAGCAATAAGCGTATCTGTTAGATTTGCAGTATGCAAAGCAACCATACTGCCGTTACTTACCGTTGGGTAGCTTCGGTGTACTTTTTTATTGCCGGTATTACATTTGCCAGTTGGGCAAGTCGTATCCCCGATGTACAGCAACAGTTACAACTGAGTGAGGCACAATTGGGTACTTTATTATTGGCTATCCCGATAGGATTGATGGCTGGATTACCTCTATGCGGCTGGCTAGTAAGCCGATGGGGTGCAAAAGCTACCACTTTGCTTTCGGCATTATGTTACAGCCTTTGCTTATGGGCTATCGGCTGGGCACAGCATGTGTATCTGTTGGCGTTTGTGTTGTTTTTATTTGGTGTGTTTGGCAACTTGTACAACGTAGCGGTGAATACAATGGCCATTGCCGTGCAAACCCATTTTTCAAAGAGTATTATGGCCACATTCCATGGCATTTGGAGTATTGCGGGCTTTTCAGGTGCTGCTTTAGGTGCCCTCATGGTGCAATTGCAAATGCCTCCCAGAGC
>DMPB01000173.1:52276-53072 GCA_003456175.1 Chitinophagaceae bacterium | reverse complement strand
CAAATGCCTCCCAGAGCACACTTTACCATTGTGTTAATAGCTGTTTGGATGGTTGCTTTATTCGTGTATCGATGGGCATTGCCCGATAAGCCTACCGTTAACAAAGGCGATAAGCTATTTGTGCTGCCCGACAAAGCCTTGTTGGGCTTGGGTATCATGGCTTTTTGTTGCCTTATTTGTGAGGGTACTATGTTCGATTGGAGTGGTGTATATTTCAAAAAAGTAGTTGCAGCTCCTACGGCTTGGGTGCCGCTGGGTTATGTTGCTTTTATGTGCTGTATGTCGCTAGGGCGTTTTATTAGCGATAGCCTTGTAACTAGGTGGGGCGCTATTACAATTTTGAAAGTGAGCGGCTTACTTATAGTAGCAGGCTTGTTGTTAAGTGTTGTTTTTCCGAATATCGTGGTGGCTTCTATCGGCTTTATGTTGGTTGGTTTTGGAGTGAGTAGTGTGGTGCCATTGGTGTACGCCCTTGCGGGTAAAAGTAAACACATGCCGCCAGGACTTGCATTAACCGCCGTGAGCACTATTGGTAATTTTGGTTTTTTATTAGGTCCGCCGTTGATTGGATTCATTGCACAAGCTGCCTCCTTACGATGGAGTTTTGTGTTAATTGCCATACTGGGTTGCTTTGTTGCTTTACTAGCGAAACGCACCGACCGCTAGCTTAATCAACTGAAAAGCACTGAAAACATCACCATTCATAGCGTTTGGTGCTCAATCTTGCCCCATTTCCCTTAGTTTCGCTCCGCTTCAATTATAGCCAATATGAGTTTTAATCGTATTAATTCCATTA
>DMPB01000173.1:51438-52072 GCA_003456175.1 Chitinophagaceae bacterium | reverse complement strand
TATGAGTTTTAATCGTATTAATACCATTACCGGTTGGGTAGTGTGTTTCATTGCTTGTGCCGTATACTTACTTACTGCCGAAGCGGCAGGGAGCCTTTGGGATTGCGGCGAGTTTGTGAGTAGTGCTTTTAAACTACAAATTCCGCACCCGCCCGGTGCACCGATGTTCGTATTGTTAGGTCGGATTTTCATCATTGCATTTGGTGATGATCCAAACACGGCTGCCCATGCGGTAAATGCTATGAGTGCTCTGGCAAGTGGGTTTACTATTTTGTTTTTGTTTTGGACGATTACCCACTTTGGTAGAAAAATAGTAGAAGGTGCCGAAAAAGTAGCACTTACTGGTGCACAAACCTTTAGTGTTATGGGTGCTGGTATTGTTGGTGCTTTGGCTTACACCTTCAGTGATAGCTTTTGGTACAGCGCTGTTGAAGGTGAGGTATATGCCTTAAGTTCATTTTTCACAGCCATTGTGTTCTGGGCTATCTTAAAATGGGAGAATGAAGCCGATGATAGCGGCGCTGATCGCTGGATCGTATTTATCTTCTTTATGATGGGCTTGTCAATAGGCGTACACTTACTGAACCTATTAACAATACCTGCTATTGTTATGGTTTATTACTTTAGAAAGCGT
>DMPB01000173.1:48488-51114 GCA_003456175.1 Chitinophagaceae bacterium | reverse complement strand
AGCTGCCATGTACGCTGGTAACAAAGAAGCAAATCCTGAGCGTGGCGTACCATTTGATGGCACTTTGGCTGGTCTTGTAATTCTAGGTGTTGCGGCTGCATATGGCTTGCTTACATGATCTTGGCAGTTCAGTTTAGACAAATCTTTTGCAGGTGGTGCTTACATATTTTTTGTACTAGGATGTATTCTTACAGGTATTGTGCAGGTAGGTGTAATACAGTATAGTATTAAAATGGCAGGCGCCTTTGACCGTGTTTTTGTGAATAGCTTTGGCTTACCCTTCTTTAGTGGCTTTGCCTTTTTCTTTATTATACTTGCTATTGCTGTTTGGAGAGGTTTGCAATACAGTGCCCGTAAAAATTGGCCGTACTTACGCTTAGCCTTATGGTGCTTTTCTTTCATGCTTATTGGGTACAGTACTTACCTCACAACCATGATCCGCAGTAGTGCCGACCCTAGCGTAGATATGTACAACGTTGATAATCCAAACAGCTTAGTGGGTTATTTAAGCCGTGAACAGTATGGCGATTTTCCTTTATTGTATGGTCAGAAATTCACTGCTCAACCAGTAGACTACAAAGAAGATGGCGATAAATACCAAAAAGGTAAAGATGAGAATGGTAAAGACCGTTACATCAAAACGGGGAAAGATGGCCACTATGTATTCTTGCCTGAAGATAAAATGGTATTCCCTCGTATGTGGGATATGGCGAATGAACAAGGCCACGCCGATTATTATGCCTTCTTCTCAAACATTCAGAAGATACAAACAAAGGATGGTAGAGAAGAATACGAACGTGCTCCTAACTTCTCTGACAATTTCAAATATTTCATTGGCTATCAGAACTACTTCATGTATATCCGCTACTTCATGTGGAACTTCAGCGGTCGTCAAAACGATATCCAAGGCTTATTCAATGGCGGCGTACGCGATGGTAACTGGATTACAGGTATCGATTTCATCGATAACATGCTGTATGGCGATCAATCTGCGCTACCTGATAGCTTAAAGCATAACAAAGCACATAACAAACTTTACATGCTACCTTTCTTGTTAGGTATGGTAGGTTTGTTCTTCCATTTCCTTAAGCGTAACGACGATGCCATTGTTAACTTCCTCATGTTCTTCTTCACAGGTTTTGCAATTGTTATTTACTTGAACCAAGCAGGTTATCAACCACGTGAACGTGACTATGCCTATGTAGGCAGCTTTTATGCTTTTGCTGTTTGGATTGGTCTTGGTGTAATGGCTTTACAAGCTTGGCTTTCAAAAGCAGTTAAGAATGCAACCGCATCTGCAGGTGTTGCTTTTGCTGCTTGTATGTTAGCTGTTCCAGTGTTGATGGCACAACAAGAATGGGATGATCACGACCGTAGTAAAAAAGTAATTGCTGGCGACCTTGCTCGTAACTACCTTGAAAGCTGCGAACAAAATGCAATTCTCTTCACTTTTGGTGATAACGATACCTATCCACTTTGGTATGCACAAGAAGTAGAAGGGGTGCGTCCCGATATTCGAGTAATTAATACTAGCTTATTAGGTATTGACTGGTACATCAATCAGTTACGCTATAAAGTAAATGGTAGCGATGCTATTGATGTTATTTTCAACGCATCGCAAATAGAAGGTCGTAAGCGTGATTATGTAAGCTTTGCTCCTAATGGCAGTATCACAGAAATGGATTTATACACTATGCTCAAAGATTGGGTTGGTAGTGAAGATCCTTCGAGAAAAACCAACCGTGGTGGCGGCGACGAGTTTAATACGTTCCCAACCAGAACAGTTACTGTACCCGTAGATGTCAATGTTGTACGTGCTAACAAAACGGTAAATGCTACAGATAGTGTAGTGCCACAAATCAAATTTGAAATTACAAAAGGCGGTTTGTACAAAAACGATTTAGCCATTTTAGCCGTAATCGCAGCCAACCAATGGAAGCGCCCTATTTACTTTACTAGCAATTATGGCGAGCTAGGCTTTGGTAATTACTTACGTAAAGATGGCCTCTCTTACAGACTTGTTCCTATTGCTGGCGATTTTGTAAATACCAACAAAATGTACGATGTGGTGATGAACAAATTCCGCTACGGTAATGCCAACTTACCAGGCGTATATTTCGATGAAGAAAATCGTCGCCACTTAAATACCATTCGTCGTGCTAATACAGAGCTTGCTTTCGATTTAGCTATTAAAGGCCGTAAAGAAGATGCCAAGAAAGTATTGCAGAAGGCCGATGCCATGTTATTGCAAGAAAACTTCCCGTACGGTATGGTAAGCAGAGGCAACGAACACAATCGTTTAAGTTTAATGTTCTTACAAGCGTGCTACATGGCCGATGCCAGTGAACTTGCAGATAAAGTACTCAAGAGTGTAGAGAAAGATTTAAAGCAACAAAAAATCTATTACGAAACCATGAGTGCCAAGCATGCCGAAGCAATGGGCTACGAAATAGATACCAACAACCGCTTATTGCAACAATTAGAGCAGTTAAAACAACAGTATAACATGTTGAACAAAGTAGTTGCTCCCGAAGCAAAGCAAGGCGATAGCTTGCGATAGAAGCTTTCAAAAAATAGTTTTATTACGATGATGGGCGGCCTGCGGCCGCCCATCATCGTAATAACC
>DMPB01000173.1:47872-48269 GCA_003456175.1 Chitinophagaceae bacterium | reverse complement strand
GGCCGCCCATCATCGTAATAACCATCACAAACCTTACGGTAAATGCCCATAAGTTCTTTAGTTTCGTATCACATATGCAATCTAGGCTTCATTTCCAGGCATTTCAGCAACATTGGCAACAACACTTGCAGCAAGGTATTCACCACGAAGCCATTTTTATTATTGCAGTGAGTGGTGGTGCCGATAGTATGGCGTTAGCACATATAATGCATCGTTTATTTCCCGAAAGGATAGTATTGGCACATGTAAATTATCAGCTTCGCCAACACGAAAGTAATAACGATGCTGCAGCCGTGCATGCATGGGCAAAAGCACAGCAAATACCTATTTTCTATCATGTAGCCAATACCAAACAATGGGCTAAAAACAATGGTATGGGCATACAAGAAGCCGCCCC
>DMPB01000173.1:34166-47637 GCA_003456175.1 Chitinophagaceae bacterium | reverse complement strand
GCCCGAGCAATTCGTTACGAATGGTTTGCACAACTGTTAGCACAATTCGAACATGCTTGGATATGTACTGCCCATCATGCAAATGATGTTGTTGAAACTGCCATGCTGCATTGGCTGCGTGGTACAGGTATTAAAGGGCTCGTTGGTATACCTGAAAAAGATACCGATCGGCGAATTGTTCGTCCCCTATTGCCGTTTAGCAAAGCTGCTATAGAACAGTATGTAGTTTCGCAAAATATACCTCATGTACACGATAGCAGTAATGATAGTACCGTGTACACCCGCAACTATATTCGCTTACAATTACTTCCAGCTGTAGCAGAACGTTTCCCGCAAGTACAAGCTTCTATTTTCGATAATACGCAACGTATGCAAGGTGCGTATGCCATTTACCGTAAGGCTATCCAAAAAAAATTGAAGTCGCTGCTGAGTGTTCAGAACAATGCATGGTATACGCCTATTAAGCGCTGGCAACATTTAGAGCATGTAACTACCTATTTATGGGAATGGCTAACGCCATATGGCTTTTCTGCTGCACAAATGCAAGAGGTGCCCAAGCTATTCACGGCAACGAATGGTAGTTTTATTGCAACTGAAACGCATCGGTTATTGGTGAATAGAGGTTGGTTGATACTTACTCCTAATACGGTGCTCGCAACAGCTCATGTTACTATTCAACAGCACGAAACCACTGTAGTATTCGCTGGAGGTGTTTGTTCGCTTACGCAAATGAAAAATGCTACTGTTACAGATGTAGCAACAATAGCTATAATTGATGCAACAGTGGTGCACTGGCCGCTACTGCTTCGTAAGTGGCAAGCAGGCGATTATTTCTATCCACTTGGGTTAGGTAAGAAGAAAAAGCTAGCTCGCTTCTTTATAGACCAAAAAATGTCGCCTTTAGAAAAGGAACAACAATGGGTTTTGCAAGATGCAAAGGGTACCATTATTTGGGTGGTTGGTCGCCGAATTGATGATCGGGTAAAGGTGCAGGCCAATACCAAACAATGCTTGCATATTCAATGGCAACCACTTAACCAAAGCTAGGCTGTAGCAATTGGTTAACAAAAACCTTGGCTACCTCGGGTCTGAGAATAATGCTAATTACAATACCAGCGAGCGCACCCCATAAATGTGCACTGTGGTTCACGTTGTCGCGTTGCTGACGATCCATATAAATACTATAGGCTACGTACAATACAGCATAAATGATAGCTGGAATAGGAACGAAAAAAACATAAATCAACGACCAAGGCGAAATAAGTATCATTGAAAAAATTATGCCTGATACCGCACCACTAGCGCCCAAACTACTATAGCGTGGATTGTTTCTATTACTCCAATAACTTGGCACGCTTGCAATAATCATACATAGTAAGTAGAAGAGGATATAACTAAAGCCTGGTAAGCCAAGAAATCCTGTATACACCAACTCCCAGTTACGTCCAAAAAAGTACAACGAAATCATATTGAAAATCAAATGATTGGTATCGGCATGTACAAACCCATGCGTTATAAATCGATACCATTCGTTCTGTCGTTGTACGGTGTAAGGGTACATGCACAACTTCGCCATAATATCTGTTTTGCTAAATGACTGAAACGAGATGATAGCTGTTATAGCAATGAGTACAATCGTAAAAATGGGTGTTGTAGGATTCATATCGTTATTATTGATGATGGTACTTTTCGTTGCGTAAGATAGTGCAGGCCCGATACAGTTGTTCGGCAACCACTAACCGTACCAACATGTGTGGAAGTACCATACTGCTTAAACTAAGGGTGTAATTAGCACGTTTAAAGATAGTATCGTGTACGCCAAAGGCGCCGCCAATAAGCAGTACTACACGCTTAACACCTTGAATACTTAGTTGCTCAATATGTTTTGCGAATGCAACACTACTGAGTTGCTTACCACGTTCATCGAGTAACAATAAGTAATCATCGGGTTGTAGGCCTGCAAGTATGGCGTTGGCTTCGGCTTTTTTAAGTTCACCTTCCGGTAAATGATTGGCATTTTTAGGAGGCGTAATAATCCACCAATCTGTAGGGAAGTAATGCTGCAACCGTTGGGTAAAGGTTTTAATGCCTTCAGCTACCATTGTATCGTGCGGCTTACCAACCGATGCCAGTAAAAATTTCATGGCAGTAAAAATCGGTAGTTTGTATTTGTGCACAAAAGAAAATTCTTTTACTGCTATTGCAGCTTTTTGCAATTTTTTGAAGTCTAGTATGCTTTTTTAAGCGTTTTTTTAAGTGTTTTTTTAACATTTACCGCAAGGTGAGGTATATATACACTTAATTTTACGCAGATTCTTGAAAATTAAACTATTCTAACGATGCTTGATGTTACCCCTCTTGGGCTACTACGTAGTAAGCCCCTGTTACTGGTAGTAGCCATGGCAGCCGCAACCACCTTACAAGCACAAACGGTGCTTAAAGGAAAAGTTACCAATAAAAAAGGTGAGCCGGTGCCTAGCGCTACTGTAACTATTACTCCTGGCAACACTGCTACAGTTACCGACATGCAAGGTGTGTACGAACTTAGTACCAAAGCCAATGGAAAAGCAAAGCTCAATGTGTCTAGTGTTGGCTACAAAACAGCCAGCAAAGATGTACAACTCAACGGCGCCCAACAAAATGTAGATGTTGTGTTGGAAGACGATGTTACCGGCCTCGACGAAGTGGTGGTAACAGGTACTACTGCTGGTACTACTCGCCGTCAGTTGGGTAGCTATGTAAGTACCGTGAAAGCCGACGATTTAAACAAAGGTGCCGCAGGTAACGTATTGCAGGCATTGCAAGGTAAAACAGCCGGGGCACAAATTGTACAAAATAGTGGCGACCCTGCAGGTGGATTATCAGTACGCTTACGTGGTATTAGTTCTGTGTTGAGTAGTAGTGAACCATTATACATTGTAGACGGTGTTATTGTTAATAATGCCACCAACCGTGTAACCAATACCAGTGGTAATTACGATGGTAACAACTTTGTTGGTACCATTGGTCAAAACCGTATGGTAGATATCAACCCTGCCGATATTGAACGTATCGAAGTATTGAATGGTGCTGCTGCAGCTGCTATTTATGGTAGCCGTGCTAATGCTGGCGTAGTGCAGATATTTACCAAGCGTGGTAAAAGCGGTGCACCCACTGTAAGTTTTTCTTCTAGTGTAATGATGAGCGAATTGCGTAAAGCAGTAGACGTGAACCAAAGTCCTGTTAAGTTTGGTGGTTCTCCTGATGTGTACACGCAAGATGTAATTCAAACACCACTACTTTCTAATACAACTCCCGTAACACGTTACGATTATAACGATTACATTTTCCGTACTGCTTACGGTACCGATAATAATGTGAGTATTATTGGTGGTACAGATAAAACCAAATACTACCTCAGTGGTAGCTATTTTTCTAATCAGGGTATTATTCGCAATACCGATTTCCAACGCTTTAGTTTTAGAGCCAACGTTGAACAGGTACTTAACAAGTGGGCTACTGCAAGCTTGGGTGTGAACTATATCAATAGTCAGGCGAATGAAAAGCCCGATGGAAATAGCTTTTTTAGTCCAATGAACAGCATCAACATCATTGGTAACTTTCACGATATTTTCACGAGAGATGCTTTAGGAAATATCAGAGCCGTTGGTGAGCGTGGCCGTGTTAACCCTGTTTCAATTATAGAAGATATTAAGCAGCGCCAGCGTACTTCACGCGTGTTGGCAAATATGGGTATCAAATTAAAACCCATCAACCGCTTAACAATCGACTACACCATGGGTATCGATAACTATGCACAAAATGGTACAACTTTTATACCACCATTTGCATACAATGTTAACACAGCATTCTTTGGCGGTGGTTTAGCACTCGATCCTACACAAAAATGTTATAGCAGTACAGCTAACAACGTGTTCTTCCAGATCAACCACGATATCAATGCTACTTACAATATTGATATCAACAGCGATTGGAACAGTACTACGCAAGTAGGTTACAGCCAGCAATACGAACGTAACAATTACTCATTGTTACACGGTCGTGGGTTAGCACCTTTCGTACAAACAGTAAATGGTGCAAGTACCATATTACCCGGAGCCGATGAAAGAACCGAGCTTAGTATCAGTGGTGCTTTTGTACAACAAAATTTTAAATATCGCAATCATTTATTCTTAACTGGCGCCATTCGCCAAGATGGTAGTAGCGTTTTTGGTAAAGACCAGCGTAACCAGTTGTATACCAAAGCAAGCGCTAGCTATATTGTTAGCAGCACCGATTATTGGAATAAACTCGGTGTAAGTAGCTGGTGGGATTTATTTAAAGTACGTGTAGCTTACGGCGAAAGCGGTAACTTAACAGGTATCGGTGCATACAGCCGCTTCAATACTTACAGCAGCAACAGTTTTGTTGGTCGTACTGCACTAAATGGTAGCAGCGTTCAAGCCAATGAAAATGTGAAGCCAGAACGCCAGCAAGAAATTGAATTTGGTGCCGATATGGCTTTCTTTAAAAACAGATTGAGCCTTACGGTAAATGTGTACAATAAAAAAGTAACCGATTTACTTATCAATCGTCAAATTGCACCTACTAACGGCTTCAGCAGCTTATTAGATAACTTCGGAAGCCTTGAAAACAAGGGTTTTGAAATCATGTTAACAGGCGTGCCTGTACAAAACAAAAACTTACGTTGGGAAGTAACAGGTATCTTCAACCAAAACCGCAACAAAGCTACCAGAATTGGTCAGGCACTTACCTTGTTTAGTACCAATGGTGGTGCACCTGTAGCCATTATCGAAGGCCAGCCAATAGGTGTTTTTTACGGAACATTCTTTGCTTTGAATGGCAATGGCGAACAAGTTAAAAATGCAGCGGGTATCCCACAAACAGAGCGTGGTGTACAAAATAGTGCCACCACATTCACGCCCGGCCGCGATGCGAATGGCTTACCAAGCGGTGCAGTACTTAGAAGAGTAATTGGCGACCCTAACCCCGATTACACTGCTACTTTAGTGAACGAAGTAACTTATAAAAAGTGGAGCTTCCGTATGCAGATCGATGCGGTGCAAGGTGTAGATGTATTCAATGCCGACTGGCGTACACGCCAAGGTGTAGGTAGTGGTAAAGAAGCCGAGAAAGAACAACTTGGTCAGTTGCCACGCGGTTACATTGCAGGTATCTATGCTATTGAACAATGGCGTATCGATGATGGTAGCTTTGTTAAACTACGTGAGTTGAGCGTTTCTTACAACTTTGGTCGTGTGAAAGGCTTTGGCGATGTATCTGCTAGCTTTAGTGGCCGTAACTTATTAAGTATCGATAACTATAAGGGGTACGATCCTGAAGTGAATGCTGGCGGACAAAGTACCATTTTAAGAGGTATCGACTTCGGTCCTGTGCCTATTCCTCGCACCTATAGCTTAACTGTATCTGCGAAATTCTAAACCTGTTTTATAGCTCATGCCTGTACCTCAGTTGAAGTGTGCGACGCAACGAATGTTGCTAGTAGTACAATAGCTAGGTACAACAAAAAGAAAAATTATGAATAAGCATTTAAAACATATAGCAGCCGCAGGTTTAGTAACCGCCTTGCTGGCTACTGGATGCAAAAAAGATTATGAAAACCCAAATGCTGCAACTGCCAATCAGGTATATAGCAGCCCTAAAGGGTTAATGGGGGTTTCTATTGGCTTACAACGCTTATACACTTTAGGGCAGGGTAGCTCGGTGTATGGGTTAAGTACAGCTACTGGTTTTGTTACCAACGAAGTATCGTTACGTAACGCTGGTAACATTCCTGAATTGCAGTTTAGTACCGGCGGTAGTGCTGTAGACCCTACCAACAACGTATTGGCTAATATTTGGAGTAATGCCAACAAAATCATTTACGATGCCAACTTGGTGCAAGCATCGGCTCGTAGGCTTGGCGACCGTGGCTATGCGAGTGGTTTAATAGCTTATACCACTGTTATGGAGGCGCTAGCCTTAGGTAGCTTATCTATGTATTGGGAGCGTATTCCTGATACAACGGGTTCTAATGTAAGTTTCAGTCCACGGGTTAATGGCTTTCGCCGTGCTGTTGCTGCTATCGATGAAGCATTAGCAACAGTGGCAGCGAATCCTATTAGCGCTGGCTTTAATGCCGATATGCCTGCTGGTCATAACTTGGTGAATACCTTGCAAGCATTGAAAGCTCGTTATGCCTTATTTGCTGGCGATTACAATATTGCATTAGCTGCCGCTAATGCAGTTGATATCACTCAACGCGGTATGTTCAATTTCGATGCTGCTAACGCTAATCCCATTTTTGCAGCCGTTACAAGTACTAACAACGTATACCAACCTGTAGATAGTACATTAGGCTTGCCTGCTAGTATTGCACCAGATTTGGCCGACCGTCGTATACAGTTTTATACTGCCATCAATACAACGGTAGCACCGCGTTTCAGACTTACGGCTTTTTATAACACCGCTACTTCGGCTATTCCAATTTATTACCCAGGCGAAGTAACTTTAATTAAGGCCGAGTGCTTAGCTCGTAATAACGACCTTACCAATGCGGTGGTAGAGTTGAATAGAGTAGTTACCAAAACAGCCGCTGCCGATCCATTAGGTATTGGGGCTCAATTGCCGGCTGTTAATCCAACAACACAAGCCGATGTGTTAGAACAGATATATCGTAACCGTTGTATAGAGTTATACCAGAGTGGTTTGAAGTTAGAGGATATGCGTCGCTTTGGTCGCCCCATTGCTGAGCGTAAGCGTAACTTCTTCCCTTATCCATTCCGTGAGCGTGATGGCAACCCCAACACGCCGGCCGATCCAGCATTTTAAACTTGCTAGTATAGTTTGCTTTTGCAAATTAGCCCCTGTGCGTCTGCATGGGGGCTTTTTTATTGGCCACGTTTGCCAAGTTCAATAACCTCGCAATCGAAAATTCTGGTACCGTCAATACTAAAACGAATGAGTGTTTTAACGGTATGCCAACCGTGTTGGCCACAAGCACCTGGGTTCATGTGTAGGCATTGTAATGCATCATCGTACATAATTTTCAGAATATGGCTGTGGCCACTAATAAAAAGTTGCGGCCGCTCTTGTTGTATCAAAGCTTTAATGCCTGGTGCATACTTTTTTGGGTGCCCACCAATGTGGCGCATCAACACTTTTACACCTTCTACCATAAAGCATCTGGTTTCAGGAAAGTACTTACGAATATCGGAGCCGTCAATATTACCATACACACCGCACAGCGGTTTAAAGTTCGATAATTGTGTTATCAGCTGCATATCACCAAAATCGCCGGCATGCCAAATTTCATCTACATCGGCAAAATGTTCAAAAACACCTTGCGGTAAATGACTATGCGTATCCGACATAAGTCCAATTCTTTTCATTGCAGGCAAAATATTTTACTTTAGCGTAATAACGATGCACTTACATGCCATTTTGCAGAAACTTCACGTATTGGATCGATAAACGCTATTGGAAGTATGTATTTCTGGTAGCTACACTAGCCATGGATCGGCGTTGGTTGGTGAGGTAACAAAACACAATTTTTCTTGTCGATCATCATTAAACACGAACGTATCACTTATGCCACATTATTATACTTTAGGAACCATTCCCGATAAGCGTCATATTCAATTTCGCAAAGCCGATGGCTCATTGTATTCAGAACAACTTTTCAGTACCGAAGGCTTCAGTAACGATTACAGTTTACTGTATCATTGCCATCCGCCAACAGTCATCACACATGTAGAGGAGCCTTACAGCGTAGCGCCTACAATAGCAGAAGAAAAAATGCTAAAGCATCGCAGTTTTGAAGGCTTCAATGTACAGCCCAAGGCCGACTATCTAGAAAGCCGCACCCCCGTTTTAGTGAATAACGATTGTCATATTTCACTAGCTGCGCCGCAAGAAAGTCTTACTAATTACTTTTATAAAAATGCCGATGCCGATGAAATGCTCTTTATTCATGAAGGCGAAGGCAAGTTGTTAACCCAATATGGCGAAATACCATTTGCCTATGGCGATTATCTGCACATTCCACGTGGTACCATTTATCAGATTCATTTTAATACCACCAATAATCGCTTGTTCATTGTTGAAAGTTTTAGCCCAATCATCTTCCCTAAAAGATATTTAAGCAAGTACGGTCAATTGTTAGAGCATGCACCTTTTTGCGAACGCGATTTGCGCAAGCCCCAACAATTGGTAACGATTGACGAAGCTGGCGATTTTGTAATACGAACGAAGAAAAAAGGAATGATGTACCATATTCACTACGGGTATCATCCCTTCGATGTTGTAGGATGGGATGGTTGTTGCTACCCCTATGCCTTTAGCATTCACAATTTTGAACCAATAACAGGAAGGGTGCATCAGCCGCCGCCGGTACATCAAACATTCGAGGCACACAATTTTGTGATTTGCAGTTTTGTACCTCGCTTGTACGATTATCATCCGCAAGCTATTCCTGCGCCTTATAACCATAGCAATATTGATAGCGACGAGGTGCTCTATTACGTTGATGGCGATTTTATGAGCCGTAAAAACGTAACCAGAGGTATGATAACCTTACACCCTGCCGGTATACCCCATGGGCCGCATCCGGGTGCAGTAGAAAAAAGTATTGGTAAAAAAGAAACACAAGAACTTGCAGTAATGGTAGATACCTTCTACCCACTGCAACTTACAGAAGCTGCATTAGCTATTGAAAATCCTGATTATACTAAAAGTTGGATGGAGTAGCAGTACCTTACGGTAAATGTTAATACATATGTATGGTTGCTTTTACCGTAAGGAAAAGCAACCTTTTTATTTCTCTAAAAAATTTTGTACATTACAGCTACAAAAACGACTGCTATATGATTAAGTTCAACGAAATTAAGGTAGGCGACTACCTTATGGCCGAGTACGAAGGCCAACAATGGTGGGGCGAAGTTACACGCCTCAATGGCGATGAAAAGCAAGTATGTGTTGCAACCGAAGTGCAAGATTTTTGGTTCACCACCGAGCATTTATACCCTATTGCACTGAACGATGAAAGCCTGATGATGCTGAACTTCTCTAAAGAGCAGCAAGGTGATGGTAGCATTAAATACAAAAAAGGCGCTTTTCGATTGGTGATACCAACCGAAGGTAATTTCGAAAATATTGATATCTGGTATCGGGAAGATAGAAGGCACCACCCGGCTGTGAAATATGTACATCAGTTACAGAATTATTATCATGATATGACGAAAGTGCATCTTACCAACGCGGTAATGGTATAATTGGTTGCCCTCCAAATTATTCTGAGCCAATTCAAATTAACCTGAGTTGGCTTTTTTATTGTCTTTACTTACTAGCGAAAGCATTTACCGTAAGGTACCTTTACACTCTAAAACACAGCCTTATGATACGCTTTAACGAACTGCAAGTTGGCGATTATGTTGTCGCAGAATTTGAAGGAGTACGCTCGAAAGGCGAAGTGGTAGCTTTGAATACCGATGATAAACAAGTGTGTATTGCGAACGATGTACAGCCGTTTTGGTACACACCTGAACATATTTACCCCATACCGTTGAACGATACAAGTTTAAAACAGCTTCAATTTTTTAGAGAGCGTTACGAAGATGGCGATATTGAATACAAAAAAGGAGCCTTTAGATTACGCATACATCAGCTTGGCGATTATGAACATATAGATATGTGGTATCGTGAAGATAGAAGACATAACCCAGAAGTACATTTTGTACACCAACTGCAAAACCAATATCATCAGATGACGAAGGTGCATCTTACCGATGCAGCCATGTAATGACAGTAGTGAAAAATCAATATAAACCCGCTTCGGCGGGTTTTTTAGCTTGAGGCATCTATATTTGACTGCTTTTGGGCATAAACTGTGTAAATTTTTTTTGAAAACTTTTATTATTTCACACGATACTTCTATCTTTGCAGCCCGAAAATTGATATGTCGAAACAATCACTAATTAAACAGGATGGCGTAATCATTGAAGCTTTGAGCAACGCTATGTTCAGAGTTAAGCTTGAAAATGGCCACGAAATATTGGCTACCATCTCAGGCAAAATGCGAATGAATTACATCAGAATACTACCTGGCGATAAGGTGGGCGTTGAGTTAAGTCCGTACGATTTAACTCGTGGACGTATCATTTTCCGTTATAAATAGTATTTAAACACTGCCGTACAAACGGCACAGCACAAATAACAACATTGTTATGAAAGTAAGAGCATCTGTTAAAAAGCGTAGTGCCGACTGTAAGATTGTACGCAGAAAAGGCAAGCTGTACATTATTAACAAAAAGAATCCTCGTTATAAGCAACGTCAGGGTTAATCACAGCAGTAATTATTAAAGGTAAAAATTGATATTCTAATATGGCTCGTATTGCCGGTATTGACTTACCA
This sequence comes from Chitinophagaceae bacterium, assembly GCA_003456175.1. Taxonomy (GTDB): domain Bacteria; phylum Bacteroidota; class Bacteroidia; order Chitinophagales; family Chitinophagaceae; genus UBA10646. The sequence goes on along the minus strand of DMPB01000173.1, from coordinate 37,226 downwards.
AAGAACAAAAGAGGCGAAATTGGTCTTACCTATATTTATGGTATTGGCCGTGCAACTGCCCGTCGCATACTAGAGAACGCTGGAATCAGCTACGATAAAAAAGTACACGAATGGAACGATGATGAATTGGGTGCCATCCGTAACTTCATCAATGCTGAGTTAAAGGTTGAAGGTGCTTTGCGTAGCGAAGTTTCAATGAACATTAAGCGTTTATTGGATATCGTATGCTACCGTGGTCTTCGCCACCGTAAAGGGTTGCCTGTTCGTGGTCAGCGTACTAAAACCAACAGTCGTACTCGTAAGGGTAAGCGTAAAACTGTTGCCGGTAAGAAAAAGGCTCCTAAGAAATAATAATCTATTTCAGCTCACAATCCCAAGTTGTGGGCTGATGTATTTTAGATATGCCCGCCGGATAGCAGCTTAGTGCAGCAGGAGGCGGTTTATTTTTAGACGATTACCTCAAAATTTAACAATGGCAAAAGCAAACAAGGCACAAAACAGTGCTAAGGCCGCCGCGAAAAAGCGTGTGGTTAAAGTTGACGCCCAAGGCGATGCACACATCAGTGCAACTTTCAACAATCTCATTATTTCTTTGACCAACAAGCAAGGCCAAGTTATTAGCTGGAGCAGTGCTGGTAAAATGGGTTTCCGTGGTTCTAAAAAGAACACACCATACGCCGCACAAATGGCTGCCGCCGATGCTGCTAAAGTAGCATTAGAAGCTGGCTTAAAGCGTGTAGATGTGTATGTAAAAGGTCCTGGTAGCGGCCGTGAAGGTGCTATTCGTAGCCTTGCACAATCAGGTTTAGAAGTTACCATGATTAAAGATATCACTCCGTTGCCACACAACGGCTGTCGTCCTCCTAAGAAGCGTAGAGTATAATTTCAAATATTTACGGAAGTGAATTGTTGCAAATACATTTCACTTCCTACGTTTTTATAAAAGCCGAAAGGTTTCATTAACAAAGGGTTCCCGATTAATTTTTTACGATTTTTTACCGATCGAGGAGCCGAATCAAAAAAAATCGAATGAAATAAATTATGGCACGTTACACAGGTCCTAAGACCAAAATCTCAAGAATTTTCGGAGAGCCTATTTTGGGCAATGGTAAGTGGTTAGGTAAGAACAGTAACCCTCCCGGTCAGCACGGTGCTGCTCGTAAGCGTAAAAGCTTAGGCGAGTATGCATTACAGTTGCGTGAAAAGCAAAAGGCTAAGTACACTTATGGTGTATTAGAGAAGCAATTCCGTAACACATTTGCCGAAGCTGCTCGTATCAAAGGTGTTACCGGTGAAAACTTAATCAAGCTTTTAGAAGCTCGTTTAGACAACACAGTTTTCCGTTTAGGTATTGCTCCAAGTCGCCCTGCTGCTCGTCAGCTAGTTAGCCACAAGCACATTACAGTGAATGGCGAAATCGTTAACATTCCTTCTTTCCAATTGAAGCCAGGTGATATCATCAGCATCAAAGAAAAAAGCGAAGCTAACAGCAGCATCACTAGCATGATTCGTGGTAAAAATCCTAAGTTCAGCTGGTTAGACTGGAACGATACAGAAAAGAAAGGTACTTTCATTACCTACCCTGAACGTGAAAGCGTTCCTGAAAATATCAAGGAACAACTAATCGTAGAATTGTACAGCAAGTAATAGATAATTATAAGTAATAAATGGTAAGCTTCATCACTTACCATTTATTGCTTACACTTTTACATCTTACCTTACGGTAAATGTGAAAAAAACTATATTAGCTGCACCTAAAGCAAAACCAATCGGGTAGTAATACCCATAAAACCCAAAGTTTAATATGGCCATTTTAAACTTCCAAAAGCCTGATAAAATCGTTCTGCAGAAAGCAACCGATTTTGAAGGTTCTTTTGAATTTCGTCCGTTAGAGCCAGGTTATGGCTTAACTATCGGCAACGCATTACGTCGTGTATTGTTGAACAGCTTAGAAGGTTATGCGATCAACAATATTAAAATTGATGGTGTAGACCACGAGTTTGCTACCATTCATGGCGTAACGGAAGATGTAACAGAAATTATCCTAAACCTTAAGCAAGTACGTTTCAAGAAAGTTACCGACCAAGAGGTTAGTACTGAAAAGTTATTGTTAAGCGTTCGCAACAAAACAGAATTCACTGCTGGTATGTTAGGCGAGGCTACACAAAACTTTCAGGTAATGAACCCTGAGTTAGTAATTTGTACACTCGATAGCAGTGCGAAAATTGATATTGAGCTTACAGTTGCTAAAGGTCGCGGTTATATTCCTGCTGAAGAGAACAAGCAAAAAGATGCTCCATTCGGCGTTATTGCTATCGATTCTATTCACACACCAATTAAGAACGTAAAGTATTCTATCGATAACTACCGCGTTGAGCAACGTACCGATTACGAAAAACTAATGCTCGATGTAATTACCGATGGTACCATACACCCTGAAGAAGCTGTGAAGCAAGCTGCTCGCATCTTAATTCAGCACCTTATGATCATCACCGACGAAAATATCACTTTCGATAACAAAGAAGAAAAGAAAGATGATGTGGTTGATGAGCAAATCTTACAATTACGTAAGGTATTAAAAACTCCATTAGAAGATTTAGATCTTAGCGTTCGTGCTTTCAACTGTTTAAAAGCAGCCAAAATCAACAGCTTAAGCGAATTGGTGCAGTACGAGCAAGAAGATTTAATGAAATTCCGCAACTTCGGTCAAAAGAGCTTGAGCGAAATCGAACAAGTATTGAGCGAAAGAGGCTTAGGTTTCGGAATGGATTTAAGCAAGCTAGGTTTAGATAGCCTAGACTAATCAAAATTATTTTTGAACACTGTTCGTAATTCCTGGCACGGTACGAACATAAAACACAATAGCCATGCGTCACGGAGACAAAATCAACAATCTAGGTCGTAAGAAAGCACACAGAGAAGCCCTCTTGGCCAACTTAGCTAATGCTTTAATTACGCACAAGCGTATCACAACTACTTTAGCTAAAGCTAAAGCCTTACGTGCTTATGTTGAGCCACTAATCACAAAAACAAAGAAGAACGATACTAAAGAGCAAATCA
>DMPB01000173.1:31108-33932 GCA_003456175.1 Chitinophagaceae bacterium | reverse complement strand
CGATACTAAAGAGCAAATCATGCACAACCACCGTATTGTGTTCAGCTATTTAGGTAACAAACTAGCGGTGAAAGAATTATTCACTGTAGTTGGTCCTAAGGTAGCTAGCCGCCCAGGTGGTTACACACGTATCATCAAGTTGGGTATTCGCCCAGGTGATAACGCCGAATTAGCTATGATTGAGCTGGTAGACTTCAACGAAATTTACGGTAAGGGTGTTGCCGAAGCTGCAGAACCAGCGAAGAAAACTCGCCGTAGCCGTAGCGCTAAAAAGGCTGCAACAACTGAAGAAGCTCCTGCAACAGAAGCAACTACAGAAGCTGCACCTGAAGCCACTGAAGAAACTAAAGCTGCTGAATAAGCACATTTACCGTAAGGTAAGTTTCAAAGTATCTAAACCAACTCGAAAGAGTTGGTTTTTTGTGCCTTGCGGTAAATGATTACCCGAAATGTTGAAAAATAATATGGTTAAAAACATACGAAACCGCAATTTTGCAGCATGAAGCAAAAACCCTCTCCAGCAATATTATTACTAGCCGATGGCCACGTGTTTCGTGGCCATTCTTTTGGACAAACGGGTACAACCACCGGCGAAATTTGTTTCAATACCGGAATGACGGGCTACCAAGAAGTTTTTACTGATCCAAGTTATACGGGTCAAGTACTCATTATGAACATGGTACACATTGGTAATTATGGCGTAAAGCCTACCGATGTAGAGAGTAATGCTGTAAAGATTAGAGGATTAATTGGTCGAAATCTGGAAGAAAGATTTAGTCGCTACCAAGCTACCGATTCGCTAGATGCTTATTTAAAGGCGAACAATATTGTAGCTATCGACGATGTAGATACTCGAGCATTGGTAGCACATGTACGCACAAAAGGTGCTATGAATTGCATTATTAGCTCTGAAATAGATGATGTTGCTACGTTACAAAGCATGCTAGATGCCTGCCCTAATATGGATGGTTTAGACCTTGCTACAGGTGCAAGTACAACTACCGTATATGAACTTGGCGATGTTAATAGCCCTATTAAAGTATCAGTATTAGATTTCGGAATCAAGCAGCATATATTGCAGTGTATGGTGGATAGAGGTGTACATGTTCGAGTGCATCCGGCACAAACGCCTATTGAAACATTAAAGGCGTTTAATCCCACTGGTTACTTTATTTCTAACGGCCCTGGCGACCCTGCTGCAATGCCATATGCTGTTACAACCATTAAGGCAGTACTAGCAGAAAATAAGCCCACTTTTGGTATTTGCTTAGGGCATCAATTATTGGCATTAGCCAATGATATCCCTACTTTTAAAATGCACCATGGGCACCGAGGTTTAAACCATCCTGTGAAAAATGTGATTACAGGAAAGAGTGAAATTACCACACAAAACCATGGTTTTGGCGTTGATCCTGAAGCGGTGAAGCAACATCCTAATGTTGAAATTACCCATGTTAATTTGAACGATGGAAGTATTGAAGGTATTCGTTTGAAGAATAAGCCTGCATTTAGTGTGCAGTACCATCCAGAAAGTACACCTGGCCCACATGATAGTCGCTATTTGTTCGATGATTTTGTGGCGATGATGCAGAGTGTATAAGCATTTACCGTAAGGTACAGATAGCATAACGTTAAAGGGCGGCCGTAGGCCGCCCTTTAACGTTCGTAAGTATTTAATCTTAGTAATTTTGCAGTATGCTATCGTTTCAAGGGCAACATTTTGGCATTATTACCAAGCACGAAAAAGAGCTCATTATTGGGCCTTTACTACAACAAACTTTCGGTGCAACTTTTGAACGTATTGATTTTGATACCGATACCCTCGGAACCTTTAGTGGCGAGGTAGAGCGGCCTGCAGATCAGCGAACTACGGCCATGCTCAAAGTGCAACATGCACAACAAAAAGGTATTGATTTTTACATTGCTAGCGAAGGTGCTTTTTATCCGCATCCTGAAGTGCCTTTCCTTACGGTAAATACCGAGTTGCTAGTTTGTTACGCCGCTCAAGCAGATTATACCATTACGGCCATAAGCAACAGTTTTGATGTTACAGCTGCACAAATAGAGGTTAACGATTGGGATGCTGTGGCAACATTTGCTGCCAAAATTGGGTTTCCAGCGCAAGGAGTTATACTACATAATCATCACCTTACGGTAAATGAACGAATGATTATAAAAGATGCTACTACTTGGGATGCCCTTGCATTGGCATGCAAGCAATTATTGGCTACTAATGAGCGTATTACTGTAATGGCCGATTTGAGGGCAATGCGAAACCCTAAGCGTAGTGCTCATATCGCAGCAGTTGCAGCTAATTTGATAGAGCGTATGCAGCAACATTGCACTCGCTGTCAATATCCTGGTTTTGGTATTAGTAATGCAATTGCTGGCTTGCCTTGTTGTTGGTGCGGTACGCCTACAAAGGCAATTGCTTATTACGAATTAAAGTGTGAGCATTGTGGGCATATAGAACAACAAAAAACATCGCAACCATGTGCCGATCCGGGCGGTTGCGATGTGTGTAATCCTTAAAAATTTATAGGGAGTTAATTAGTCTTTGAGTTGATATATCTCTTTAATGTTTCTACCAAAGCCATCATAATCTAAGCCATAGCCAAGTACAAATTTATTGGGAATGCTAAAGCAGCAATAATCTACGGGCACCTCAAAAACAGTTGCTTCTGGCTTGTGCAGTAATACTGCTACCTTCATACTAGCCGGGTGTTGATTTTGTAACTGTGGTAAGAACTGGCTTAATGTTTTGCCGGTATCAATAATATCTTCTAATACAATTACATGTCTGTCGGTTACATCAGTGTCTAAG
>DMPB01000173.1:30224-30881 GCA_003456175.1 Chitinophagaceae bacterium | reverse complement strand
GGTTACATCAGTGTCTAAGCCAATAGCTGTAATAACATGCCCTGTGCTTTTAGTTCCTTTATAGCTTGCAAGTTTAATAAAGCATATTTCGGCTTCAATACTAAGATGCTTAAATAAATCGGAGGCAAACATGAACGAGCCATTAAGTACCGCAATAAACAATGGTTTTTTGCCAGCATAATCTTGATTAAGTTGTTGTGCTAATCCCTCAATTTTTGATTGTATTTCGGCTTCACTAAGGTAGGGTACAAAGCTTTTGTCGAGAACTTGAATGGTGGTAGACATGCTACGAAGTAGTTTAAGATGTTGTAGTTGTATTTTTAGCAGTGGTTGCTTCAATGAGTTTGGGTGTAGTTGGACTATTGCCTTTCAGGTATATTTTTTCACCTGATACAGGTTGGCGGCCTTTTGGAATTCTATTAAAATCGAGTAGGCTTTGTAAGAGCATACCTTCTTTCTGGGCTATATCTTCCATGGTTTCATTGGGTACAACAATGTGTATGGTTTGTGCTCCAATTTTCTTTTTCTTTTCGAGAAATAGTAATTGCGATTTCTCTAGTATATCTATCTCTGTTAGTTCGTTAAATTCTATTAGTTTTTTGTAAGCAATATTGTGTTGCTGTGCAATAGCTAACATGCTGGTGCCAGCTTCGGCAT
>DMPB01000173.1:28800-30108 GCA_003456175.1 Chitinophagaceae bacterium | reverse complement strand
CGCGCTGCCGCTCGATCTGTCGGCACCGTACTTTCGCCGGCTGCTGGCCGACATCGACGCCACGCCCGCGCGCCTGCGCGTGCATGCTGGTGCCAGCTTCGGCATAAATAACTTTTAACCCGTTGATGGTAAATACACCTTGAGGGTAGTTAGTTGTTGCTTGCTTGCTTGTATCATTTACCGTAAGGGTAGTATCTTTCTTAGCAGTAATAGTTATTATTTCTTCAATTACTTCCTCATCCTCTTCCACGTCTTTTTCTGTGGCTGGCTTTGTATTGGCTGGTTGCGATGGTGGCGTTACAAATTTTATGTCGTTACCAGCTTGCGATGGCGTTACCTCAGGGATAGCAGGTGTAGCAGTAAGCACATTAGACCCTGCATTGGTAGATGACTGTTGCAGTGCCAGTAACGTAACTTCATTCAAATTGTATTCATTGATAATTTGAATAATGCGTTCTGGGTAGCGGGGATTGGTGGCATAACCTGCTTTTTTAAGTCCGTAAGCCCAAGCTTCATAATCGGTTGGTGGAATTTGAAATAAAAAAGCATAATGTGGCCGCGTTTTTAAAAAATCGGAGTGGTCGCGGTAGCTATCGGCACCTGTTGCATATACGCGAAAGCACTCGCCACGGGCATCATCATCGTGATAGGTTCTATCGCCTTGCCAATCGTTCTTACATTTAATACCAAAGTGGTTGTTTGATTGCAAGCATAACTTGCTTTCGCCATTGTTCGATTCAAAAATACCTTGTGCTAATTTAATGGCAGCAGGTACGCCAGTGCGTTGCATTTCTGCAACAGCAATAGCTTTATATTGCGCTATATATACAAGCACTTTAGGATTGTTTCCTGTGTTTTGTGCATTTGTAACATTGGCAAGGCAATAAAAAATACAAACCAGCCACCAATACTTCATGTTTATTTCTTTTTAATGATGAGCAAGCCATCTCTCATCGTTAGCAGTACTTGTTCTGTTCGGGTATCGTTAGCAACGTGTTCGTTAAATGCATGTATGGCTTTTGCATTTTTACCCGTAAGGGGTTGCTGTAATACTTGCCCGTGAAACAGCACATTATCTGCAATAATCAAGCCATTTTGCTTTAACTGCGGTAGCACCATTTCGTAATAATCAATGTACCCTACTTTATCTGCATCAATAAACACCAAATCCCAAGTATAGGGTAGGGTAGGAATAATATCTATAGCGTTACCGGTGTGCAAAATTAGCTGTTCTCGGTATTGGCTGCGTTCAAAAAACGATTTTGCAGTGGCTGCATCTTCAGGCCTTACTTCAATGGTATGTAATTG
>DMPB01000173.1:18220-28586 GCA_003456175.1 Chitinophagaceae bacterium | reverse complement strand
AATTGCCCTTGCGGTAAAAGTCCGGCTGCAAGGCACAATGCACTAAAACCAGTGAAAGTGCCAATTTCAAGAATGTATTGTGGCTGAAGCGTTTGGCTAAGTAACTGCAAGAAAGCACCCTGCGTAGCACCACTTAGCATATGTGCTAATGGGTGATGTTGCTCGGTATAGGCTACCACTTCGTTGAGTAAATTTGACAGTGGTGTTGTATGTTGATGTGCGTATGCTTCGGCTTCAGGGGATACCAATTGCATTGACTATGCTTTTTTAGGTTGGTGCGAAATAAGCCACAAACCTATAAAAGTTAGTAATCCGTTGATGATGAGTAGTTCTAAACCAACTTCAAAATTGCCAAGTAATGCTTTTTGGTTGGCATCTATAACATAGCAAAGTAATGGAGCTGCAATACAAACAAAAGGTACAAAACTGTCTTTTACCACTCGCTTTGTGATAATACCAAACGTGAATAAACCTAGCAAAGGGCCGTAAGTGTAAGCAGCTACTTTTAATATTACACCAATCATGCTTGGGTTATTTACCCATTTGAATACCATCACAAACAGTAGAAATATAGCTGCAAAGGTGAGATGCACTCGTTGGCGTATTTTCTTTTTCTCAGCATCGCTCCAATCTGCACGGCGCTGCATGCCGAGAATATCAATACAAAACGATGATGTTAAAGCGGTGATAGCACCATCGGCACTTGGGAATAATGCCGAAATCAAGGCAATGATAAATACAACACTAATAATAGCAGGCATATGCTGTAATGCAAGAACAGGAAATAATTTATCGCCGCCAGCAGGTACACCATTGATCATGAATTTAGAAACTTCTTTGCCGTTTTCGACAACAGTTTGCATACTGCCACCTAAGCTTTCTGCATAGAGATACAGTAATCCGCCTAGAACAAGAAACAAACTAATCACTGCCAGCATAATAAAGCCTAGCGAAACCACATTTTTCTGGCTGTCTTTCAAGGTTTTAACAGAGATATTCTTCTGCATCATTTCCTGATCCATGCCGGTCATGGTGATGGTAATAAATGCACCCGCTAAAATTTGCTTTAGGAAAAAGAACTTGCTTTCTGGTTGCGAAAAGAATATTTGAGTGTATCCTCTAGCATCCATGGCTTGTATACTATCTACAAAACCAAGTTGTAACTTCTGTAAAATAAATACAACACAAATAATTAAGCCAATAAGCATACAGCTTGTTTGCAAGGTATCTGTATACACAATGGTTTTTACGCCGCCTTCGTAAGTGTATACCAAAATCATGGCAAGTATAATGAGGGTAGTAGCCCAAAACGGAACATTGAAACTACTCAATATCGCATCTTGTAAAATTTTAACTACCAAGTATAAACGGGCTGTAGCACCTAGTGTTCTTGAAAGGATGAAAAAGCTAGCTCCAGTTTTGTAACTTTTTACACCCAGTCGGGTGCTCAAATAATTGTAAATAGAAGTGAGATTTAACCTGTAATACAAGGGTAGTAATACAAAGGCAATAACCAAATAGCCTATGAGGTAGCCAAGTGTAATTTGTAAATACGCAAAGCTCTCTGTTTTTACTGCGCCTGGCACACTTACAAATGTTACACCGCTGAGGCTAGTGCCAATCATACCGAAGGCTACCAGCATCCAATTACTGTTGCGGTTACCAATAAAAAAACTATTGTTATCAGACTTGCGGCCTGTGTACCAAGCAACTACTAATAAAATCAAAAAATATCCAACAACAAACGAGAATAATAAAGTAGGACTCATATGGCAATATTAAGCGTGTGCAACAGTTCCGACAAATATCTACAAAAGCCGCAAAAAACTGCATTAAAAACGCAGAAATACGATTTTTTATTTACCTTAAGGTAAAGTTTGTTTTGTTGAGAGTTGTATGTGGTAATGATGAACACATGTGTTGCTGAAATTAGTGGATATGTATATTTGAGAGCATAGCATCAGCACCAATTAACTGCAGCAATATTTATGGTAGCCTCTAAATCGGAATTGTTTGAAACGATGTTTAATCATGCCAGTATTGGCATTGTAGTAGCCGACGAACGAGGGCATATCGATACGATCAATCCTTTTGCATTACAACAATTTGGCTATAGCGATGCGGCAGGCTTATTGGGGCAACCGATTGAAGTGCTTATTCCGCAACGGTTTAGGCATAATCACAAAAACCATCATCAAGGTTATATGCAGCGGCCTGCTAGCAGGCCCATGGGCATTGGGTTAGATTTATACGCCGTTCGCAGCGATGGAACCGAATTTCCTGTTGAAATTAGTTTAGGGCATTATCGTATTAACGATCGCAACTTTGTTTTAGCATTCATCACCGATGTTACACAACGCAAAGCTGCCGAAAAAGCACTTTTAGATTTGAATGCTGCCCTAGAGCAAAAAGTAAAGGAGCGTACCAAGATTTTAGAATCAACGGTAACGCAACTCAATAATCAGATTTACGAAAATCAGATTAAGGATAAAGAGCTACGTGAATCGTTAGAGAAAGAAAAAGAACTGAGCGAACTGAAATCAAGATTTGTTACCATGGCTTCGCATGAGTTTAGAACGCCATTGAGCACGGTGCTGTCATCTACTTATCTGCTATCAAAGTATACCACAACAGAAGATAATGCTAAACGTGAAAAGCATATTCAACGTATTATTTCTTCTGTTAATTTATTGAACGATATTTTAAACGATTTTCTATCGGTTGGTAAAATTGAAGAAGGCAAGATTCAAGTTAAAAATACATCATTCGAACTACAAGATTTTGCGCAAAAAACCATTGCCGAAATGCGAATGGTAACACAACCACAGCAAAAAATTGTGTACCGACATATTGGCCCAAGTGATGTTTGTCTTGATGCTAATTTGCTCAAACACATATTGCATAACCTATTATCAAACGCCATTAAGTTTTCACCGAATCATGGTATTATAGAAGTATTTACGCAAGTAGAAAACGATACTTTAACATTACGTGTAAGCGACAATGGTATCGGTATTTCTAAAGAAGATATGAAACATTTGTTCGAACGCTTTTTCAGAGCCACCAACGCTGCTAACGTACAAGGTACAGGCCTCGGCTTACATATTGTAATGAAGTATGTAGAGTTAATGAATGGCCGTATTAGCTGCCACAGCGAATTAGAACAAGGCACCTCTTTTGTAATTCAAGTTCCTAGCAAACAATAATAGCCCATGACCAAAATTTTGATTATAGAAGATAACACAGAAATTAGAGAGAATACAGCCGAAATACTAGAGCTCGCAGCCTACGAAGTAGTAACCGCTGCCAATGGTAAAGAAGGGGTAGAAGTTGCATTGCAAGAAAAGCCCGACCTAATTGTATGCGATATTATGATGCCCGTGCTCGATGGCTACGGCGTGTTACATGCACTGCAAAAAAATGATGCTTTAAAAGGAGTGCCTTTTATTTTTCTTACGGCCAAAAATGAACGTACCGATTTACGTAAGGGTATGGAGCTTGGCGCCGACGATTATATTACAAAACCCTTCGATGCTACCGAGTTACTTAATGCTATTGAAGGTCGTTTAAAGAAAAATCAGCTATTACAAGAACGCCTTACGGCAAATGCTGACGCAACCATTACCAGCGAATTTGTACAATCGTCGCAGGCCGATGTACACAAACTACTTACAGAAAACAGATTTGTAAATACCTATAAGAAAAAGCAGCTCATCTATAAAGAAGGTAACTGGCCATCCTGCTTATTTTATGTAGTAAGTGGCAAGTTAAAAACCTATAAAATTAACGACGATGGCAAAGAACTCATTATCGGGTTATACAATACTGGCGATTTTGTAGGCTATGTGCCTTTATTAGAAGGCACCTCTTACAAAGAATCGGCTCAGGCACTAGGCGATTGTGAGTTAGCCTTAATACGCAAAGAAGAGTTCGACGGGTTGATGCACAAAAATGTGTCTGTTGCCGAAAAATTCGTGAAGCTGCTTGCAAAAAATGTACGTGAAAGAGAAGAACACTTGCTCGGTTTAGCGTACAACTCGCTACGTAAAAAGGTAGCCGATGCCTTAGTACAATTAAACAATACTTATAATACAGAAGGTACCGAAACCTTTACCATACAAATGAGCCGTGAGAATTTAGCAACTATTGCTGGTACTGCCACCGAGTCGTTGATTAGAACGCTGTCTGATTTTAAGGCAGAAAAATTGGTAGCGTTAGAAGATGGAAACATCACCATACTGAACGTGAAGAAGCTCAAAAACCTGATGAATTAAGGCTTGTGTAGCTTTGTTTATCTTTTAAGTCTATTTTGTGAAACAAAATGGACTTTTTGTTGTTACAGACCTTCTAAACTGCTTTGTATGTTTAAAAATCCTGCAATTGTAACGGCTTTAGGTACATTGTATTTAATCGTATACGTTACACTTATTTATAACAATGCACCATTAAGTGTTGTGGGTGTTTTATTTACTTGTTCGCCATTAGTAGTGATATGGATGGCCTATACTATTTTGAAATTTGGCAAATATGAAGGAAGAGCTTTAGAAGAAAATGAGCATTGGGGTTATCAAGATAAGCCCATGAAGTTGGCTTCTAAATGAAGTTAATATACCTCGGCGAGTAATTCGGGTTTCACTTGCTTAATAAGTTCTACTCCACCTACCACGTTGATAACGTTAACAATACCTTCGTTAATGAGCAGTGATGCCGCAATCATGCTTCGGTAACCGCTTTGACAGTAAATGAGGTATGTTTTTTCTTCATCGAACATGTGGATGCGACCTGGTATTTCCCGTAAGGGTATCCAAAGGCTTTTGGGTATTTTACCGTAAGGTAATTCTCTGCTTTCGCGAATATCTAGAATAACAATACCGGGTATGGTAGCGTAATTTTCAAAATCGTTCGGAGAGCAAGAGTCTACAAAATCCATCGCAATGGTTATTTGCTCACAAGCGGCGTTAGTACAACTTGTTTGGAAAAGTTTTTTAACGGGCAGAAAACCAAGCAGTTGATGATAACCTAATGTATGTAGGCGTTCTTCCATTTCAAGTTCGCGGCCATCGGGTGCAATAAATACAATGGGTGTATTGATAGGAATCAACACTTTAATCCAAGTGTCGAAATCGCCATCAATACCAATGTTAATGGCACCTTTGGCAAAGCCTTTGCCAAATTCGAGGGCAGATCTGCCATCGATCACCGTAACACCTTTTTCTAAGTATTGGGCAAACTTTCGCTTGCACAGTGCTGGTGTTGCACGGTTGCTGCCTGCATCATGAGGGGGCAATATGTGAAATTGCTTGCGTAACATTGTTATTCGTTAATGACAAGGCACTACTGTGCTTGCATGTTGAATGGATGGGCTAAGGTAGGGTATGTTTAAGTTGAGACCTCTGAGAATGAGCAGCATTCCCATGATTGATATCATGTATGGAGTTGCCTTACGTAAATTGGCTCGTATGGGCATGCGTAAAGTATTGCCAAGCATACTTACAAGTAGCATTAGTGGTAATGTGCCAATGCCAAAAGCGGCCATAAATGCAATGCTAACTTCTATATCCATAAAACTAAGTGCCGATGCTAGCGCTACGTACACCATACCACATGGTAACAAAGCATTCGCCATGCCCAACAATAGAAAAGATGAAAGGGTTGGGCTTTGCAGTAAATGGATCATTATTTTTTGAACTTGCTGATGTATTGCATCTAAGAAACGAGGTTGCCAACTCTTTTTAATAAAATAATGATGAACGGCATAACTCAATACCAATACACCCATTACAATAGATATGATTTGCTGTATTTGTCCCATTTGAAACTGCCGACCAAGTAAGCCAAGCACTGCTCCGATGAGGCTGTAGGTAATAACACGACCAAGGTTATACAATAATGCACTTACCCGTTGTTGCCACAAGGGAAGATGCATGTTAGGTAATGATAATGCAATAGGGCCACACATGCCGATGCAGTGCAAGCTACTAAAGCTTCCTAAAGCAAATCCGGTGAGTATGGCTTGTGTAATCATAGTACTTGTATTTCTTTTTCTTGATAGTAATTGCTACCATCGGCTTGCCAACTAATTTTTACAATATACTTTCCGGGAATAACTGCATGAGGTACTTGGAAAGTTGCGTTATCATTTACCGTAAGGTTAAACTTCTGATCTTTACGAGCATCGGTAGGGCAGTAGAAGTGTACATTACCTTTGATATGCTTTTGTTGCATTTCGTAGGGTAATTGAATACTCACTTGCGAGCCTTGTATTGTAATGTTGGTATTGGTTTGTAATTGATTGGCATTATTAGTGCCATCAATTACTTGTTGATATGCAAGCTCTTCTTTATAGTAGTCTTTCGATACTAACTCGAAGTTGGTTTGATTGCATTTGTAAATCAAGTAAAACATCATGCTGGCAAAGCCGATGAATACGAATGTGATTTTATGTCCCCAGTTAAGTTGCATACAATTTGTTTTTGGTTATTCAACAGGTCCTAAGAAGTTGGTTTTAACAACATCAATTTGTTGAGATTGATGGTATATGGCCAGTTTGATCTGTGTTTTGCGTTGCTTGATGCGTTCTTTAGGTAGTGTTACAAAAAAGCTGCCAGCACCTTGCCCTTCACTTTGTACTATAATTTTATTTCCCACCACATCTACCTTACCATTCGCATCTACAAGTTGTACTGTAAGCGGTATTTGCTTCATGGTTTTATTAACCACTTTAATGTTGTACAGGTTAGAGATGCTATCGCTGCCTACTTCTTGATACATGAGGCCAGGTGTACGCATGATGGTTGCTGTAACATCTTTTCTTGTAACCAATAAAGTTGTGAGTAGTGATGTAAGTAACACTAGCAATACTGTGTACAATTTCATACGACGAGTGTAACGTAGTGGTTGCTTTTTTGCAATACCATCTTCGCTTGCATAGCGAATGAGCCCACGTTCAAAACCAACTTTATCCATCATGTGATTACAAGCATCGATACAAGCGGTACAACCTACGCACTCTAGCTGAGTTCCATTTCTGATGTCGATACCGGTAGGGCATACTTTAACGCACTGAAAACAATCAATACAGTCTCCTGCTGTGCGTTCTTCTTTTTTATTGAATTTTTTTCTAGTTTCTCCGCGTTCATAGTCGTAAGCTACTACCATTGAATTTCTATCTAGTAGTACACCTTGCAAGCGGCCGTAGGGGCATACTACGGTACAAGCTTGCTCTCTAAAGAAAGCGTACACTGCATAGAATATTGCACTAAATACCATGATAGATAGTAAGCCTGTAGTATGCTTACTTACGGGTTCGGTGATGATTTTTATTAAATCATCCATGCCGATGATATATGCCAAAAAAAAGTTGGCAATAACAAAAGACATGATGTAGAAGATACTATGCTTACTTACACGTTTGATAATTTTTGTGCTTGTCCATGGTGCTTTTGCTAATAGCTTTTGAGCTGACGCATCGCCATCAATCGCATATTCAATTTTTCTGAAAAGCATTTCCATGAATATGGTTTGCGGACAGACCCAACCACAAAACAAACGGCCAAAAGCTGCTGTAAATAGTACAACGGATACTATAAATGTTACCATGATAAGGCCGAAGATGAAAAAATCTTGTGGCCAAAATACTTGACCAAATATGATGAATTTTGCTTTAGGGATATTGAATAAAAAAAGCGGGTGTCCGTTGATTTTAATAAATGGTAATGTAAAGAATAGTGCAAAAAAGAACCAGCTAACGATACTTCTTATATTATAAAATTTACCGAAAGGTTTCTGTGCAAAAACCCATTTACGCTTGCCATCTTCCCCCACAGTGGCAATACGATCTCTGAAAGATTCAGTATTCGACGTAATTGTTTCAGCCCTTAATTGCTGTGCTTTAGGTTCGTGTATGTCGGTGATCATGTTGTTTCTTTTTTATCTTTTAAAAGGCTGGAGTTCTTGCACAGAAAATAATTAGACCTTACGGATTCATAGCGATGGATTTAGTTTCTTTAGCGGTAGAATCTTTACTTGTTGGGTTGGTTGTGCCTTCTTGATAAAGCTCGCCTTGCTTCTCTTTTGGATTAGCAGGATTGGTGCCTTTCAACGATTTGATATAGCTTGCTAGCTGTGCAATTTGAACGGGTGAATAATCGTCTTTCCAGCTTTTCATGCCTTTCTCTGGGCGGCCGTATTTAATGGTTTTAAAAACATCGTTGATGCTACCTCCATTGAGCCAATAATCGTCTGTTAAGTTTGGGCCAACACCACCTTGACCTTCTGTTCCGTGGCATGCCGCACACATACTGGTAAATGTTGTTTTACCCTTTTCTAAATCAGAAGCTTCGGTGAGTAATTTTACTGTATTCTCATCTACGTTATTAGCAGCTTTAGCAAGGTAGGCAGCCTTATCTGCCTCAGCTTGTTTCATGGCTAATTCAAACTCTTCTTTACTTGATGGTGCTGTATGCGATACATGGTAGCGGTAAAGGTAAACAACACCAACTAAAATGGTAACATAGAAACCATAGAGCCACCATGGTGGTAAGCGATTATCGAGTTCTCTAATACCATCGTAGTTATGGCCAAGATCGATATTAGCTTCTTGCTCAACAGGTTTAAAACTGTTCATTTTATCCCACCATACTTGCAGGGTTGATGGAGCCTCTGCTTCTTCAGTTGCTGGTGCAACAACAGGAGTATCTTTTGCAATGAACAAACGTATAAAATACGCAAGCATTAGTATGATAAATAATTCTAACCCTATTACAGACGTAATAAGATAAAATACTGCTTCTGATAATCCTGCAATGGTTGTAGCAACCTTGGGTGCATCGGCTGTAGCATCTTGAGCGATACCACTCATAGGCATGCCAAATACCAGTAAGATTGTGGTAACGATGGTAGCAGCTTTTTGTTGTTTTTCTTTATCTAAAAACCACTTAGCAGTACCAAGCATTACATTAGCCATTAATGCAATAATTAAGAGCAACACACCTGCAATGATGATGAGACTTACCGCTACTGGATTGCTCATGAGTGTTTGCTTTTCAGCCACGGCTGCGTTGGCGGTATTGCTTTGAGCTGAAGCTAAAGTTGCAACCAATAAGCCTATTAGTGACAAGATAAAGGGTAGCCACTTGCTTATTTTATTTTCGAATTGTATGGTATTCATGTTCGTTGTTTTAAGGCATTAGTCAACCAATGGAATTTTACTGATCTCGCTGAGTGCTTGTTTCTTTTGCCGTAAGGTGTATATGGTTACCAAGCAGAAAAAGATGAAGAATATCAAAAACGAGCTAAGACCATAAATGCTTACGTTGCTTATTTTTTCGAGGTAGTGTATGAATTTCATATAATTATTTTTAAGCTTTTATTTCATGGCTGTATTTTCTTTCTTCTCGGCTTTGATATCGGTGCCCAAACGTTGTAGATAGGCAATTAATGCAACGATTTCAGTGTTGGCAGATGTTTTAATTTTCGCCTCTTTCAGGTTGTTTTTAATGGTGTTGGCTTGCTGCATTAATTCTTGGTTAGCAACGGCATCGTAACCTTCTGCGTATGGTACACCTAAAGTTTGCATAGCTCTTATTTTGGCAGGCGTACTAGCAGTATCTATGGTATTTTCAAGTAGCCAACCGTAACGCGGCATAATTGAGCCTGGCGACATCATACTTGGTTCCATCATGTGGTTGTAGTGCCAACTATCAGGATATTTACCACCAAGGCGTGCTAAATCTGGGCCGGTACGCTTGCTGCCCCATTGGAATGGGTGATCGTACACAAACTCACCTGCCTTACTGTATTCGCCATAGCGTGCTACTTCATCTCTGAATGGACGAACCATTTGTGAGTGACATGTATAACAACCTTCACGTATGTAAATGTCTCGACCCTGTAATTCTAGCGGTGTATAAGGCTTAACGCTGGTAATCGTAGGAACATTAGACTTGATTAAGAAAGTTGGAACCATTTCAAGCAATCCGCCAATGGCAACCACTACTAAACTTAAGATTAACATAGTGGCAGGGCGGCGCTCTATCCAACGGTGCCAGTATTCTTTTTCACCAGCATGTGCTTTTTCAATAGGTGCAGCTTCGGCAGCTTCGTTAGCAACAAAACTACCTTGTTGTACTGTTTTGTATAAATTGTACACCATTATAATAGCGCCAATCAAATACAAGGTACCACCAATGCTACGACTGATGTACATTGGAATGATACTGGTAACTGTTTCTAAGAACTGGAATTTTAATTGTCCTTCATCAGTGAATTGCTTCCACATATCTGCTTGTGCAAAACCTGCCCAATACAAAGGCACAGCATAAATTACAATACCAATTGTACCTAACCAGAAGTGGTTGTTAGCAAG
>DMPB01000173.1:14104-17907 GCA_003456175.1 Chitinophagaceae bacterium | reverse complement strand
AAACCATTCCAACCTAAACCACCAATATGCACGTGTGCAATAATCCAATCGGTAAAGTGTGCAATAGCGTTTACATTTTTTAAACTTAATAACGGACCTTCGAATGTGCTCATGCCATAACAGGTTACAGCTACTACAAAGAATTTCAAGATTGGCTCTTCACGAACTTTATCCCAAGCACCACGAAGTGTGAATAATCCGTTCAACATACCGCCCCAACTTGGAGCAATTAGCATTACTGAGAATACTGTACCTAATGATTGTGCCCAATCGGGTAACGCAGTGTATAATAAGTGGTGCGGACCAGCCCAGATGTATATGAATATTAAAGCCCAAAAGTGAATGATAGACAAGCGGTAAGAGTACACAGGGCGGTTGGCTGCTTTTGGTAAGAAGTAATACATCAAACCAAGAATAGGCGTTGTTAAAAAGAAGGCAACCGCATTGTGGCCATACCACCATTGTACCAATGCATCTTGCACACCTGCATACCAGCTATAACTCTTTAAGAACGATACAGGAATTTCAAATGAATTCACAATATGCAACATGGCAACAGTAACCCATGTAGCGATGTAAAACCAAATAGCAACATAAATATGGCTTTCTCTTCTTTTGAAAATGGTGCCAAACATGTTAATACCAAATACCACCCAGATCAAAGTGATAGCAATATCGATAGGCCATTCTAACTCGGCATATTCTTTCGCTGTTGTGTGGCCTAAAAACAAGGTAACAGCAGCTGCAACAATAATTAACTGCCAACCCCAAAAATGCACCCAGCTAAGTTTATCGCTGAACATTCTCGATTTGCATAAACGTTGTAGCGAGTAGTAGATGCCTGTAAACATACAGTTACCTACAAAGGCAAAAATGATAGCATTGGTGTGAATGGGGCGTAGGCGACCAAACGTAGTGCCAGGGTAATCTAACGATACTCCCGGAGCATAAATTTGAATGGCTACCCATAAGCCAACAATCATACCTACCAAGCCCCAAAGTGCTGTAGCGTAGGCGAAGTACTTTACTATCTTGTTGTCGTAGTAAAATTTTTCTAGTTGCATAATCGTGTTGTTAAAGAGTCAAATTGTATAGAGGCCTATTGTTGTGTTGTTTCGGTGGTGTTGTCAAAAAGTATTCGGTGTGCTGGCGATACATCATCTTGATACTGCCCCTTTTTTACCGACCATAAAAAGGCCGCTAGAAAAAAACCTGCAACGCCAATACTTATAATTAGTAGAATGATTATAACACTCATGGTTCTCGGTTATGGCTGTAAAAGTATTTTTGAGGTATTGCTTTGGTAATGATGCGTGTCACTTACGTAAATGATATTCATCAAAAGCATTGCGTTATAAACGCATCCAACGAGCATGCAAGTGCGATAAGCTATAGGTTAGCGTTACAATGCTGATAGAGCTTGAAGGCATTAGAATAGCAGCTACAAGTGGCGATAGTGTACCCTGCAATGCAAAAGCCAAGCCGATTACATTGTACAGTATTGAGACAATAAAACTGATAATGATAATATTTCTGTTGGCTTTAGTGAGTTGTATCAGTTCTTGTAATTTATGTAAGCTCGATGCTTCTAAGATAGCATCGCTAGCCGGGGTGAAGTTGTTGGTATCTTCTGTAAGTGCAATGCCTGCATCACTTTGCCGTAAGGCACCTGAGTCGTTTAAACCATCGCCAAGCATGGTAACTTTAGCGCCAGCAGCTTGCAATTGTTGTATGTATTGTAGCTTATCGTTTGGTGATTGCTGAAACTTGAGTGTAACATTTGAGCCTAGTGTATGCTGTAAAAAATTACGTTCGGCATCATTATCGCCCGACAAAATAGTGATGTTATACTTACGTAAAAGTTGTTGGATCACTTTAAGTACATCTTTCCGATAAGTATTGGCGAAGCTGAAGTAGCCAAGCATTATACCATTTACAGCAATGTAAGAACAGCTCTCTCGTTGCGCTGTAGTTTCGGTGGCTGCACCAACAAAAGCTGCATTACCTACTTGTATCCATTTACCGGCAACGGCACCTTCTATGCCTGCACCAATATGTTCTCTAAAATCAGTTAATGGGTGAAAAGTAGCTGCATGCAAATGTTTATAAATAGCCTTGCTTAATGGGTGCTGACTATGGCTTACTAAACTTCTGACAGCACTGGCCAGCTCAGGAGTTAATGGGTTGCCGTTGAATTGTACTTGTAAGTGATCGCTGTCGGTAATAGTACCTGTTTTGTCAAACACAATATGTGTGGTGTTGGCAATAGCTTCAATGGTATCTGCATTTTTCAGATACATTTTTTCGTTTGATAAAATCCCAAGAATATGGCCGTTGGTGAAGGTATTCGCAAGCAACAAAGCACAAGGGCATGCTACAATTAATATAGTGGTGAGCACATTCCATGCTCGCATATCATTACCCTGTATAAACCAGTAAGCCGAGGCTGTAATGGCTAAGAACAGTACTATAATTGAAAAGTACTTGCTGATAACATCTGTGAATGGTGTAGTTTTTTGTTGCTTTTTTGCATCGTTATTCCATAGGCGTGTAAGATAACTTTGTGATACTTCTTTCATTACCAATAGTTCCATGTTGCCGCCTGTTTGCTTACCACCTGCATAAATCAGTTCTCCCATTTCTTTGAGTACGGGAATAGATTCACCAGTAACAAAACTGTAATCGATATACGCCTTTCCTTTTGTTAAAATGCCATCTGCTGGTATGAGTTCGTTGTTGTGTATTAAGAGTGTATCGCCAACAACAATATCTGGCAATGCTTTGGTAGCTTCTTTACCATCTTTTAAAGCAGTTACAGCAATGGGGAAGTACGATTTATAATCTCTATCGAAGGAGAGTTGCTGATAGGTTTTTTCTTGAAGTATTCTGCCAACTAGCATAAAGAATACAATGCCTGTCATAGAATCGAAATAGCCACTACCTACCTGCCAAAAAATTTCATAACAACTTCTAAGAAAAGTAAGTACTATGGCTAGTGCAATGGGTGCATCTATATTCATATACTTGTGCTGTAAGCCACTATAAGCACTTTTATAAAATGGTAATGCGCTGTACAGTAAAACAGGTAAGGCTAATAGGAAACTAATGTATCGGAAAATTTTTTGTAGGTATAGTTCAGAATGTTCTAAGCCTAAATATTCTGGAAAGCTTAGCAACATTACGTTAGCAAAGCAAAACCCTGCAATACCTAACTGATAGGTTAAACTATTGTTGCGAACCTTATCAGTGCCTTGTAGATTTTGTAAGCTAATATAGGGTTCATAACCAATGCTGGTAAGTGTTTCAGCTACCTTACGTAAGCTTACCTTATTATGTTCAAATACAATATCAACTTCTTTTTTCGTGAAATGTACCCTTGCACTAATAATGCCGGGTTCTATTTTATAAATGTGTTCTAATAGCCATAAGCAAGAGCTGCAATGTATTTGCGGCAAATAAAAAGTTACATGGCTTTGCTTACCATCGGTAAAGTGAATGAGTTTTTGGGCAATATTAGTATCATCTAAAAAGGCAAATTTTTCTTTGCGAACTTGTATGCGTTGATTGGCACCCGGCTTATCGTTAAGTTGATAATAAGTGCACATGTCGCTTTGTTGCAAAATGCCGTACACCGTTTTACAGCCGCTACAACAAAAGGTTTTATCTTCTAATAAAATACTTTCATCTACACAGTCTTCCCCACAGTGGTAGCAAGTACTAATTGTTTTCGCAGCTTCCATACACTTTGTTTTTGGTAAAAGAGATGCAACTGCAAGATTAACAGCACACAAAACCTTGTAGGC
>DMPB01000173.1:10389-13819 GCA_003456175.1 Chitinophagaceae bacterium | reverse complement strand
AAGCCCCGCCATGGCGGGGCTTCTGTAGTTTTTAAAAACACGAATACTAATGTTCTAGTACAGCATGCTTATGCTGTAAGGCATGAACTAACAATTTGCACGATTGGTGAATAAACTGTAAGCCAGCTTTAGACCAATACATGTGTCTTGTTTTTATTACACGGGCGTAGTTCCAAACGATAAACAATACCAGACGTATACTACTTTTCCAAGTGAAGTGGTGCGATTTAGTGAGTAATTCTAATGCTATCATTCTACTCAAGCACTGATGGTAATAGTACTTGCCATTGAGTTTTCCTTTGGCCGACATGCGTTCGTTGTGCATACGAACATAATAAATTACATGCGGTGTAATCACATAGGCTGTATCGGTTAATAAAAATTTTAAATGCATTAACCATTCTTGCGAATTCATTAACTGCTCATGAAAAGGTTTTTCATCTAACACCGATTTGCGCCATAAGCCGGCGGCTGTTTGCCATTTTACTTTATTAAATAAATAGTCTTCAACGGCGTTATTGGTGTGTGTTTGATGACTCCAATGTTGCAAGCTGTATTTGTATTCATGCTTGTGCGTGGAAAAAAAGCTAATTTGACTAATACATACACCCGCGTTTTCATTTTGCCGTAAGGCGTTCACTTGAATAGCAAGTGCATCGGCTGCTAAAATATCATCGGAGTCTATCCATTTAATAAATGTTCCACTTGCAATTGAAAGGCCGTAATTCCTGCAAGCATTGGCACCTTTAGGTAAATAATTGGGGCGTTTTACAAAGAAGATGTTATTGTAATTAAATGTGTATTGCTTTACTAGTTCTTCTGATGTATCTGTAGAACCATCGTCTATAATGATGAGTTCCCATTGGGTATAAGTTTGTTCTAAAACACTTTCTATAGCAGCAGTAAGTAAGTGTGCTCTATTGAAAGTGGGCATAATTAAACTCACTAACATAGCATGGCTTTTAAAGGATCATTGGATATTTCAAATGTAACTATTGGGTAAGTGTAGTGGCTATGTGTAAGTAGCTACATGTCTGTTTTGGGTAGTGTTATAACTTTTATATGAAGGTAACCTTACGGTAAATGATGGTACGGCAAACAACTGTACATTCGCAATCAAATTGTACCAATATGTCGTACCAATCTGTAGCTGTTTTTTGTGGTAGTAAAGATGGAAATAATGAGTTATATGTGTTGCATGCACAACAACTAGGGGCTGATTTAGCCAAAGCGAATATTGCACTTGTATACGGCGGTGGTAATAAAGGATTGATGGGTGCAACAGCTAATGCTGTATTAGCACATCATGGTAAGGTAATAGGTATTATTCCTGAGGTGTTAGTAGCATGGGAGCATGCACATAACGAGCTAACAGAACTACACGTAGTGAACGATATGCATAGCCGCAAAAAATTAATGTATCAATTATCTGAAGCCATCATCATATTGCCGGGTGGTAATGGTACGATGGATGAATTGTTTGAAGTGCTTACGTGGAATCAATTACAGATTCATGATAAAAAAATAATCCTGCTGAATTCAGCAGGATATTACAATCATTTATTAGGTCATATGAATCACATGCAATTGCAAGGATTTTTATATGAAAATTGGCGTGATAACATGGTGGTTTGCGAAACACCGCAAGATGTTATTGATTTTCTTACTGCTTAGCGCCACCTCCTAAATACACATTAAAACCAGCTCTTACAATAGGAATATTAGCATTTGTGTATGTTTTGTAAGGCGAGTTACGATCGTTCCCTAAATCAACTCCAATCAAGGTATAAAAACTACTTTGTCCTACTACGCGTTGCGAATAGCCAACACCTGCAATAAAGCTGGTACTCCGATTGGTTTGTTTAATGCTATTCGGCGTATTGGTAGCAGTAATAGTGGTACTAAGCCAATTCACTTCAGGTTGAATGGTTAGAAAAATCGGATTGAAGGGGTACACCCTAACAAAGCCTCCGCCACCGTATTGAAAGGTGCGGTATTTTTCACTATAAGTACCGCCATTTCCCGTAAGGTAGTCTATACGTTGTGAGAAATAACCAATGTTAAACACCATACCAACATCTACCCATTCGGCAAGGCTGTAACCAATTTCAGGATTAGTTATTAAGTTAAACGTGCCCGAACCAAAGCCCAAACCTAAACTACCGCCTACAAAGGTTTTGTTCCACTGAAAGCCACCTGTTGTTGGTGCTGTTGGAAAATCACTGGCTGGGTATTCTCTTCTTTGTGCATTGGCTGTTACCGATAGTATCATAGTTGTTAGAACAACCGCTAGTATTTGCTTCATCGCTTCACGATTTGTTTTAGGCAAGATCGAATATTTTGCCTGCATTCAAAATATTATTAGGGTCGAATGCTCTTTTGATACTACGCATTAACTCTAAATTAGCATTTCTAAAAACAATATCCATGTAAGGTTTTTGTATCAATCCAACGCCATGTTCACCACTCACTGTACCGCCTAAGCTTTTCACTAATTGAAACAATGCTCTTAAAGCAGCTGTCATTTCCGGGCTTCCATGACTATTTTTAATCGTCGGATGGTTAATACGAATATGTAAGTTACCATCGCCTGCATGGCCATAGCATACCGCATGAAAACCGTATTGCTTACCCAATTCTTTCACACCTCTAATTAATTTAGGTAGTTCTGCACGTGGTACAACTGTATCTTCTTCAATGGTATAACCGCTTGTTTTTACAGCTTCTGCCACTCGGCGGCGCAGCTTCCACAGTTCTGCTTTTTGTTGTGCATCATCTGCGAAAAACACTTCTCCACCTTCAAACTGGGCGGTTAGCTCTGCAATTTGTTCCATATCTTGCATGAGCACATCCATATTATTACCATCTACTTCAATAATCAGGTGCGCTTCAATATCGTCGGTTACTGGTACAGCATGGCTATCAACCATGGCACTTACAATTTTTAAAGCATCAATTTCAACCAACTCTAAACCACTAGGGGTAAATCCGGCTCTGAAAATAGCACTCACTGCTTCGCTTGCTTTTTCCAAACTCTTAAAGGGTACTAGCATCAGTAAGTCGTACTTTGGTAAGGGCAACAACTTTAATACAATTTTTGTAACAATGCCGAGGGTGCCCTCGCTTCCAACCATCAGTTGGGTAAGATTATAGCCAGTGGAATTTTTGAGCACGTTGGCACCTGTCCAAATAACTTCACCATTGGGTAGTACCACTTCTAGGTTCAGTACATAATCTTTAACAACACCATATTTTACTGCTTTAGGGCCACCACTGTTTTCAGCAATATTGCCACCAATAAAACAGCTACCACGGCTGCTTGGATCGGGCGGATAAAACAAGCCCCTCTCTTTTACCGAGTCCATCAATACTTCCGTAATTACGCCCGGTTCGGTAGTTACTTGCAGGTTACGCTCGTCTATGTCGAGAA
>DMPB01000173.1:4682-10108 GCA_003456175.1 Chitinophagaceae bacterium | reverse complement strand
TAGTAATACACCGCCCAAATGTGGTAACGCACCACCACTTAATCCAGTTCCTGCGCCTCTTGGTGTAACAGGTATCAAATGTTGGTTGCATAACCGCATGATACTGCTTATTTCTTCGGTAGTTCTAGGTTTTACTACCACTTCCGGGTCGTATTGCAAGCGTTCCGTTTCATCGTGACCGTAGTGTTCTAGTATATCCCTTTCGGTAAATGTATATGCCGCACCCACAATCGATTGAAGGGCTGCTAAAATGTCGGGTGTAATGATCCCTTTCGTAGCCTGCATAGTAGTTCTTTATTTCGTTGGTAAAAATACAAGTGTGTACCAAAAGAAAAGCAGATAAAAACAGCTAATTGCGGTTTTTATCTGCTTTGAAGCAATATTTATGCAATTTATTGCAGTTTTACTGCCAGCCTCCCCCAAGGCTCTGATACAGATGTACTGAACTTAGCATCCAGTTTTTCTTGGCTGTAATAAGTTGTAGTTCTGCTTCTAGTGCTCCTTTCTGTGTGGTAATTACTTCAAGATAGTTGGCAAAACCTGCTGCGTATAATTCTTTAGCGGTTGTAACTGCCGCTGTTAGCGCTGCTACTTCTTGCTGCTTTTGCTGCAAAATTTGTTCTTGATGGTTGTAGTTATGCCATTGCGTAGCAAATTCACTGAAACTATGCAGTAACTTTTGTTGATATACCCAATGTTGTTGTTGCCTTACATTGTCTTGTATGGCTAGGTTAGTTTTGAGTTGCCTTTGTTGAAAAATCGGTGCTGTTAAGCCAGCTAAGCCGCCATAGGCAAGCGAACCTGGTCTGAACCAAGTAGCTAAATTAAAAGCATTGAAAGCCAAGTAAGGTGTTAAGCTAATGGCAGGATAAAACGCCGCTTGTGCAGCCTTAATATCGAAGTTGGCGGCAGCTAGCTGTAACGATGCTTGCTGCACATCGGGGCGTTGTAGCAGCATGTCTTTTAAAGATGCTACTACCGGCAGCAAAGGTGTAGGCATATTAATGAACGATTGCGTTCTATCAATGCGTTTAGGATATCGGCCTAGTGTTTGATTCAATAAATTTTCGGCTGCAATTAATTCTTGCTGCAACTGAATTTTAATAGCATTGGTATTGTGAATTTGCGCTGCAAATTGTTGCACTGCCAATTCCGTTGCTCTGCCAGCATCTTTTTGCACTTTTACAATATCTAAAGCTTGTTTTTGTAGTGCAAGGTTTTTATCTACAATCTGCAACTCATCGTCAATTGCTTGTAAGGTGTAATACAATTCTGCAACCATTGCTACAACTTGTGTTTTTGTGAATCGAACACCCTGTTCGGTTGCTAACAGTTGCGATGCTACTGCATTACGTTGTGCTTTTAAACGGCCCCAAACATCTATTTCCCAACTGCTTCTAAAACCTACGAATAAATCAGGTGTTGGGTTGGGTATGCGTTGATCGCTTTTAATGTTGGGCGATAAATTGGTATCGAAGTTGCCAACACCATTCATTGTATAATCGCCGTACTTATCAATACCGCCACTTACAATTCCATTAACTGTTGGTAGTAGTGCAGCTCTTCGCATTTGTAGTTGTGCCCTGGCAATATCTATTTGCCGTAAGGCAATTTGATAATCGGGATTATTTATGAGTGCTGTATCAATTAAACGAATTAAAAGTGCATCTCTAAAATAGTTTCGCCAAACGGGTATACTTGTGAGTGTATCGGCGTTATTCCTTACGGTAAATGATGTATCTGGTAAGGCTCGTAACGACAATTGCCGTAAGGCACCTGAAGGCTTACAACCTTGCATACAGCCTAGTGTAATAAGCAGTATTAGCAACGGCCATAGTTTTTTATAAAAGGGTTTATAAATGTGCATGTTAAACAGTTTTATTGCGAGCAAATTTTTGAGCTAGGGTTGCGAATACAACGTACAAACCGGGTACAATAACCACTCCGAAAATGGTGCCTATAAGCATGCCACCGGCAGCAGCGGTACCTATACTACGGTTACCCATAGCGCCTGCACCACTGGCAATACACAACGGAATGAGGCCGGCAACAAATGCAAAAGAAGTCATTAAAATGGGGCGTAATCGACTGATTGCACCTTCTTTCGCTGCTTCAAGAATGGTTAGTCCTTGCTTTTGTTTTTGTATTGCATACTCTACAACAAGTATTGCGTTTTTTCCTAATAATCCAACAAGTACAATAAAGGCTACTTGTGCATAAATATTGTTTTCTAATCCGGTGATCCATAAGAAAAAGAAGGCACCGAATATACCTGTTGGTAAGCTGGTAATTACGCTAAGTGGTAGTAAGAAACTTTCGTATTGTGCGGCTAGTAATAAGTACACAAATACTAAGCAGAGTAAAAATATATATACAGATTGATTACCTGATATAATTTGCTCTCTCGTCATGCCACTCCATTCATATTCAAAGCCACGAGGTAGTGTTTCTTTCGCTACGCGTTGAATTGCATCGATGGCTTGTCCGCTACTAAAGCCCATGGCTGCATCGCCTGTTATCATGGCACTTGTGTACATATTGTAGCGGGTAATTTGCTCAGGGCCATATACACGTTCTATCTGTACAAAAGTGGCATAAGGTACCATTTCGCCTTTATTATTTTTAACATATAAGTTTAGTACATCTTCAGGCTTGGCTCTATAGTTCGGATATGCTTGAAGCATTACTTTATACATTTGTCCGAAGCGTATAAAATTGGTGGCGTAATAACTACCAATGAGTGTTTGCAGGTTACGCATGGCAGTTTCAATGGTAACGCCTTTTTTGGCTGCTGCTTCTTGATCTACGTGCAACATATATTGCGGAAAGCTAGGATCGAAGCTGGTAAAGGCATTGCCAATTTCGGGTTGGGTTCTTAATTTTTCTAAGAATGCTTGTGAAACTTTTGCTGTTTCGTTTAAATCGCTATTACGGTTTTTATTTAGCAATCGCATTTCAAAACCACTGGCATTACCAAAGCCTGGAACGGTGGGGGGCGGCAAAAATTCGATACTTGCATCTGTTACAGCAGCAGCTTGTATTTTTAGTTGTTCAATTAGCTGAGCAACAGATTTATTGCGTTGTTTCCAAGGCTTGAGGTTAATCATTGCCATGCCGTAGGAAGCGCCAGAAATTTCGCTAATAAGGCTATAACCTGCAAGTGTACTTACATTTTCTACTTCAGGATTTTGTTTGGTTATTGCTTCTACTTTATCAAGTACTTTTTCCGTACGTTCTACCGTACTGCCGGGCGGTGTTGTAACATTCACATAAATCATACCCTGATCTTCTGTAGGGATAAAGCCACTTGGCAGCACGTTACTAACACCAAAAGTTGCTAAGCCAAATACAATTAAAATACCAAACGTTACAACGCGTCTGTTAGCTATAGTGCTAACAAGCTTACCAAACTTAGTTTCTGTTTTGCCGTAAGCGAGGTTAAAACCATTGTAGAATTTTTGAAGCCAACCTTTTTTAGTGCCATGATTATGCTTTAATAACAAAGCACACAATGCAGGCGTAAGCGATAATGCGTTGATACCAGAAATTAAAATACTTACTGCTAAGGTTAATGAAAACTGACGATAGAATACGCCTACCGGACCACTTAAAAATGCTACAGGTACAAACACTGCACTCATCACTAATGTAATGGCAATTAGAGGTGTTGTAATTTCTTTCATAGCTGCTACCGTGGCTTGTAATGGTGGCAGGTGTTCTTCGGTCATTTTAACGTGTACAGCTTCTACCACAACAATGGCATCGTCTACAACAATACCAATCGCAAGTACTAGGGCAAATAGGGTTAATAAGTTGATAGAGAAGCCCATTAATAACATAAAGGCAAGTGTGCCTATGAGTGCTACTGGTACCGCTAATGCAGGAATTAGTGTTGAGCGAAAGTCTTGTAAGAATACAAATACTACGATGAATACCAGTAAGAACGCCTCAATAAGTGTTTTCAACACTTCTTTAATACTTGCATCTAAGAACCTACTAACATCGTAAGCGAAGTTGTATTGCATGCCAGGCGGAAAACTATTTTGTTGCAAGTTTTCCATTTTAGCTTTAATATTATTAATAATATCTCTAGCGTTGCTACCTGGCCTTTGTTTGATCATAATACTAGCCGAATACTTGCCATCGGTTTTACTGACCATGTCATAGCTTACTGTACCAAACTCTACATCAGCAATATCTTTAAGGCGTAAAATATTGCCATCGGCATCGGCTCTTAATACTAAATCTTGATATTGTTGCGGTTGATTAAACTTGCCTGTGTAGCGTAAAATGTATTGCTTTGAAGCTTTGGCTTTACCTGAGTTTTCGCCTGCTACACCTGGTGCAGCTTCAATATTTTGACTACGTAATTGATCAATAATTTCTTCCGTAGATATATTGTAGGCGAGCATTCTATCGGGCTTTAGCCATACACGCATACTATACTCACGTGCCCCCATAATATCGGCAAATCCTACACCATCAATACGCTTTAATTCTGGTAGTACATTAATATCGGCAAAGTTGTAAATGAATTCTTCTGTTACAGTACTGTCTTTACTAAACAAATTCAAGTACAGCAACATACTATTCACCTCTTTCTCAGTGGTTACACCGGCTTTAATTACTTCTTCCGGTAATTCATCTAATACAGTGGTAACACGGTTTTGTACGTTAACAGCAGCTTGATCTGGGTCGGTACCTACTTTAAAAAATACTTGTACCAATGTAGTGCCATTATTACTCGATGTACTGTTCATGTATGTCATGCCTGGCACACCATTAATGGCTCTTTCTAAAGGCGTTGCCACTGCTTTAGAACACACTTCGGCATTTGCACCATTGTAGTTGGCGGTAACCACTACCGATGGTGGTACAATATCGGGGAACTGTGTTACTGGCAATGTAAATAAAGCCAGCACACCTAATAAAGTAATGATAATAGATATTACTAACGACAATACGGGGCGTCGTATAAACTTTTCAACCATAGTTGTGGTGTATTACCTTACGGTAAATGATAAGATGTTGTTACTAAAAAGTAGATAGCTGTTTAATCGGTCATTAGGGCGCTATCAAGTACCACGGGTAATGGTTGAATACGCACCCCATCACGCAAGTTTTGAATGCCTTCAAATACCAATTGCTGACCAGCTGTAATGCCATTTTGTACAATGTAATAACCTGCAACTTTAGCCATCGGCTCAAAGTTTTGCATACGTACTGTACCATCTTTCTCAACCACAAAAGCAAAAACTTTATCTTGTATTTCAATGGTACTTTTTTGAGGTATCATTACTGCATTATGCACTTTTGTTGTGAGCTTAATTTTGCCGGTAGCACCATGCTTGAGAATACGCTGCGGGTTATTAAATCGAGCTCGTAATGCAATAGCACCAGTATTATCATCTATCTGCCCTTCCATG
>DMPB01000173.1:0-4450 GCA_003456175.1 Chitinophagaceae bacterium | reverse complement strand
CTATCTGCCCTTCCATGGTTTCAAAAACACCTTTGTTGGGGTAGTAGCTACCATCAGAAAGATATAAATCAATTGGGTCACGCTTCCAATCGTCGGCGGTTACTTTACCATTGCGTACATACTGTAAATATTCATTTTCAGAAACATGGAAGTATGCAAATACTTGCTTGTTATCGCTTAATGTAGTTAACAAAGTGCCTTCTGCAATAAGGCTTCCTAATTTTAAGGGAATACGGTCAATAATACCCTCAAAAGGACTTCTAATAAGTGTATAACTTAATTTGATATTTGCTTCTTTCTCTTTAAATCTTGCTTCGTTCACTTTTGCTTCAGCTGCTAACAACTTGGCTTTTGCAAGTTCTAACTCCGTTTTTGAAATTACATTTTTAGCAACGAGCGTTTGAACTCTATTCACCTCTAATTCAGCGCCTTTGGTTTCTGCAATGGCACTGTTTAAGGCAGCTTGGGCTTTGTACAATTCTACTTTGTATTCAGCATCATTCAATTGAAACAAAGGCTGGCCTTTACGAACAAATTGTCCTTCATCAATCAGAATTTTATCTAAGAACCCAGATACTTTAGCCCTAATTTCAATGTTTTGAATTGCTTGAATATCGGCAACATAAGCTTGTTGTAGTAGTGTGTCTTTTAAGTTAACTGTAAATACAGGTAACTGCTGAATGTTATTCTTCTGTTTGTCTGATCCTTTAGCGTTGCATGCGGCCATAGTTATAACTGCGAGTGCAGCTACGCAAGTAGTGTATAAACTCTTCATGATGTAGTGTAATGTTTAAAGCAAAGAATTACCTTACGGTAAATGTTGTTTCGTTGTGGTACACTACGTATCAGAAGGGTGTTAAACGGAATAAGAAGTGATAGTAAAGCGGGAGTGTGCACTTACGATAAAAGCCTAGTTGTGGAATGCTAGCATTAGAGTTTGCCATTTGCCGTAAGGCGTTCGATGTTTGGTCTGTTTTGTTGGCTGCAACAGCTCGTATAGTAGGTTGCTGATTAAACCTAAAACGATGCCCTTGAATTTCTGGCAAGTGTGCATTGTTACACTCGCTAGGGTGCTGTATTTGTGCTTGTACAGGTATTGCTGGTGCATGCCAAAGATGATGCTCTAAAATAACTATGCTTTCGTGGCATACATTAATGGTAGGTGTTTGAAAGGCTACTGCATTATCGGCAGCCGAAGCTGTATTTGTACTCCATAAAAAGGAGCACAAAACCAACATCAACAACCGGAACATAACAGTAAGTGGTTTCATTTTGTGCAAATTTAAGGGGGGCAATTTTGCACAAAATGGTATTAGCTAAATCTTCACAAATGAGTTAAACTCAAATATCAATTGCCATTAGTTTGAAAGTGTTGCTCCAACCATCGTAAGTGAAGCTGCAAAAGCGAAGCACATCTCGGCCAATAATGCCATCGTAGGGGGCATTGGCATAATCGCCTTCTATTACATCTATTGGAAGTGCCTTATTCTGAAAAATAGGTAAGTATAAAATGCCTTTATAACGTGCCAATTCGTGCATACCTCCAACGCCACCAACATGCGCTGAGTCTACATATTTTGATAGCTGTAGCTGCCGAATAAAACGCTTGTCTAACCCGCTAATATTACTGCCTGTGTCAATCAATAAGTTTACTTTACAGAAGGGCTCAGCACTTTGTAAATTTTTAATATTTAAGAATGTATCTTCATTAGAATGTACTTCGGCTTCAATGATAGGGCCTACATCTTCTAAGCTGGGTATGGTTTGTTGAAAGCCGTACATATTGGTTGATTGCAACTGTAATGTACCGCTTTGTTTACGAAAAAAGTAATAAAAATACTTATGTTTACCCGAATGCTCTATAGCCCTCAACAAAAGCTTTTGCTTGTGTTAGCTTTATGTCTTATTTTGGCTTTTGCGTAAAACATTTTTATTATGATAAAACTAACAGTAATTGGCAATTTAGGTAAAGACGCAGTGGTTAACAACGTTAATGGGAAGTCGGTTATTAACTTTTCTGTGGCACATACCGAAAAAATTAAAGACGCACAGGGGAATGTAAAGGATAAAACAATTTGGGTAGAATGTGCTTATTGGACCGATAGAACTGCTATTGCTCCTTACTTACGTAAAGGCACACAAGTGTATGCCGAGGGCTCACCAGACTTAAGAAACTATACTACACAAGATGGTCGTACAGGAACATCTCTCACTTTGCGTATTCAGCAAGTGCAGCTTTTAGGTGGTAAATCTGAGGGCGGTGCTTCTAATGGTGGTAATAACAGTATGGCTGGGAACAGCTATGGAGCTAATAGTGGTGCGCCAGCTTACAATAACAACGGAGGTTTTAACGGTAGTGGCGCTCCTATGGGTGGTGCCGATATGGAAGATGATCTGCCATTTTAGCTACACTAGGTGTAAGCTATATATACAATGGGCTCGCCTTTGGCGAGCCCATTGTATATAATAAAGCAAGCTGTAACAAGCATTGTTGCATTATAGCACAAGCTTAGGAACTGCTGCAATCAATTGTTGGGTATACGGATGTGTAGGGTGTTCATACACGGCATTCGCTGAACCTTCTTCTACGATGTTGCCTTGATGCATTACCCAAATACGATTGCTGATATATCGTACTACTTCTATGTCGTGAGAAATAAAAAGTGCTGTAAATTGAAAGGCTCTTTTCAAATCGTTAAGTAAATTCAGAACTTGTGCTTGCACGCTTACATCGAGGGCGGCTACGCTTTCGTCGCATACAACAAATTGCGGCTTTAAAGCCAGTGCCCTCGCAATAACAATGCGTTGCCGCTGCCCACCACTAAATGCATGTGGGTAACGATTAAAATGGTCGGCTTGTAAGCCTACTTTTTCTAGTAAGTGTATTGCCCAATCTTTGGCTTTTGTCGCAGTTATTTCAATATTATGATAACGAACGGGTGCCATGATAGCTTCGCCAATTGTAATGCTAGGGTTGAGAGATGCGAAGGGGTCTTGAAATATCATTTGGGCAGCCGTTGCAAATTGTTGTTTTTCCTTGCGGGAAAATTGATGTATTGCTTTGCTTTTCCATAACACTGCTCCTTGCTGATAAGGCTGTAACCCTAGTAGTGCCCGACCGAGTGATGTTTTGCCACAGCCGCTTTCGCCAACAAGACCAACAGTTTCGCCTTCAAAAATGGTTGCAGTAAGTTGGTTCACTGCAGTAAAATGCTTGGTTACTTTGCCTAAAAAATTAGTTGCTGTAGGGTAGGTTATCGTAAGTGCTTGTATAGCTATCAGTGGGTTGTTGGTTACTTGTGGTAACGGTGCTACCACAGCTTCATTTACCGTAAGGTTGGTGTGGGTAGATTTGTTCAAAAAATCACTTACAACAGGTAGCCGCACACCTTGAGGATAGTTGGCTGGTCGGCACGCCAATAAAGCCTTCGTATAAGGGTGTTGTGGCTGTTGTAGCAGGTTGTTTTTTGTATTGTACTCTACTACTGAGCCTTGATATAAAACTGCAATGTGTGTAGCATATTTGGCTACTAAAGCAAGGTCGTGACTGATGAACAATACGCCAATGCCCTTTGCTTGCTGGAGTGTTAGTAGTAAGTCGAGAATTTCTTTTTGTACGGTTACATCTAGCGCTGTGGTTGGTTCGTCGCAAATAAGTAATGATGGGTTGCAACTGAGTGCCATGGCTATCATTACCCGCTGTTTTTGGCCCCCGCTTAACTGATGAGGATATTTTTTATACGTAAGTTGAGGATTGGGTAACTGTACTTGCGTAAATAATGCTATTACTTTTTCATAAGCAGCTTGTTGTGTTAGTTGTAAGTGCTGCTGTAATACTTCCGCTACTTGCTCACCGCATCGCATGGTGGGGTTAAGGCTACTCATAGGCTCTTGAAATACCATGCCTATATGCTTTCCTCTAATTTGTTGTAGTTGTTGTGTAGTAGCGTTTAATAACGATGTTGCGTTGTCATTTACCGTAAGGGTAATATTACTATCGTTGGTGTAGTGTATAGGCGGTGTGGTAAGTAAGCGTAAAATGCTAAGTGCTGTAATAGATTTTCCGGAACCACTTTCTCCAACCAAGGCCAGCCATTGGCCGGCTTCTATTTGTAAGTTGATATTTTGTAAGGCTTTGGTGCTGCTGCTTGCAGTTGCACCAAAGCCTGCAGATAGTTGTGTTATGTTAAGTAATGCCGCCATTAAAAACGTAAGTGCCTAACAGTTACACCATTATTGATAAGCTGCTTTAAGCTATCAATACCAATTTTTATATGATTTTCAACGAATTGTCCGGTTACTTTTTTGTCGCTTTCTTCTGTTTTAACACCTTCTGGTACCATAGGGTTATCACTTACAAGTAATAAAGCTCCTGTTGGAATTTTGTTATAGAAACCTACACTAAAAATGGTGGCGGTTTCCATATCAATTGCGTATGCTCTAATTTTTT
>DMPB01000109.1:24288-24572 GCA_003456175.1 Chitinophagaceae bacterium | reverse complement strand
ACCAGCTGAGCTAAGCTCCCTTTTCAAAATCGGAGTGCAAATATAGGCTCCTATAAATTTTCTCCAAATAATTTTTGTTACGCAGGCATGTAAATAACAATAATTACTTTTATACGGTATGAAATTAGCTATCATTAACGGTCCGAATCTCAATTTACTAGGTCTCCGCGAGCCAGGTATTTATGGAAGCCAAAACTTCGAAGCTTATTTGCAATACTTACGTTCAACATTTACGCAAGTAGCCATCGATTATTATCAGTCTAATATTGAGGGAGAGCTCATTA
>DMPB01000109.1:23570-24058 GCA_003456175.1 Chitinophagaceae bacterium | reverse complement strand
ATATTGAGGGAGAGCTCATTAATGCACTGCAACAATATGGCTTTAGTTACGATGGTATTATTTTAAACCCAGGCGGCTATACCCATACTTCAGTTGCCATTGGCGATTGTATTGCTGCCATTACCACTCCTGTTATAGAAGTACACATCAGTAATATTCATGCTCGTGAAGATTTTAGAAAGCTATCGCATGTATCTGCGAAAGCAAAAGGCACCATTTGTGGTTTAGGACTTGCTGGTTACGCATTAGCCTTAAATTATTTGGTAGAAAGCAATAAAAAGTAAGCGAATAATTATTGGCTGTTAATTTTGTACCATGAGTATGTGGAATTTTGGAACCGCTCCAGAACAAGATGTAGATGAGGCGGTACTTGTAGCCGATAAAACTGAAACACCCTATCAACTAATTGTTTGGAACGACGAGGTGAACACGTTCGACTGGGTTATTGAAACCCTGATAGAAGTGTGCCAGCATACACCCGAACAAGC
>DMPB01000109.1:1667-23343 GCA_003456175.1 Chitinophagaceae bacterium | reverse complement strand
ATACACCCGAACAAGCCGAACAATGCACGTTAATAATACACTTTAAAGGCAAGTGTGCTGTTAAAAATGGCGATTACGATACCCTCAAAGGCATGTGCGACCGCATTACCGATAGAGGCATTGGCGCCACGATAGAAACCACTGAATCGTAAGTATGTCGCTTTTTGTACTTAACGAACAACTGTGGTTTCCGCCAGTAACCGAAGCCGATGAAGATGGCCTCTTAGCTGTTGGAGGCGATCTTAACCCCGAACGTATTTTATATGCCTATCAACAAGGCATTTTCCCATGGTACAGCGAAGAAATCCCTCTTTGGTGGAGCCCCGATCCTCGATTTGTACTGTTTCCAAACAAACTCTATATCAGCAAAAGCATGCGTACCTTGCTTAAACGCAATGCTTTTAAAGTAACTACCAATCAAGCATTTACGCAAGTAATCAACGCCTGTGGCACTATTGAACGGCCAGGCCAAGATGGCACCTGGCTCAATGCCGATATGCAACAAGCCTATATGCAACTACATCAAATGGGCTATGCTCACAGTGTTGAAGCTTGGTATAACAATACTTTGGTAGGCGGTTTGTATGGCTTACGAATTGGGCAGGTTTTCTTTGGCGAAAGCATGTTCAGCACTATTAGTAATGCCAGCAAGTACGCCTTCATAAGCTTTGTACAACAATTACAAACAGAAGGTGTGCAGTTAATAGATTGCCAAGTGTACACCGATCATTTAGCGAGCCTTGGTGCCACTATGATACCTAGGAACGATTTTATTCAATACTTGCGTAAATGGCTACCCAACACTGTGTAATTTTTTTTAGATTTTTTTACAAAAAAGTTGCATAAACAACTATTTTGTATTCACTACCACAGTAATTTGCACGAGCAAAAAATTAAAATTGTTTGCGTATGAAAATATTAGTGTGTATCAGTAAAACACCCGACACCACTTCGAAAATTGCCTTTAAAGATGGCAACACCCAATTTGATGATGCTGGTGTTCAATGGATTATTAACCCTTACGATGAGTGGTACGCTTTAGTACGTGCTATTGAATTGAAAGAAGCTAACCCTGCCGCCACAGTACACTTAGTTACCGTTGGCGGTGCCGATGCAGAACCTATTATCCGCAAAGCACTTGCCTTAGGTGGCGATGAAGCCATTCGTGTTAACACCGATAGCAACGATAGCTACACTATTGCTGCACAAATTGCCGATGTAGCTAAAAATGGTGGTTACGATCTTGTATTCACAGGTAAAGAAACAATTGATTATAACGGCAGTAGCATTGGTGCAATGGTAGCAGAACTTATAGATGCACCTTACATTAGTGTTGCTACTAAGTTCGATTTAAATGGCACTGTTGCTACAGTAACCCGCGAAATAGAGGGCGGCGAAGAGGTAGCAGAAGTAAGCTTACCATTAGTAGTAAGCTGCGCCAAAGGTGTTGCAGAGCAACGCATACCTAACATGCGTGGTATTATGGCTGCTCGTACCAAACCCCTTACGGTAAAAGAGCCTACGGCTATTACCGCTTTAACTAGCATTGCTAGCTTCGAGCTACGTCCTGCAAAGGCTGGTGTTAAATTGGTAGATGCCGATAATGTAGATGAACTTGTACGCTTACTACACGAAGAAGCAAAAGCAATTTAAGCGTAAGCGATTAATGTAAGTACACTTTATCTCGAACAAATTCAAACGAAGAACAACATGTCTGTTTTAATATTCATCGACCAAGCAGATGGTCATATCAAAAAAGCAAGTTACGAAGCACTCACCTACGGTGCCGATGTAGCAAAACAATTGGGTGTAGACGCACATGGCTTATTGCTAGGTACCGTTAGCGACGATGTTACATCTCTTGGCAAATACGGCGTTAGTACCATACACCATGTAGCCGATGCTACACTTAACCATGTTGATGCACAGGTATATGCCAAAGTAATTGCACAGGCCGTTAGTGCCGCCAATGCAAGCGTGGTAGTCTTTAGCCACAACTTAACAGGTAAGGCAGTTGCGCCACG
Organism: Chitinophagaceae bacterium; assembly: GCA_003456175.1. Lineage (GTDB taxonomy): Bacteria > Bacteroidota > Bacteroidia > Chitinophagales > Chitinophagaceae > UBA10646. The sequence continues at coordinate 21,319 of DMPB01000109.1, read as the reverse complement.
TGTGGCTGCTCGCCTACAAGCTGGCTTGGTAGCAGGCGCTGTAGCATTACCAGATACAAGCAATGGTTTTATCGTGAAAAAAGCTGTGTTTAGTGGTAAGGCGTTTGCCAATGTAGCCGTTCAAAGCAGCATTAAAGTGATTTCTTTAAACCCCAACAGTTATAAAATAGCTGCTGGCGATGGTAATGCAACGGTTAATAACCTTACGGTAAATGTAGATGCGCCACGTGTAAAAGTTACTGCTGTGAATAAGGTTACTGGCGAAGTGCCTTTAACAGAAGCTGAAGTAGTTGTAAGTGGTGGCCGTGGTTTAAAAGGTCCTGAGAACTGGGGTATTTTGCTTGATTTAGCAAAGGTATTGAATGCTGGAACTGCTTGTAGCCGCCCTGTTGGCGATGCACATTGGAGACCACACCACGAACACGTAGGACAAACCGGTGTTCAAATTGCACCTAACTTATACATTGCTATTGGTATTTCTGGTGCTATTCAGCACTTAGCTGGTGTTAACCGTAGCAAGGTAATTGTAGTTATCAATAAAGATCCTGAAGCGCCTTTCTTTAAAGCTGCGGACTATGGTATTGTTGGAGATGCGTTTGAAGTAGTTCCTAAACTTACAGCTGCTATCAAAAAATTAAAAGGTGTAGCGTAAGCAATATCATCGTAATAAAATAGCTAAAGGTTGAGCATGATTGCTCAGCCTTTTTCATTTACCGTAAGGTGGTACCTTCTTATACCATAACATCCACTTAATTTAACTGCTACAAAGCTTCAAAACATGCAAACAATGAGCAGCAAAAGCGTTGATGTGTATCACCTAAAAGCGTAGCAAAAGTCACGCACCACGGCTTCATAGCGATCTAACTTGCTGCTATAACAGTAAGGCACTGTTAATAGTAAACTATTCGTTATGAAAGCTCTAGTAATCGGCGGCAATTTTGCAGGCATGACTGCCGCTATTGAATTGAAAAGAAAATTGAAAGATGCAGTTGAGGTAACGCTAATTGATAGAAACAGCGATTTCTTATTTGTACCTTCTTTAATTTGGGTACCCTTTAAACGCAGAGAAATTACAGATATTACGGTCGATCGCCGTAAAGTACTAGCAGAAAAGAAAGTGAATTTTGTATTAGCAGAAGCACTCAGCGTTGATCCTGAAAAACAGGTAGTTACCACAACCAAAGGTTTATTCAACTATGATCATTTAGTGATTGCTACAGGCCCTAAAGTTGATTTTGATGTTGCCCCCGGTGTAAGAGATTATGCCACTTATGTTGGTACACCTACTGGCGCTATGAATATTCGAAAAAAACTTGAGGAATTTATTACACACCCTGGACCCATTGTTGTTGGCGCTACGCAACGAGCTGGCTGTATGGGTGCTGCTTATGAATTTTTATTCAACCTAGAAGAATGGTTGCGTGCCAAAAAAATTAGAGAAAAAGTAGATTTATACTGGGTTACACCAGAACCATTCTTAGGTCACTTTGGTATTGAGGGTATGCCTCTCGGTGAGGCCATGCTTAAAAAGTTTATGCAACTGTTTAACATTCACTATAAGCTTGGTGTAGGTATCAAAGAAGTTACACCTTATAGCGTTGAACTTACCAATGGTGAAGTAATTGAAACACGTTTTAGCATGTTAATGCCTCCTTTTAAAGGCGTTGATTTTATACATAACTCACCGGGGCTACACCCTACTGGGAACGACTTTTTAGAAGTGGGAGAAGATTACCGCCACTTACAATATAAAAACGTTTGGGCAGCTGGTTTAACCGTAGATGTAAAGCCTCCGTTTCAACAAGGTAATGTTCCGTTTAGTGTACCTAAAACAGGTTATCCGAGCGATGAAACCGGAAAAATAGTTGCAGAAAATATTACACGTGTTGTAAAAGGCAGAACCGATTTAAGGCGTAAAGCCTGGGGCAAAATACCTGGTGTTTGTATTATGGATGCAGGCAAGAAAGAAGTGATTATTTTATCTGATCACCTTTTTAAGCCAAGAAAATTTGCACTTATGATTCCGAATATTTTCTATGATTTCAGCAAAGTATTACTTGAAAAATATTTCTTATGGAAAATTAAAAACGGCTATGCTCATTTACCGTAAGGTGCTTTCTAATTCTATCACATCAAACTCCAACAGCTATGCACATTCATATTCACGATGGAATTTCTATCGGTCACATCAAACAAATATTTAACGACTTTTATCCGTTTCTGAAACTAGAATTTTTCAGAGAACCACATGCACGTTTTGAACGTTCATCGGAACTTAGCAGAATACCTGATCACATTACCATCAGGAATATTCACAAAGATGCCAAGCATGATGGTACCATTGAAATTCATCCAACACAAACGGTAGGTAACGTGGAAAAACGGTTTCAAACAGACTTTGCCCTACCAGTGCAAGTATATTGGATTCAAAAAGGTAAATGGGTGCAAACCGACAGTATGGATGCATTCACTCTTAAAGAAGTGAATGAACTTAGCAAGAATGACTCTGATGAATTTTTAATTGAAGACTATGAAGAAGGTTTTGAAGACGAATAGTAACTAGAACACAAGTAAAAAGGGAGCTATCATATAGCTCCCTTTTGAATATTACATAGCTGATAACTACTTTTTCTTACCCTTCACATACTGCTCTAACCATGTGTGTTGCTCCCACAACATATGCAATAAATTTTCTCTGCCTCTGTAGCTATGTGCTTCGTAAGGTAAGCTCACATAACGCACCGTACCACCATGACCTTTAACTGCATTGAACAAACGTTCGCTATTGATCGGGAATGTACCAGGATTATCATCGCTATCACCATGAATGAGTAGTAATGGGGTTTTGATACGATCGGCATAGCTAAAAGGACTCATCTCATAGTACAAACTTGGCGCCTGCCAATACGTACGCTCCTCGTTTTGAAAACCAAATGGTGTAAGGGTTCTGTTATATGCACCACTGCGTGCAATACCAGCCTTAAACAACTTAGTATGTGCTAATAAATTGGCCGTCATAAAAGCACCATAGCTATGCCCTCCAACAGCAACACGAGTACTATCGCCAACACCCTGAGCTGCTAAAAATTGTATAGCAGCCTGTGCATTCATATGCAACTGTGCAATAAAATTATCGTTTGGCTTTTTAGTAGTATCAGTTGCTACAATAGGCATTTCGGCATTGTCTAACACGGCATAACCCTGCGTTACCCAAAACACAGGTCCGCCCCAGCTAATAGTTGTAAAGCGGTGCTGACTACCACGTACTTGAGCAGCATCGGCAGCACTGTTAAATTCTCTCGGATATGCCCACATTAAAACAGGCAGAGGTCCATCTTTTTCTTTATTGTAACCTTGCGGTAAATAAAGGTCGCCAGTTAAATCAACCCCATCGGCTCTTTTATACTTCACCTTTTGCTTAGTGATACCAGCCAATGCAGGATAAGGATTAGTGAAGGTTGTAAGGGGCCTGTCGGCAATACGTTGCTTCAAATCTTTTAGATAATAGTTGGGTACATCTGTTTGTGATTCTTTACGAGTAACTAAGCTTAAAGTTTGAGCATTCAACACATCTACCACATATTCAAAACTGTCTTCTGCACATCGCCAAAGTATATCTGTTTGCTTCGTTTCAAAATTGTACTTACTTAAAAATGGCAAATCACCTTTGGGTGAAGCACCCGTAGTGTTGTTCATGAGTAATGTATTTCCATCAATAACTTGAATAACACTTTTTCCATATTGATTTTTAGTCATCACAGGACTACCAGGATTGTTATAAGCATCGGTTGTATTTCTTTCAAATAACAGCTCTGTAGTACCTTTAGATGGATTATAACGACTCACTCTAGCCACTTGCTTACCTTGTAAAGCTTCGGTTACCCATGCAAAATTTTCGTTGCCCCAAGTAACACCCCTAAAACGCATTTGCGTTTTGAAGAGTAACTGCTTTTCACCATTAAAGGGTGCAGCTAATGCATATACAGCATCGTGTTCAATAACTTTAGTTTTAATGAAACCGCTATCTAATGGTTCACACCAAATGATGGTTGCAGGAGCATCGGCACGCCAACTAAAACCTCTAGGTACATTCTGTACATTATCATAACCACTAGGTGTGGTTTCACTGCTAGGTAAGCTAGCTAAGTTTTTCACTAGCATACCTTTAACATCGTAGATAGCCATATCACTTGCAAAGCCACTTACTGGTACTAAATAGCTAAATGGCTTACGCAAAGTTTCTAGCATCAAGTACTTTTTATCTGGTGAAATAGTACACCCTGCATACAAAGCAGGCTTACCTATAGCGGCTTCTTTTCCATTATAATTAATCACCAACTGAGAAGTAGCCATAAATTCAAAAATCTGTTCATCGTACGGCGATTTAATTAAATCTTGATAGGTTCTGCTAGGTGCTGCTTTACCCTTATTTTGTTGTACTGTAGGCCCTTGCGGCGTGATGGGCTTTTTAGGTGCCTTATCAGCGGTTGCTATAATTACGTTGTATACTAAAGCATCATCGCCCATCCAACTATAGCCATTGCCAATTACTAGATTGAGGGGTTTGCTATTAACCTTATAAGCCTTTTTAGTGGCTACTACTACCACATACATATCGATACTTGTTGCTGTAGTATTGGTGAAGGCAAACTTATTTTCGGAAGGGCTCCAACTTACATTACTTGCCAACAAATTTGCAGGAAGACCTTCAATAGAAAACGACTGGCCTGTTTTGATATTTTTGAGTATAAAGTTGTTAACATAACTCGATCTGCTTGGTCCGAAATTATTAGGATTCAAGCGTAAGCCTGCTACTCGAATTTCAGGTTGACCTAGTTCTTCTACAGAGGGATAACTGTTACGTTCACTCAATAACATCCATTCAGCCTTACTATCAATACTTACACTTGGGGTTGGCTTAGCAAGTAGTAAATCGGCTATCACTTGTGGCGGTTGCTGGTATCCAACGGCATCTTGTGCCGAAGTATTATACGCATGAAATATAACACTGCTGAATAGTGCTATTATAAATGCAATTTTTCTATTCATACCATAAAAGTTTATGGCTACTAAAGTATTACTTTCAAAGTAGTCGTTCATTTACCGTAAGGTAGTATATGCAGTAAAACCAAATAGTTTGACCGAAAATAAAAATGCCTTGCACTATGAAAGTTACAAGGCTGTTTTTAAACAAGATATTGAATAGTAATTATTGAAATATTTTGAAACGCTCAAAGCAAGCCCGTTCTAACATTTCACGATCGTCGGGGTGAGCAATACTGATGAGAGCCTTTGCACGTTGCCGTAAATTTTTTCCGTAGAGATATGCTACACCAAACTCTGTTACCACATAGTGTACGTGACCTCTTGTAGTAACCACACCTGCAAATTGCTTTAAGGCTGGCACAATACGAGGCACACCTTTGTTGGTACGACTTGTAAGTGCTATAATGGGCTTACCACCTTCGCTTAATGCAGCACCTCGCATAAAATCCATTTGTCCGCCAATGCCACTAAACTGAATGCTACCAATACTATCGGCACATACTTGACCTGTTAAATCAACTTCAATGGCACTGTTAATTGCCACCACTTTCGGGTTACGACGAATTACATGTGGATCGTTCACATAATCGATATCTAAAAATGCAAAGGCAGGATTATCATTCACATAATCGTACAAACGTTTAGTGCCAAAAGCAAAGCCTGTAACTGTTTTATTGGGGTGAATACGTTTCTTACTATTGTTGATGATATCTTTTTCAAACAAATCGATAATACCATCACTACACATTTCGGTATGTACACCTAAATCTTTATGTCCATACAACGATTGTAATACGGCATCGGGTATTGTACCAATACCCATTTGAAGCGTACTACCATTTTCAATTAGTGCAGCAACATTGCGACCAATGGCCAACTCGGCAGCGGCAACTTTTTCGCCATAGTTTACTTCGGGTAGTAATTCTTCGTGATAGACCATGTGTGTGAACTTACTCATGTGCACCAATCCGTCGCCATGTGTTCGTGGAATATTAGGATTCACCTGAGCAATAACAATATTGGCATTACGTACAGCCGAACGTGCAATATCTACCGATACGCCTAGAGAGCAATAGCCATGTTTATCGGGCGGCGACACTTGTACTAAAGCAACATCGAGCGTTAGAATTTTTTTATTGAACAAGTCGGGTATATCGCTCAAAAAAACGGGAATAAAATCTGCTCTTCCGGCATTCACCGCTTCACGCACACCAGCAGAAACGAACATACAGTTGATATGAAATGAATCGGCGTATTCTGGTTTATGCACTTCAATATCACCTTGTACGGTTATAAATACAAGTTCAACATCTTTTAAACGATAAGATTGTTCAGCAAGTTTTCGCATTAAGTACAACGGTGTACAGGCACTGCCATGTACAAATATTCGATGGTTGCTTTGCACACTTTGCAATGCAACTTCGGCACTTACATAATGAATGGGTTCGAGAGACATGATTGGTGATTTACTGTACAAAATTCTGATTATTCATATGTGTTTCAACTGATGAAGGTCATGCTAACAAATAGTTTTAAGCAGTAAAAACGCTTAAAATAAATTAGGATAATCTGTTATAATTCCATCTACGCCAAGTTGTATTAATTGCTGTATAGTAGCTAAATCGTTGACTGTCCACGGAATTACTTTCATACGATATTGTTTCGCCATTGCGATAAGTGCTGGGGTAACTTTACTATAGTGGGGACTCAATATTTCTGGTGTAAAGCCAAGTGATTGTATTAAAGTTTCATAAGCAGCAGGCTCGTCTGGTTCAATTAAATATGCTAATGGTATTGACGGATAATACTTACGTAAATATTGTAATACACGAACATCAAAACTTTGAATGTTATAACGATTTTGAACATTAAGTGTTGCAAGCAATGCAACTACTTGCTCGCAAAAAACAGCAGGTGTAGGATGATACACACCATCGGTTTCGATTAAGCTTTTAATTTCAATATTATACTTTGGCAATGGCTTACCTTGCTGCTTGGCATATGCATCGCAAGTTTGAATCAGTGTATCTAAAGTAGGCTTAAACGCCGCCGTTTTCAATTGTTTCGGAAACCTAGGATGTGGTCGCATACCAACATCAAAGCTTCTTATTTGGCCGTAAGGCATTCTATACAAATTCAACATAGCTGCTTCGCCTGCTGTTACAGGTTCGCCATTAGGCTTTGTAGCTATTTCATGATTCATGAAGGCTTCATGACTTACTACCACTTTACCATCGGCACTTAGCACTACATCAAGTTCTAATGTAGTACAATTCAAATCAATGGCCTTTAACATTGCAACAATAGTATTCTCAGGCATTAAACCCCTACAGCCTCTATGGCCTTGCTTATCTATAACTTGCGCAGTTGCCATACCATTTAAAAATATGAATATAATAATATATACGAATTTATACATAGCGTTCCATCGCTTTAGCCATAGTAATTGTTTCGGTAGTAGCTTGTAATGCTTGTATAATACGCGTACGTTCTTCATACGATTTGTTTTGACTTAGTTTAAAAACGTGTTCTACTTTTGAAACTTCAATTTCAAAGCCAACAATAGCTTTCATATGTTGCTGTACATATGCTGGCTGCATATCGCCTACTTGAGAACCACTAACACTTCCTTCAAACCTTGTAGTAGTGGCTTTGAGTAAGCTTAATAATCCATCATCATCTAGCCAATGAACGGTACCAAATACATGAGCAGTCATGTAGTTCCAAGTACTTGCAGTATTCGGCTGTTCATAATGTTGAGCACTCACATATGCATGTGGCCCTTGAAATACACATACTACTTCTTTGGCTTGTTGCATAGCTATTTCATGTGTTGTTTTTCGCATTACATGACCACTCAACAACCACTTCCCAGCTCTTTGGTATACCATGAATGGAAGATGCGTGATGGCCGGTAATTGACTACCATTTGGCACTATAAGTGTTGCAAACGATTGCTCTTGAATAAATTGCCAAACATCGTCGGCAGATTTTGCTTTGAAATAAGGAATATCGTACATGCACTTAAATTATTAAAATCGTACGAAGTAACCAGAATTGTTTAATGTAAATGTTATATTTGGTTACAAGCCCCTTTTTGTGAGAAGCTCAATAGCCGTACTAATTGTTTTACTACTACTGTTGTGTATGCCAGGCATAGCACAATATGCCGATTCTCTGGCTAGTGCCATTGATACAAGCACCAACACTAACGAAAACTTCGACGAGACATTTGATGCAGAATTTAATTCGCTGATAGCACATGTTGCTACCATTTTTGCCGGCGGTGCTGTAGGTGCTTTTATCGTTGGCCTTACAATTACAACGCTGCTATTAATTATTGGTGGGTGTTTGGTATTCGTTAAAGCTGTTTCTACTGTTGTATTTGTAGCATTCTTGCGTAATGCCAACAGCATTGGCATCAACACCTTTATCTATATTCTATCGAGCATTATAGGCGGTATTACGGGCTTCGGTTCTATTCTACTAATGGCCTTGCTGCTACCTAACATTATCGCAAATGGAACAAGTTTACTCATTGCTATTTTCGGTGGAATTATTGGCGGCATTATCGTTGCTTATGTAGCGTTACGAATAGTAAAAGTGCTATACAAAATTCTCAGAAAGCGTTGGGATTTAATAGATGCCTATTAGTACCTTACGGTAAATGTGAATACATTTTGTAAATAGCTAGCCATCATAGCAAACAAAAAGTTGAAGTGTGCGACGCAACTAATGCCAAATAGTAGTACTTCAGCTGGTTACCAACGCCTACTTACCTACTACAATGTATTGACCCAACTTATTCACTACAATGGTAGGTAATTGCTGATGCTGTTCAAAGTAATCGTACGCCTTTTTCAATCGGTTGGCAAACTGTTGTAACTCCGTATCACCATCAATTATTTTAGTTAGGTAAGCAATGCTTTTCGGATTGTTATACCGTATCGGAAAAATATGTACCGGAATAAAATCTTGCCCAGCATTTTTAGCATGCATCGCAAGTATGTACAACTCTTCCATTTGTACATCGGTGATAGGAATACAACCCGTTGTAATGCAACTACCGTGAATATAAATATCGCCACCGGGCTTTGCAGAATCACTCAATAATTTGTCGGATGCATTCGGATAGTTAATACCTAAACTTAAATGGAAACTACTACGTGGGTTAAACTCGTTGATGTAATAAAAACCCTCAGGCACCTGATAATCGCCTTCAATACGTTTAGGACCTAACTGGCCCGCCATAGCACAAACCTTATAGGTTTTAAAAAGTTTGAAAGGTGTGTTTTCACTGTTACGTACCCAAACTTCTAACTGACTATCATATTTAAAACTTCGTATATATAATTGTTGTGGAGGCCACGCTAATTCGCTTTTCTCGAACTGCTTTTTTAAAGTATCTTCTTTGAGCTTAATCGCATTCATTACTCTTGGGAACGACTTTTGCCAGTCGACAAAATTGCCTTGAGCAAGGGTAGCCTGCCCGCCAATAAGTAAACATAAATACAGCAATACCAAGCGCATCATAACAGCTAAGTTAAGCGATAACACATTTCGTTGAACACTGGTGCACAACCATTACAACACTACAACGCATTAGTACGTTTGAATGTTGATAAATGTATTAACGATAAAACCCTGATTGTATTGAAATACTTGTTGCGAATTAACACTTCGTCCGAGTTGTGCTATTTGATTAAAATACCCTCCTTCAATTCTTAGTGTTGAACTGAACTTACAGCCAGCTATGATACCAAAACGGTTTTGGTCGAACACATTATTATTCACGTTCTTACCAAACCCAATTAAAACCTCATCAAAAGTTGCAGCATACCATTGCTTGCCTGTTGCCTTCGTAATAGATAAAGGTAACTGCATGCGAAACAAATACCGCAATCGGTTGGTATACACCGTTTTATCGGCCTTTGTTAATGCTCCATTTGAGTAAGCACCAACCCACCGTTGTTCAAGCATAAAACGATGGTGTAAGTCTAACCTACCCTTTTTATCTGTAAGCTGTATCATTTGAAAAGCCCGTAACTCTGGAAACGTTTTGCCTGCAGCTTGTATCGGAATTTCCCCGTAGTTGTAAGTATTTGCGTAAGCACCCCCCATTCGCACAAGCACATCTTTAGCCAGTTGATAGCTCACACCAACCCGTAACAAGCTTTGTTGCCAATGCTCAAAATAATCGGCTCGGCGGAACTGATATTCGCTGTGTATGCCCCATTTCGGATGTACTTGAAAGGTTACAAAACCTGCCATCCAACCAATCTTATTATGGTCGCTTATCCTATTATTTTGTGCCCTTACGGTAAATGCTATTGCCAATAACACCACTGCAGTGAGCAATTTCAGAACTACAAAACGCTTCATCAAGAAATAGCTTGTGCTTGTATACAATGTTGATGGCGTTCTCAGGTTAGCAATAATGGCGACCAAAATACAGCTTCCATCCTCAAAAATCGAGTAACGAGCTACTAGTTTGAACGAAAAAGAGCCCAATTATGATGTTGATTGAGCTCTTTCCGAATCTATAAAATAAGCTGTATTACAAATTACCTCTTAAGTCTTGCTCTCTTTCAAGTGCTTCAAACAAGGCTTTAAAGTTGCCTTTACCAAAGCTCTTCGCACCTTTACGCTGAATAATTTCGAAGAAAAGTGTTGGTCTGTCTTCTACGGGTTTGGTAAAAATCTGCAACAAGTAACCTTCTTCATCGCGGTCAATTAAAATACCTAATTCACGAAGCGGCGCTAAATCTTCATCGATAGTACCTACTCTATCTAATACTGTATCGTAATAGCTACCAGGTACACGTAAGAATTCAACACCTCTATCTCTTAAAGCTGTAACTGTTTCAATAATATTGTTAGTAGCCAATGCAACGTGCTGTACACCTTCGCCATTATAAAAATCGAGGTACTCTTCTACCTGACTTTTCTTTTTCCCCTCTGCAGGTTCGTTGATTGGAAACTTCACATAACCGTTACCATTACTCATCACTTTACTCATGAGTGCAGAATATTCGGTTGAAATATCGTTATCATCGAAACTCAAAATATTTCTGAAGCCCATCACCTCTTCATAAAATTTAACCCATGGGTTCATTTGGTTCCAACCAACATTACCCACACAATGATCTACATATAACAAACCTGTTTCAGTCGGATTGTAGTATGGCGTATTCCAAGCTACAAAACCAGGCAAAAAAGCACCGTTATAATTGTTACGTTCGATAAACAAGTGTACGGTATCGCCATAGGTATGAATACCACTCATTACAACTTCACCATCGGCATCAGACAAGCGAGTAGGCTCCATGAAACTTTTAGCACCTCTACTAGTAGTTTGCTGCCATGCATCAGTAGCATCATTTACGCGTAAGGAAAGAAACTTCACTCCATCGCCATGCTTGTATACATGATCGGCAATAGCATTATCAGTTCGCAAAGCTGTGGTGAATACAAACGTGAGTTTGTTTTGCCGAATAGCATAGCTAGCTTTGTCTTTCACGCCTGTTTCCGGACCAGCATAAGCCAAAGCCTGAAATCCAAAAGCGGTTCTATAGAAATGTGCCGCCTGCTTAGCGTTACCAACATAAAACTCAACATAATCTGTGCCTTGCAAAGGCAAAAAATCGGTTGCAGCAGCTTGCTGCAATTGGGTTGCCACCAATGTATTCATATACAATATTTATAATAATGAAAAAGCGGAGTAGTAGCTAGAAGCACACTAGAAAACATCACCCATAGCAAGCGTTTCCATGAGTAATGGAAAGCTTAAACGTTCGTCGTTGAACAATTTATGTGGATAATCAGGTAACATTTGCATGTAAAAGTAAAGAAACTACTGTATTCTGCAACTATTGGTTCATGTATCTTCGTTCTATGAAAATGGGTATTTTAGGTGGAGGTCAACTAGGCCGAATGCTACTACAAGCTGCTGCGAATTACACAGTTACTACATACGTTTTAGAAAACGATCCACAATGCCCTGCAGCACATTTGTGCCATTATTTTGTACAAGGTGACATTCAAGACTTTGATACGGTATACCGATTTGGAAAACAAGTTGATGTTCTAACAATAGAAATTGAAGCTGTAAATGTAGCAGCACTAGAAAAATTGGAACAAGAAGGGGTACGGGTGATACCATCGGCTAGTGCTATTAGAACCATTAAAAATAAAATTCATCAGAAAACACTGTATCAGGCACATGCCATACCAAGTGCCCCCTTTGTGGTAACACAGCAACAAACTGAACTTACAGAACACTTACACTTTTTACCTGCTGTTCACAAATTAGGTGAAGGTGGTTACGATGGTAAAGGTGTACAAATTTTGAGGATCGAAGCCGATTTACCGCAAGGTTTTAATGCTCCTGCTGTACTCGAAAAAATGGTACCCATTGCAAAAGAAATAGCAATAATTGTTGCTGTTGGACAAGATGGGAGTACTGCATTATACCCACCGGTAGAAATGCTATTCGACCCTATTTTAAACTTACTCGACTATCAATTAGCACCTGCAAGCTTACCAGAACAAACCTTATGGCGTGCAGAAGCCATAGCATTAAAGGTTGTAAAAGCATTACAAAGTGCAGGCTTATTTGCAGTAGAAATGTTTGTAGATACGCATGGAGAAGTGTTGGTGAATGAAACAGCCCCAAGGGTGCATAACAGCGGGCATCATACCATTGAAGCGCATGAGTGTAGCCAATACGATATGCTCTTACGCATTCTATTAAACTATCCGCTCGGTAATACAAATGCTCGTAGTACAAGTGCCTTGGTGAATTTAATTGGTGCTCCTAACTATGTTGGTAGTGCTTATTATGAAGGCTTACAAGATACCTTACGTATGGAAAATGTATACGTGCATTTGTATGGTAAGCAACAAACCAAACCTGGCAGAAAAATGGGACATGTGACCATTATGGGTAAAGATGTTACCGATGTAATGCACAAGGCAAATTTGGTGAAACACACCTTAAAAGTAATTTCTAAAAATACCATTCATGAGTAATCAACCGTTAGTGGGTATTGTAATGGGTAGCGATAGCGATCTTTCCGTGATGAAAGATGCTGCAGATGTGTTACAATTTTTTCACATTCCTTTTGAGCTTACAGTAGTATCAGCACATAGAACCCCATTGCGTATGGTAACATACGCACAACAAGCAGCAGAACGCGGATTACAAGTAATTATTGCAGGGGCAGGTGGTGCAGCTCACTTACCGGGTATGATTGCATCCATTACAGCCTTACCAGTTATTGGTGTACCTATTAAAAGCAGCAATAGTATTGATGGTTGGGATAGTGTTTTAAGTATTTTACAAATGCCTAACGGTGTGCCAGTGGCAACAGTGGCTTTGAATGCAGCTAAAAACGCCGGACTACTTGCAACACAAATTATTGGGGCCAGTAACGAACATATCCGTAAAGCGATGGAAGCATATAAGCAAAGTATGGAGCAAAGTGTATTGGAAAAAGTGCATTTGTTGCAATCGCAGTGGCCCAATGAGTTTGATGCAGCTGAGTAATTTTCATGTACTACAATAAATTAAGAAGGGCTTGCCGATGGCAAGCCCTTCTTAATAACATCCTTCATTGTTTTACTTTACTTGCGTAAAATTGGGCAATAACAGTATAGAAAATTGTTGCTCTAGAGTTAAGCTAGTGGCAAGCAGTTGTTGTATAAAATCCTTCCCATAACGAGCTACAAATCCGCCTATATTTTCAACACGTTCTTGTAAGTTATTATTAGGAAATAGCTGCGATTGTATGCGTTGAATTTGCAACTGTTGTTCGCTAAATTTTCGCTTTTCTGCCCTTAATAACTTTTGTTCTAATTGGGTAATTTTTTTGGCAGCTTTTGTTTGCAAGCTAGCTACATGCGGCACTAACGTACCATCAACTTGCGCTACTTGTTGTGCTAACTGTTCGTACATATTTTGCAATGCCTCCATCGTTGTTTCTAACAGTAACGGTGCTTCGCTATGCTGCTCTACATACGCTGTTAATAGTTGATGGGTTGGTTGAAATAAATGCACTTCATCAAAACCAAGGCGCTGCCATTGCTGCCATTGCTGCTGCTGCATTATTAAAAAAGAGTTGCGTAATACTAGTACCGGATAGGGCACTGCGGCAGCTTCAAAAACTGCTTTCAACTCTAACCAATAAGCTAATTCACCACCGCCACCAATAAAGGCTACATTCGGTAAAATAGTTTCTTGAAATACACCTCTCAATATTACGTTGGCGCTGAAAAGTTCTGGTTGCTCGTGTACTAATTGTAGTAGTTCTACTTGCGTAAATGATAAGCCTAGGGTAGGCACTTCAAAATTACCTTCACTTGTTTTTGTGATGCGTTCTCTATTATTTGCCGTAAGGTAAAACAAGTTAATATCTCTACCCGCAGCTTGCACTTTATAACCTTTATGGGCAAGTTGTTGGATGGTGGCAGTTACTGCATTGCTTGAAAACTGTGTTGTAATTTCTTGTTGAATTACTTGCGTAAATGTTGCTTTTAGCAACTTATTATCAGGTATGAGTATAATTAAACCTTCATTACCAAATAGTTCGTGTACAAGCGAAAATGTGGCCTCTTGTATACTTACACCGATTTTATAATATGTTTGTAAAGTTTGGAGCCACCATTTACCGTAAGGTAATACACTAATTTGTTTTTCGAGCTGTTGTAATAATGTAATAAAAGCCTCGTCTACCAACATGCGGCCAACTGCACCAGTTTGATTGGTGCGCCAAGTGTAACGCTTACCATCAATAGTAAAATGATTGAGCTCTTCGAGGTCGGCATCTTCGCTACCCATATAATACACTGGTACAAAGTTGTATTCGGGCATTTGTTGTTGCAAGTGCCGACTAAGCTGTATGGCGTGGGCTATTTTGTAGATAAAATAAAGTGGACCTGTTGCAATATTGGGCTGATGTGCTGTGGTTACTGTGAATGTATTTTCGTGTGCTAACAAAGCAATTTGCGCTTGTACAATGTTAGCATTAGGCATCTGTTGATACTGTGCAGTTAGTGCTGTTACTAATGACTGCCTGGGCGTTGCAAACTGCTTACGCTGAGCAATGGCGGCTTTAACACCATCAATATTAGGGGCATGTGCGTAGAACGACGCTAAGCGTGGTGATTGCTTGATATAATCGGTAACGAGGGTACTGAAGTAGGCTGTTTGTTCGTAAGGTAAGGTGATACAATCGCACTCCATTATTAGTAACTTTAGTTGTGGTTACGAAATAAACGCAGAAAGGTGGTTTGCACGCCACCTTTCTTGTAAATTATGATTTTGTTGCCGTGAAATTACTCAGCAACTACTTCGCCTTCTAAATCGTAATCGTATGCTTTTGTAATTTTCACTTGTACAAACGCACCAATCGCAAGTTTTTTAGTGCTGTGAATTACTACTTCATTATCTACCTCTACACTATCGAATTCGGTACGACCTAAGTAACGACCAGCCTCTTTTTTATCAACTAATACTTTAAAAATCTTACCTACTTTTTCTTGGTTTTTCTCGTAGCTAATTTCTTGCTGTAATTCCATGATTTCTTGTGCTCGTGCTTGCTTTTCATCTGCAGGAATATCATCTGCTAAATCGTAGGCACTGGTATTTTCTTCGTGGCTATAAGTGAAAATTCCTACTCTATCGAAACGCATGCGTGTTAAGAAATCTTTTAGCTCTTCAATATCTTCCCTTGTTTCGCCCGGGAAACCTGCAATAAGTGTTGTTCGTAAGCATATATCAGGATTAATAGCTCTGATATTAGCAATGAGCTCCTCCATTTCTTGCCTAGTGCTTTGGCGCTTCATGGCTTTGAGCATATTATTACTAGCGTGTTGCAATGGCATATCGAGGTAGTTACAAATGTTGCTACGCTCTTTCATTACTTCTAACACATCGAGTGGAAATTTATTCGGATAGGCGTAATGCAAACGAATCCATTCTAATCCTTGAACATCACTTAAGCGACGCAACAATTCGGCAAGCTTACGCTCTTTATAAATGTCTAAACCATAGTAGGTTAGTTCTTGCGCAATAAGCATGATTTCCTTCACACCATTTTTCACTAAATGCTCGGCTTCTGTAACAACAGCCTCCATGGTTTTGCTCACATGCTTACCACGCATTAAAGGAATAGCACAAAAACTACAAGTACGGTTACAACCCTCACTAATTTTTAAATAAGCGTAATGCTTGGGTGTAGCCAATAAACGCTCACCTAATAACTCAGTTTTATAGTCGGCATCGAACTGTTTTAAAATCAGCGGTAGTTCTAACGTACCGAACCAAGCATCTACTTCAGGAATCTCCGATTCTAAATCGCCACGATAGCGTTCGCTCAAGCAACCAGTAACATATACCTTATCTAGCTTTCCCTTTTTCTTGAGCGATACTTGTTCTAAAATGGTATTGATACTTTCCTCCTTCGCCTTATCAATAAAGCCGCATGTATTTACTACCACGATGTTATGATCTAGCTTTGCATTCTCATGCACTACCACAGTATCGTTCGCAGCTAACTGACCACTTAATACCTCACTATCTACCAGGTTTTTACTACAGCCAAGTGTTATAATATTAACCTTATCTTGTTTTAATGTTTTTGCTTTCACTACATCAATATTTTAGCTGCCTACTTATTTAAACTAAATAAGCTATCTACAAATTCGTGCTTATCAAAAATGAGTAAATCGTGCATTTTTTCACCCACGCCAATGTACTTCACCGGAATATTCAGTTGACTTGCGATAGCCAACACAATACCTCCTTTTGCCGTACCATCAAGTTTTGTAATTGCCAACGCCGATACATCGGTAACAGCAGTAAATTGCTTGGCTTGCTCTAATGCATTTTGGCCGGTGCTACCATCGAGTACTAATAAAACCTCGTGTGGTGCATCGGGTATTACTTTTTTGATAACACGTTTAATTTTTCCCAACTCATCCATCAAATGTGCTTTATTATGCAATCGACCAGCGGTATCAATAATTACAACATCGGCACCACGGCTAACGGCACTTTGCACTGCATCAAACGCAACGGCACCGGGGTCGCTACCCATAGCTTGTTTCACAATGGGTACACCAACACGTTCGCTCCAAATGGTTAATTGGTCTACGGCTGCTGCTCTAAATGTATCAGCGGCACCCAATAGCACCGACTTACCGGTTGATTTAAAATTATAAGCCAACTTACCAATGGTAGTTGTTTTACCCACACCATTAACGCCTACCACCAAAAGCACATAAGGCTTTTTACCTTCGGGCAAGCCAAATTGCTTATAGCTATCTTCAGGTGCATCGGTAAGTACTGCTTGAATTTCGCTTTGCAAAATTTTATTCAGCTCATCGGTACCAACATACTTATCTCTGGCTACACGAGCTTCGATATTCTGAATGATTTTTACGGTTGTATCGAGGCCTACATCGGCAGTGATAAGTGCTTCTTCTAGTTGGTCGAGCACTTCTTCATCTACAGAGCTTTTGCCAGCAATGGCTTTAGTAATTTTAGAAAAGAAGGTTTCCTTGGTTTTTTCTAAACCTTGGTTGAGGCTCTCTTTTTCTTTCTTGCCAAATAATTTATCGAAAAAACCCATGATACTTAAAATGTACTTTAATGAGTAGCAATATTACTTTTAATCGCCGAAATACTTGAAACACAAAAAGCCTTCCACGTGGGAAAGCTTTTATGAGTATGTTTCATCCGGTAAGCCCGAACGGTTTATTTCTGTGCTAAGAAATCGTTCACTTTATCTTTGTGAACAATTTGCTCTTTGAAAGTGTAGGCGCCAGTTTTAGGGCTGCGTACAGCTCTAATAACTTTAGTCCAGTTCTTTGCCTCGGCAGATGCCTTAAGGTCTTTAATCTTCGCGTTCTTTGAAGCTGCCTTTGCCATGATTATTTAATTTCTTTGTGAACAGTAACTTTTTTCAAGATGGGGTTATACTTTTTTAACTCCAAACGCTCAGGCGTGTTTTTCTTGTTTTTTACAGTAATGTAGCGGCTTGTACCAGCTTGACCAGAGTTTTTGTGCTCTGTACATTCAAGAATTACCTGAACTCTATTGCCCTTCTTTGCCATTTATCGGTAATTTAATGCGGTTAACAATTAGATTTTCTCACCCTTAGCACGCAATTCCTTGATTACGACTGCTAAGCCGTTTTTATTGATTGTACGTAAAGCGTCGGCAGTTAACTTTAAAGTTATCCAACGATCTTCTTCAGCGTAATAAAAACGCTTTGTTTGTAAATTAGGTAAAAAGCGACGCTTGGTCTTAATATTTGAGTGAGAAACATAATGACCGCCTATTGGCTTCTTACCGGTTACCTGACATACTCTTGCCATCTCTGTAATTTTTTCGGACGGCAAAAGTAGGCAACTACATCAAATCAGCCTAATTTTTGTGAAATATTTTTATCCTTACGGTAAATGATAACATTCACAGGCAATGAATTTCATGTTTTATTCATTTCCCCGTAAGGGCAAAACCGTTATTTTGCAGTCACAATACAACATTAATGCACTTTTTGCACTTAAATCTTGATTTCTTAGATCATCCCAGAGCGTAAGCACATTTGCCGTAAGGCGAGCTATGCCTTTTTTCAGGCTTCTCTCATCCACTTTATTCATTAAAACAATTTTGGCTGGTAACGCAGCCGAACCAACATTTTATATGCTTACAGCAACTCTAAGCAGCAAAACGCAGCATTACTTAACCTTAGAAGAACAATTTGGAGCACACAATTACCACCCCATTCCGGTAGTACTAGAACGTGGTGAAGGTGTTTATTTGTACGATGTAGATGGCAACCGTTATTTTGATTTTTTGAGCGGTTACAGTGCTGTAAATCAAGGCCATTGCCACCCTCGCATCATTAAAGCACTCACAACACAAGCACAAAAGCTAACCCTTACCAGCAGGGCTTTTCACAGCAACTTATTAGGCGAGTATGCTCAGTACATTACCAATTATTTTGGTTTTGACAAGGTACTGCCCATGAATACGGGCGTTGAAGGTGGCGAAACAGCTATTAAACTTGCCCGACGTTGGGGATATGTTAAAAAAGGAATCCCTGAAAATGAGGCCAGAATTGTATTTGCAGAAGGTAATTTTTGGGGACGAACCTTAGCAGCCATTAGCAGCAGTACCGACCCAAGTAGCTACCACCAATTTGGCCCTTATATGCCAGGTTTTGACATTGTACCTTATAACGACCTTGCGGCGCTTGAACAAGCGTTTCAAGACAGCAATATTGCCGCGTTTATGGTTGAACCGATACAAGGTGAGGCAGGTGTTGTAGTACCCGACGAAGGCTACTTAAAAGGTGTAAGAGCCCTATGCGACCAATACCGTGTTTTATTTATTGCTGATGAAATACAAACCGGCCTATGCCGTACTGGTAAAATGCTTGCTTGCGATCACGAGCATGTTAAACCCGATATTTTAATACTGGGCAAAGCATTAAGTGGAGGCACCATGCCGGTAAGTGCCGTACTTGCCAACGATGAGGTGATGATGAATATACACCCGGGAGAGCATGGAAGTACTTACGGTGGCAACCCATTGGCTT
>DMPB01000109.1:1261-1421 GCA_003456175.1 Chitinophagaceae bacterium | reverse complement strand
GCCATGGAAGCCTTACAAGTACTGAAAGATGAACATATGGCCGACAATGCAGCAACACTTGGTGTTTGGTTTAGAACTGCTTTGCAACAGCTTGATAGTCCACTCATTGCAAGCGTACGCGGAAAAGGGCTGCTCAACGCAGTTGTAATTAATCACCCGA
>DMPB01000109.1:852-974 GCA_003456175.1 Chitinophagaceae bacterium | reverse complement strand
CATGCTTACAACTGAAAGCACATGGACTACTTGCCAAACCAACGCATGGCGATAAAATTCGTTTTGCTCCACCTTTGTGCATTACACAAGAACAATTAGAAAAATGCGTTAGTATTATAGCT
>DMPB01000109.1:425-587 GCA_003456175.1 Chitinophagaceae bacterium | reverse complement strand
AAGCTTAAAAATTGGCATAGTGTTTGGCTAGCTGTAAAAAACTAAACCTCATGAATTACATGTTTAAATGGATGGCAGTAATAGCATTTTTGGCCGTTGCTAACACTTCTTATGCACAAAGCACAGGTTCAAACTATCGAACTGCAGTTGGTATCAAAGGGT
>DMPB01000109.1:0-153 GCA_003456175.1 Chitinophagaceae bacterium | reverse complement strand
GATATTGGTAGCGTTAACCTAAAACAT
This sequence comes from Chitinophagaceae bacterium, assembly GCA_003456175.1. Classification (GTDB taxonomy): domain Bacteria; phylum Bacteroidota; class Bacteroidia; order Chitinophagales; family Chitinophagaceae; genus UBA10646. The sequence continues at coordinate 126 of DMPB01000109.1, read as the reverse complement.
TTTATTGCAAGAGATAAAGCTATTGAAGGCGGATTATTATTTGCCGATGGCTTTGTTGCACTAGAAGGTATGTACCAATGGCATGCCCCTATTGCCGGCACAAGCGGCTTGCAATGGTATGTGGGG
>DMPB01000041.1:23264-25406 GCA_003456175.1 Chitinophagaceae bacterium | reverse complement strand
AGTATATTGAGTGGTGCACATAATACTGTTTTCCCTAAAGTAATTGCTTTAATGAAAGAAAAGGGTATGAACGATGTACTACTTACTGGCGGCGGTATCATTCCTGAAGACGATATGCAAGCTTTACAATCACTTGGCGTTGGTAAGCTTTTTGCACCAGGTACTGCCACAGCCGAAATAGCTAATTACATTACAGATTGGGTACGTACACATCGTAATTTTTAAAAATGCTTTAAACAACTACAGGTAGTTGTAGTGTGAACGAAAACTTGCTGCCAACATTTTGTTTGCTTTCTACCTGAAGACTGCTGTGAAATAACTGCAGTAAGCGTTGTACAATATTTAAACCTAAGCCAGAACCGCTGCCTTTTCGGTTGGTATCATTATCTACCTGCCAGTACTGTTCGAATATTCGTTTAATATTTTCTACCGAAATACCTACACCGGTATCACTAATGGTAAATAATAACTTAACTGTGTGTTGTTGCTGCTGTAATACATTTACCGTAAGGGTAACATTACCTGCTTGTGTGTATTTAATGGCATTACTTAGTAAGTTATTGATGATTTGTGTTAGTCTTGTTGCATCTGTAAGTACGGTTTCGGGTAGTGTATGATCGATATGTAAATGCAACTGCAAGTTTTTTTCAGCGGCTTTGTAAGTAAAGCTCTGCATGGTTTGTGTTATTAACCTTGGTAACTGTACGGGTTGATGATACAATTGCAACTTGCCCAGTTCTAGTCGATGAAAATCGAGCAGATTATTGATAAGTTGTAGCATATGGCTACTACTATACTTTAAAATTTGAATTGGTGCTTTTTCATTGGCAGGTAATGCATCGGTGTCAATAATACTGAGTGCACCAATCATATTGTTAATGGGTGTTCTAAGTTCGTGGCCAATATCACTCAAAAACTTAGCTTTCGCTTCACTGGCATCTTCAGAAGCTTTTAATAGCTGCATCAAATTAGCATTGTAATGCCTTTCGTTGGTAACAATAAAATAAGCAAAAACACCACTTAGTAAAAGTGTGAGGGTACAATTACCACGAAACAAAATATCATAGTCATCGTTTTTCATTTGCTGCCATGTACTTTCATAAGGAGCAATGATGATGGTTGCGGCATAGCAAACGGTGATACACGTAATTAATGCAATCAGTTCTTGTTTATAGTGCTTATGTATAGGTACTACTAACGGTAATGCAAAAAACATCCAAAAGAAAAACATATAGCTGCCTGCACGCAGGCCGTGTGCTATGGTAACTAACGACAGGCTTACTGATAACAAGCCAATGGCAGTAAGCCTTGCGGCAAATGTAAAACCGCGTATTAAGAGCAAAAAACTGGTACTCAAACCCAGCGTCATTATTGCTAAAATGCGAAGTGAAATTGGCAGGTCGAGTTGGTAATTTTTAAGCGTGGCAACAAACGACAATAACGTAGCTACGATTAAGAAGGTTCTTGTGTGTCGTAGGGTACGTTGGTGTTGTATGGTGTTAGCTTTATCGAAAATGGTTCCCTTAGGTTCACCCATTGTGATATGGTTATACGATAAAGTTAAAGCCAGATACCATTGGTACACCTTAAAAAAATGGGGATGGGTTGGCCGCAGGCCAACCCATCCCCATAGTGATATATCATTTAATTGATATTAACCAAAAACTGCAGATGCTGTAACCGGCGTTACATTCATTAATGCTTGTGCTGTATGCACTATTGCCTGTGCATCGTAATTACATTCGCGATGTAATTCTTTTAGTGTGCCATGTTCTACAATTCTATCAGGAATACCAAGCATTTTTACAGTAGCAGTATAACCATTTGCTGCCATAAACTCTAAAATAGCGCTACCAAAGCCGCCTATTATAGTGCCATCTTCAATAGTAATTACTTTGCTATGCTGCTGGAACACTTCGTGAAGCAATGCTTCATCAAGTGGTTTAACAAAACGCATATCGTAGTGAGCCGCATCTATGCCGAGTGTTTTCAACTCTCTAATAGCGGTAGTTGCAAAATTACCCGGATGGCCGAAGCTTAAAATAGCAAGGTCTTTACCCGCCTTGAGTTTGCGGCCCTTACCAATTTCAATGGCTTCGAAAGGCGTTCTCCATTCTGGCATCACACCTTCGCCACGCGGGT
>DMPB01000041.1:14713-23035 GCA_003456175.1 Chitinophagaceae bacterium | reverse complement strand
ACGCGGGTAGCGAATTACAAATGGGTAAGCAGTGCTTTCTAACTGTGCGGTGTACATAAGATTACGTAGCTCTTGTTCGTTCATCGGAGCACTAATAATCATATTCGGAATACAGCGGAAATACGGGATATCGTAAGCACCATGGTGTGTTGGCCCATCTTCTCCTACCAATCCCGCACGGTCTAAGCAAAGTACCACAGGCAGTTTTTGAATGGCAATATCGTGTACTACCTGATCGTAGGCACGTTGCATAAAGCTGCTATAAATATTGCAATACACTCGCATGCCTTGTGTAGCTAGGCCAGCACTTAAAGTAGCTGCATGTTGCTCGCAAATGCCAACGTCGAAAGCTCGGTGCGGCATTTTTTCCATCATAAACTTCAAGCTACTACCGCTAGGCATGGCAGGTGTAACACCCATAATGGCTTGGTTTTGCTCTGCAAGTTCAATCATGGTATGCCCAAATACATCTTGGTATTTAGGTGGTTGTGGCGCTTCAAACTTTTTCTTATAAATTTCACCTGTAACCTTATCAAACAAACCAGGCGCATGCCATTTAGTTTGGTCTTTTTCCGCAAGGGCATAACCCTTGCCTTTTACCGTAACAATGTGTAACAATTTAGGGCCCGGAATATCGCGTAAGTCGCGAAGTGTATCTACTAACTTAGTAATGTTATGCCCATCGATGGGACCAAAATAACGGAACTTCAGGGCTTCGAATAAATTACTTTGCTTGCTCACCATACCTTTCACACTCATCTCAAGCTTGCTCGCCATTTCACGGCTAAAGTTTTTGCCTACTGGCAACTTGCCAAGAATGTTCCAAACATCGTCGCGGAGTTTATTATAAGTATGCGAAGTAGTAATGTCGGTTAAATATTCTTTAAGCGCCCCAACGTTCGGGTCAATGCTCATACAGTTGTCGTTCAAAATCACCAACATATCGGCATCGGCAACACCAGCATGGTTCATTGCTTCAAAAGCCATACCTGCCGTCATGCTACCATCGCCAATCACAGCCACAGTTTTTCTGTCTTCCTGCTTGTATTTAGCAGCCATGGCCATGCCTAAAGCAGCCGAAATAGAAGTACTGCTGTGGCCTACACCAAAAGTATCGTACTCGCTTTCGCTACGTTTTGGAAATCCGCTTAAGCCCTTGTATTTACGATTGGTAATAAAGTTGTCGCGGCGTCCCGTTAAAATTTTGTGTCCGTAGGCTTGGTGGCCAACGTCCCACACCAACTGATCGTAAGGCGTGTTATAGATATAATGCAAGGCAACAGAAAGCTCTACTACGCCCAAGCTAGCGGCAAAATGGCCTCCATGTACGCTCACCACATCAATGATATATTGCCTCAACTCGTCGCATACTTGGTGCAACTGCTCTTTCGAGAGTGCTCTTAAATCTGCGGGCTTGTCGATTTTTTTAAGCAATTCGCCGGGTGTTATTTCCATGCATTGTTTGTTTAGAAGCCGTAAAAGTAATATTTGTTGCTGTTTGGCAAGTCATACAGCTAATGAAAGTTAACATTTGTAAGTTATAATAGTTGATAAATCGAACTTTAAATTTTTCGAATGGCTAAACGCCTTACGGCAAATGTGAACGCAACTACCAACAACCATCCATATTAACCATTTATAAATTTGAATGAAAAGTCCTTTGAAAGCCATAAGTACATTTACAGAGATGCTCAGAAAAATATCGCCATATTGGTTGTGTCAGATTTGTGGATGGAGTGCCTATGCGCTGATTTATACCTTTTTCTACCTCACCATTAGCACCAAGCCAACGCCCAACTTCTTTTCCATACTCATGCTCGATACGTTAACGGGCTTGTTGGTTACACACCTCATGCGAACCGTTATTAAACGCTTCAAATTGATGGATAAAGAGCTACACGTACAAATTGGCTCTCTGATAGGCTTAACCTTATTGTTCTCTTTCTTATACGGGTTGTTTATTACAGGCTTTAACCGCATACTTCCTATAGAAAGTAATCCGCGTGGCTATGGTTTTTTAAATTATGCAGTACGCGTAGCTTTTGGTGCTTTCTTATTTTTATTTATTTGGAACAGCATTTACTTCATCTATTACTACGTTTCTAAAAGTAGAAAAGAGCTGTTAGAACGGTTACGCTTAGAAACTTTGGTAAAAGAATTAGAACTTAAAACCATTAAAGCCCATATTAATCCGCACTTTATTTTCAATGCTTTAAACAGTATTCGTGCATTGGTAGATGAAAATCCAGGCAGAGCCCGTACCGCTATTACCGAATTAAGTAATATCTTACGAAGTAGCATGAAGGCCGATATGCAAGAAACAACACCGCTAGAACGAGAGCTTAACATCGTGAAAGACTATCTGGCATTAGAACAAATACGTTTTGAGCATCGTCTACAAGTATCTTACGATATTGATGAAGATACCCTCGACCAACCAATTCCGCCTATGATGCTGCAAACCTTAGTAGAAAATGCTATTAAACATGGTATCAGCAAGCATGTAGATGGCGGCACCATACATGTAATTAGCGATTTTAAAGCAGATCATCACGAAATTATTGTGCGAAATACGGGAGTGTTAACTGCCACTACATCTACCGATGGTTTTGGACTAAGCAGCACTCGTAACCGTTTGAAAATCTTATTTGGCGAAGCAGCAAGCTTTTCAATTCAAGATATTGGTGCACAAACAGTAGAAGCAAAAATTATATTACCTATACAACTCCATTCTCTTATAAAATAAACAGGTTAACAATGGCTACCATTAAAACCATTATTATCGACGATGAGCGTTTAGCTCGAAGTGAACTCAGAAAAATGCTACAAGATTTTTCTGACATTGAAGTAATTGACGAAGCCGCTAATGTAGATGAAGGCATTGAAAAAATTGAAACTCTTCATCCCGACCTTATTTTTCTAGACATTCAAATGCCTGGTAAAACAGGCTTCGACCTGTTAGAGCAGCTAGAAAAAGCACCACATGTAATCTTCACCACCGCTTACGATGAATATGCACTAAAGGCTTTTGAAGTTAATGCACTCGACTACCTTTTAAAGCCAGTTGAGCCCAAACGCCTAACAGATGCCATTCACAAATTGCACGACGAGCTACAAAAGCAACATGGTGCTAATGGTGCTCATATTCGTGGGCCATTAAGTGAGCATGATCAAGTATTTGTGAAAGATGGCGAACGCTGTTGGTTTGTAAAGTTGAATGAAATTCGCTTGTTTGAAAGTGTTGGTAACTATGCCAAGGTGTTTTTTGGTAATAACAAACCCCTTATTCTCAAAAGTCTAAATGCTTTAGAAGAGCGTTTAGATACCAAAGTTTTCTTTAGAGCTAATCGCAAGCATATCATAAACCTACGATGGATTGAAAAAGTAGAACCCTACTTTAATGGCGGTTTGTTATTAGAACTAAAAGGTGGCGAAAAAATTGAGGTAAGTCGCAGACAAACAGTGAAGTTCAAAGAAATGATGAGCCTGTAATACGTTCATTTACCGTAAGGTAAAAACATGATGCGAGCATCCCATTACAAAATATGTATTGGGATGTTTTTTTATGCCTTACGGTAAATATTTTACGTTCCACACCGATACTACATTTACCGGAAGGTAAGCCTACACTTTGGCGTTGGTGGCCACCCATAAAAAAAGGCTGCTACCGAAGTAACAGCCTTTAACTCAACATATTTTAAAACAGCTTATTTCTTGCTTCCTGTAACCAATTCGTCTTTCGTTACAACTTTAATTTTGCCACCATCTTTAAGGGTTTTGCTCACTACATCGTATGGGCCAACTACTACTTTAGTACCTGGTGCTAGGCCTGAAAGAATTTGAATGTAATTGATATCTTGAATACCAGTTTTAACAACTATCTTCTTCACGGTGCCATTGGCCTGTACTGCAAATACTACTTCTTGGATATCATCGTCGGAGGATGTTGGTGTGTTTTCATCTTTCTTTTCGTCGGCTTTTACCTTGCTCTTATCTTTTGCCTCATCTTTTTTGTCACGTGTGGTTACTGCATTTAAAGGAACTGTTACCACATCTTTTTCTGTACGTGTTTGAATATCGGCACTAGCAGTCATATTCGGGCGGAAAGGGAAAGGCTTGCCATTGCCAATAAGGTCGGCATAACTGCTAGGTAGTAAGCGTATGTGTACTTTGTAGTTGGTTACAGTGGTACTAGTGCTTACAAGACTGGTGGTGGGATTGGCTATTTTGTATACTACGCCTTTGAACTTGCGATTATTGTAGGCATCAACTTCTACTAATGCTGTATCGCCAACAGATACTTTTGGGATATCATTTTCACCAACATCTACTTGCGCTTCAATACTGCTCAAATCGGCAATACGCATCATTTCAGTACCAACGTTAAAACTGTTACCGGCAACACGTTCTCCTTTTTTAATTGCTAGTAGGCTTACAACACCATCCATAGGAGCGGTTAAAGTTGTACGACCTAAATCTTTTGCGGCACGTTGTAAGCTACTTTGTGCACTTGATACTGCCGCTTTGGTAGCTTTTACATTTTCATCGGCAGCATCGAGATTGGCCTTGGCGCTTAGGTAAGCTTGTTCTGCTTGCTCAAACTCTTGGCGGCTTATTACTTTCTCGTCGAACAATTGTTTTTGGCGCTTGTAAGCGGCATATGTTTGATTTACCACAGCTTTTAAGCCTGCAATTTGAGCTTGGCTATTGCTTACTTGTGCTTCTTGCTGGCGCACTACTGCTGCTGCTTGGTCTCTTTGGCTCGCATAGATATCTGCATAAATACGAGCAAGTACTTGGCCCTTACGAACGGTATCGCCTTCGGCTACATTTAGTTCTACGATTTCCCCAGAAACGTCAGGACTAATTTTAACTTCAACCTCGGGAAATACCTTTCCGCTTGCGGTTACTGTTTCTATGATGGTACGTTTTTGTACATCTTCAGCTACTACTTTAGTGCCTTCGTCTTTACCGAAAACACCAGCTTTGCTCATGGCAACCAGTGCTATTACTAGTACCACCAAAATGCCTATTGTCCATTTTAATCCTTTGCTCATATACTTAATAGTTCGTGTTGTTTGTAAGTTGGTTTAGAGTTGTAGGCCTTGACCTTTATAAAATTCGAGCAACTTCATTCGGAAGATGTAATCGTACTGATTGTTGAGTTGCTGCAATTTAGCTCTGAGTAAGTTGTTCTGGTTGGTAATTAAATCTATAGTAGGAAGCAGGCCTGCGTCGTAACGTTTTAAGGCAAATTCATAGGCTTTTTGAGCACTTTCTACGCTTTTTTGTCCTGCATAAAACCTACGCATGGCTGCTTCGGCAGCAGTATAAGCTGTGTAAATATCTTGTTGTAGTTTTTGAAGGTTTCCTTGCTGCACTAACTGCTGATTTTGCACATCTAACTTAGCACGGTTGTAACTAATGCGAGTATTATTAGCGTTATTAAAGATGGGAACATTCACTTGAAAAGCTACGCTTTGGCGAAAGTTTTGATCTACCTGACGGCCATAACCATCCCACCACTGACCAAAATTGCGTTGCATGGTTTTAAAAGCAACTGTTGGTTCTAGTACTGCATAATTTGTACCACCTACCGTTACAAAAGAGCCTGTAGGTGCTGCACCCGTAATAGCAAATGAACTTGGATCTATTGTTTTTAGTGTATTGGCAAATGCCGATGTTAGGTTATAGCCAAAAGAGACGGTTGGATAAAACCCTGCACGTACAATTTTAATGTTTTGCTTAGCTGCGGCAATACGTAGGCTATCGCCTAATTGTTGTGGTTGGTTATTACGTGCAAGATTATACACATAATCGGGCTGTAAATCTAATAAGCCCTGTAGTGGAATGTTATTAACGGATGGTGTATCAATAGCAAAAGGTTCTGCCATATTCAGATTAAGCAAAGCCTTCAAGCTTAACACAGCTTGTTGGAAATTAACCTCGCTGGTAATGTAGTTCGATGAATCGTTGGCAAGTTGTGCTTCTAATTCTGCAACATTCAGTTCTGGTAGGTTACCCGCTTCCACTCGCTTGCGGGTAATATCTAGTTGAGCCTTAGTTTGTCCGATTTGTACAGCACTAATTTTTACTTGTTCACGTGCTGCTAAGGCTTGCAGATAAAAATTACAAACGCTTAAAGCAATATCGTTAGCAGCTTTGGCTTTATCGGCCAAGCTTGCTTGTACCAATAGTGCACTATAAGCGATGTTGTTTTTGATTTGACCGGCATTGTACAATTGTATACCACCATTTACCGAAAGGTTATTAAATAATAACTGGGTTGTGGTGAACTGGTTAGTGGTAGGGTCAATACTACGGCCAAATTGCATACCAAGTCCGGTTCCGAAGCTAGCACTTGGTAATTGGTTATACTTGGCTTGTTGTAGCACCAAGGCTTGAATACGTGCCTGAACATCGGCCTGTTTAACAGATATATTCTGTTGCATGGCATGGTCTACCATACGGCGGAGCGTCCAAGTTTCTTGAGCGCTTGCTATGGTAGTTGAACCAGCAAGGGTTAAGAGTATGATTAATTTCCTAAGCATATTTCAAAAGTATTTGCACCTTGCTTAGTAGCACAGTGCTTTTAGATAAGCGGTATTTTGCCCCATTAAGAGGTTATTTATACCCTTACGGTAAATGCGATTGCACTTTGCATTAGCTTTTTTGCATAGCCGCAAAACCACGTTCTAGATCGTTGATAATATAGTCGGCAGTTTCTAAACCCATGTAGAGGCGTATCATACGATGTTGTTCGTTGTTGGCATCGAACTCTGTGTGGGTTGTAAAAGCTGCTTTGGGCATGATTAAGCTTTCGTGGCCGCCCCAACTTACTGCCATGGCAATATGCTGCAAGCCCTCGCAGAAAGCTTCTACTTGTTGTAAGTTATTTGCTTTGAGCACAAAGGTTACTAACCCGAATGCTACTTTCATTTGCCGTAAGGCGAGTGCTTGCTGCGGAAAACTAGGATGCGTTGGAAATAATATGCGTTCAACTATTGGATGTTGCTCTAAATAAGCGACTACCGCTGCCGATGTTTCGATAATGTGTTTTAATCGAATCGGTAGGGTGCGAAGGCCACGCAGCAGCAGCCAAGCATTGAAGGGCATAATGCAATTGCCCATGGTATTGTATTCGTTATCGAATATTTTTTGCATCATGGCTTTGCTACCACAGGCTACACCAGCAACAACATCGCTATGGCCGCTAATGTATTTACTGGCGCTTTGAATGCTGATATCGATGCCTATACTAATAGGTTGTTGGTACAGTGGCGTGCAGTAGGTGTTATCAATAATGGTTACGATATTGTGTTGCTTGGCCAGTTGGGCTACCTCGGCCAATGGTTGTAGCTCATAGGTGAAGCTGTTCGGACTTTCTAAGTAAATGAGTTTAGTATTAGGTTGTATTGCGTTTAGGTAGTTGTTGATATCGGTGCCGTTGATGAAAGTGGTTTGTATACCAAAACGTGGCAGGGTTTCGGCAAATAACTTTTTAGCCCAGGTGTATGGGTTATTAATGGCAATAGCATGATCGCCGGCATTAAGGTTGGCCATTACACAAGCAGTAATAGCAGCATCGCCACTGTTGAATACGAGGCAATCTTCGGCATTATCTAAAGCAGCTAATTTTTTTCGAAGTATATCTACGGTAGGGTTAATACCTCTGCTGTATAGATAGCTGCCATACTCGTTAGCAAATGCTTGGCGCAAATCGGCAACAGTATTGAATGCGAAATTGCTGGTTTGCATAATCGGCGGCGTCATAGCATTGAAGTAATGCTCACGTTCTTCACCTAAACTATTAATGATTTCTGAAAGCTGCATATGATGATTTTAGTGGGTTGTTGTAGATTTTTTACGTAAGAAATAAAGCGCCATAAAAGCAAGTAATACCCCCGCACCAATAAGTGCTGTTTGAGGTTTATCAATGGCAATGCTAATACCAACAAATGCATAGGCAATCATAAATACAATGGGTAGCAGTGGGAATAGCTTCATTTGATAGATACCAGTATTATTAAGATATGTTGTGTTTTTGCGCAGTTTGAAAATAGTAGCACTGCTTGCAATCATTCCAAAGCAATCTAAGAAAATAGTGAAGCTGAGAATCTCTTCAAACTCTTGGGAAAAGAAAAGAATGATGATGCAAATAATAGTGAACACGGTAAGTGATGTTGTAAGTACACCGTTACTATTTTCTTTGCCAAACCATTTCGGTAAGCTGCCTTCTGTACTCATGGCATACATAACACGAGGGTTGCTCATGAGTAGTGCGTTCACATAGCTTAAAACACCAATGAATAAAAAGAAGCT
>DMPB01000041.1:13907-14460 GCA_003456175.1 Chitinophagaceae bacterium | reverse complement strand
CCTTTTGTACCTAAAATTTTATCAACTACTACATAAGCAATATCTCTCTCGTTTTGCATGTTAGTGAAACCAATGATGTTGTAATAGCTAATATTAACAAGTAAGTATAAACTTATGATGATAAGAATGCCACCGAAAATACCTTTAGGTATATTCTTTGCAGGGTTCGCAACCTCATTGCCAAAGTTGATGGTTTGCTGATAGCCACCATAGGTAAAGCTTACAGCTACAAGGCTAATACCTAAACTTTTGATCCAGTCGGTTGCTTTAGCAGTACCACTAAAAATAGGTGTTGTATTGGTGGCGTAAGCATTGGGAAATAACAAGGCTCCTACCAGTAATAGCAACATGCCGATTTTAATAAGCATTAATATGTTTTGTGCTGTAGCACTTAGTTTGAGTCCTTTAAGATTGATGAAGTAAAACAAAACAATTGCTATGGCACTAATACTTGCAATGTGCGTATTGGTGAACTGATATTCGGGAAACAATCTGGTAAAATAACCTACACCGATAAGTGCTACGCTGCTTAAGCTAGCAGCATTTGAAACCA
>DMPB01000041.1:12820-13677 GCA_003456175.1 Chitinophagaceae bacterium | reverse complement strand
GCAGCATTTGAAACCAGAATGATGCAGTTAATCGCAAAAGCAATACTGGGGTGGTAGGCATAAGAAAACACTTTGTAGTAGCCACCTGTAACTGGGTATCTACTACCAATTTCGGCATAGGTGAGGGCGCCACAAAGGGCAATAATACCACCAACAATCCAAGCACTAAAATATACGCTTGGTTCAATGGCATATTTAGCACTAGTGGCTGCTGTTCTAAAAATTCCCATACCTATCACGAGGCCTACCACAATCATGATAAAGCTGAATAGCTTTAGCTGATGTTTCATATTATTTATTTAGTATTAGCGTTGAATTGTTGCCGTATCCATCGGTTAGCGGGTTTTTCTATTAAGTAGTACAAGGCAATACTCAATAAAATCAATGCCGGCAAATGAAGATAGTAACGTTTGGTAACCATTAGTAATAAACTCGATAACCAACCCATGTGTAGTAGGTAAAACACGTAAGAGCTTTTGCCAAGTACATCAAAAATCGATGTTGCTAAGAGTTGTTGCAACCAGCTTTTCTCTGTGAGTAAGCCCCACATGAGTAAAGCCACTGCCATAGGTACTAATACATTATTAATAACTACGCCCGGCCATGTGAAAAGTCCAAATGGATAGATACTATCATTACTCCTTACAAATACAAGTAATGTTACTGCAATTACAATGCTTAAGTTGCCAAGAAGTGTCATCCAGGGGAAAGATGGTGTTGCTGTAGTATTTCTCTTCAAATACAAAATACATAAGTACATACCTATTAAAAAATCAAAACATCGTCCGAAGAAAGTACTGGTACATAAATACATCCAATCTTTAAAAAATCCACCCCATGTAATCTGTTTTCCTATA
>DMPB01000041.1:0-12602 GCA_003456175.1 Chitinophagaceae bacterium | reverse complement strand
GCATGTAATCTGTTTTCCTATAAGTACACATGTAATTCCAATTGCATATAAAATGGCTACTAATTGCCACCATCTTTTTTTACGTAAGTAAATGAATAGTATAGGTGCACTTACGTAAAAACATTCCTCAAGTGTAAGCGTCCAGCCCTGTGCCATACCAGTGAAAATATAATCGCTAAAAAAAGCTTTCGTTAAGGTGAGGTTTAAAAAAAGTGATGTAATGAAATTACCTTCTGTTATTTTATATACATCTATAATATGAGAGAACTTCGTACCAATAAAAAAAGCTCCTAACGTGAATAGCAAATACATCGGATAGATTCTGGCAAATCGGTTCGCCAAATAGGTTTGCCAAACAATTGGTTTTTCATAGTAACGATACGTAATTAAAAACCCACTCAACACAAAGAATACAGTAACACCAATGTACAGTTCCGATTGAAATGCATATAAAAATGTACCAACACGTTCTTCAGGTAATGGAAAGTGGTGTACAAATACCATAAAGGCTGCAATAAATCGTAGTCCTGTTAAAAACGGTAAGTGCTCTTGCTTATCGTGCATTATTTCAAACGTTAATAACCTTACGGTAAATGTTGAATAAATTAATTTGTGGGTTCTTTACAAACGTATATACATTTGCAAAGGTTTTGGTTTGTAGTTGTTGATATTTTTTCAACGCTACAATTAAAAGGGAAGTAAGTGAAAGTCTTACGCTATCCCCGTAGCTGTAATTAGCTTTTACCGTAAGGTAAATAATCTGTTCGCCACCATCTTTTGCCACTGTGAACAACGGGAAGGCTGCGAAAAGGTGCTAAAAGCCAGAAGACCTGCCAAGCCAATAACTATCTTGAGCTTTCGGAGGAAAAGCAGAAGAAGTGTTTTTGCAGATGCTGCAGGTCTGCCCTTGCATTTCTACGTTTTTATTACTGAAAGTTCATTCTTTCTAACCAAAAAATATTAGAAGAATGAGCAAAAAATTCATGCTTACAACAGTTGCTGTAATGGTAGCAACGCATTTGCTGGCACAACAAAAAGATACCGCCACACAAATCTTAGAACCACTTATTGTTACTGCTAATCGGTACGAGCAAAAGCAAAGTACTACTGGTAAAGTAATTACTGTTATTGATAAAGCAACACTCGAAAAAAATGCAGGCAAAAACCTTGGGCAATTGCTAACAGAACAAGCAGGTATTGTAGTAGCAGGGGCATATAATGCACCGGGTAGTGTTCAAACAATATTTACTCGTGGAGCCAATGCTGGCCGCACCTTGATTCTTATTGATGGTATACCTGTAACCGACCCAAGTAATATTACTAATGATTTTGATATTAATCTTTTTAGTTTGAATGATATTGAGCAAATAGAAGTATGCCGTGGTGCTCAAAGTACGCTATATGGCAGCGATGCTATTGCAGGTGTTATCAATATTATTACAACAAAAAATAATGTTCGTAAGCCCGTTAATGTGAAAACAACTTTGAGTTATGGAAGCTTAAATACGTTGCGTAGCAGTACACAATTATTTGGTAAAGTCGGCAAGCTACAATACAATGTTCGCTATGCACATATTGGTACTAATGGTTTCACTAGTGCTTACGATAGCACTGCTGCCAAAGGCTTCGATGATGATGGTTATAATGGTAATGTTATCAGTGGTACGTTACAATATGCAGCTACTAAGCAACTACATATTAGAAGCTTTATACAAAGCAGCAACTACATTGCTGATATAGATGCCGGAGCCTTTAACGATGAAAAAGATTTTATCATTCGCAACAGAATGCTCAATGCTGGCAGTGGTTTTACATTTAAGAATGATATGATTACCCTTACGGGTAATTTTCAATATACTCGTATACAGCGTAATTACACTAACGATAGTATTGATAGGCCAGGCTTTACCAAGTATATGACGAACGATTATAATGGCGATTCAAAATTTGCGGAGTTGTATGCAGCCATCCAACTTGGTAGTGGATTCACACTTGTACAAGGTGGCGATTTTCGATATAACAATATGAACAATCAATACCGCAGCTTGAGCAGTTTTGGTCCGTTCAATACCGATTTTAAAGACACAAGCTTGTCGCAAACATCGGTGTATGCATCGTTGAATTATGCTAGTAAAAATCAAAAGTTATTTGTAGAAATAGGCGGTCGTTTGAATGTGCATAGCCGTTATGGTAATAACAATACTTATACCTTCAATCCAAGCTACGCATTTCATAAATATTGGCGTGTATTTGGAAGTGTTTCAACTGGGTTTAAAAGTCCTTCCATTTTTCAATTGTATGATGGCTTTAGTGGTAACCGAAACCTTGCAGCCGAAGAAAGCACTAATTACGAATTGGGGGTAGCATATCGTAAGCAAAACACCAGTATTAGAACCGTATATTTTAATCGCATCATTGATAATGGTATTGATTACAATTATATCAGTAACAAATATTTCAACTTCATTACTCAAAAGGTACAAGGGGTAGAGGTAGAAGCCAATATAGCCCTTACGGGTAAATGGAGCATCAATGCCAATTACACGTACTTAGATGCTAAAGAAACAACACAAAACAGAGCCAGCTTAAGAGATACGATACAGTATAGTTATTTATTACGCCGACCAAAACACAGTGTTAATGCAAGTATCAACTACACACCTATTAGCACCTTGCAGTTTAGTGTTGAGGTACGTTATGTAAGTAGTCGCTTCGATGTAGGGGGCTTCCGTAGAGCCGATGTTGCACTTAGTGATTATACGCTGTTTAGTGCTTATGCAAGCTATACCATTAATGAACATGTAAAAGTATTTGCAGATGTACAAAACATGTTTGGTCAAAAGTTTTTTGATATCAGAGGTTTTGCTGCAATGCCTCGTTTGGCACAAATAGGCATAACCGCAAATTGGTAATTTTTTCTATCGCTGTTTGGCACTTTCCAGCAGCGATAGAAAATAAAAAAATTTACATGCAACCGTTCTCTGTTACACAACTACAACATATTATCAATACCAAAACAAAACCACTTGGTTCACTCGGTTTGTTAGAATCTTTAGCACTACAGTTGGGTACCATACAACAAACTGTTACACCTGTTATTAAAGTACCGCATGTAGTTGTATTTGCAGCCGATCATGGTATTGCAGCAACGGGAAAAGTCAACCCATTTCCACAAGCGGTAACGGCACAAATGGTTTTGAATTTTGTGCATGGTGGTGCTGCTATCAATGTTTTTTGTAAGCAGAATAATCTTAGTCTACAAGTGGTAGATGCTGGTGTTGCTTACGACTTTGATACTTCGTTGGAACAACATCTACATTTTATTGCAGCAAAAGTGGCACATGGTACTGCTAACTACGAGCAACAGCAGGCTATTACACCGGAGCAGTTAACCCAATGCTTCGATAGTGCAGCTGCTATTGTTCAAAATATTTACCGTAAGGGTTGCAATACGATTGGTTTTGGCGAAATGGGTATTGGTAACACATCGAGTGCTGCACTTATTATGAGTAATGTACTGCAGTTGCCTATACAAGCGTGTGTTGGTAGTGGTACAGGTGTAGTAGGAGAGCAATTGCAAACTAAAATTCAAACTCTTACACAAGTATATCAGTATCATCAATTGCAACAAGCGATTGCACCTGAACTATTGTTACAACGTGTTGGAGGTTTTGAAATTGCCATGATTACAGCTGCCATTATTGAAGCAGCTGCATTAGGTATGACGATTGTGATCGATGGTTTTATAGTTACTGCTGCTTTATTGGTAGCGAAGCAAATGCAGCCTACTGTATTGCAGCACTGTGTGTTTGCACATTGCAGTAACGAGCAAGGCCATCAAAAAATGTTAGATTATTTGAATGTTATTCCGTTGTTACAATTGCAACTACGGTTAGGTGAAGGTACTGGCGCTGCACTGGCCATACCACTGTTACGCTGTGCTTGTGCTTTTGTAAATGAAATGGCAAGTTTCGAAAGTGCAGGCGTTAGCAATGTAGCTGAATAGCGCTAAGCCCTTATCTTCATACTATGGCAAGGCAATTGGCATATCTATTAACTGCAATTCAATTTTTCACACGTATACCAACTGGGCAATGGTTTAACTATCAGCCTGTGTACTTGCAAAAAAGTGCTCGATATTTTCCTTGGGTGGGTTTAATTGTTGGGTTAACAGCTGCTGCTACATTTTATTATCTGCAGTTGGTAGTAACTAGTTCATTGGCTATTGCATGTAGTATGTTAGTTACCATTATACTTACAGGTGCTTTTCATGAAGATGGTTGGGCCGATGTTTGTGATGCCTTTGGTGGTGGCTGGACGAAAGAAAAAATTCTTACTATCATGAAAGATAGTAGGCTAGGAACCTATGGCCCTATTGGATTAATAGCCATGCTTGGTATAAAATATTTGCTATTGCAAGAATTGGTGGTATACCTTACGGTAAATGAAGTAGCACTCCTTATGTTAGGGGCACATGCTTACAGCCGTTTAATGGCAGTAATGATGATGCAGTTACTACCTTACGTTGCCGATATTGATGCAAGTAAAAGCAAGCCACTTGCTAACCAGCGCTTACAATGGTACGAAGTACTCATTGCATGCATTGGAGGTGTTGGTGTATGGTATTTTTTTGAACCTATATGGTGGCTTGCCTTAACATTAAGTGTATTGCTATTACTATATTTGGCTTGGTACTTTAAGAAGTGGATCGGTGGTTATACCGGCGATTGCTTAGGTGCTACACAACAAGTAACAGAAGTTTGCTGTTATTCAGGTTTTATCATCATATGGAAATTTATCTTATTCGGCATACTACCCCTTTAGTGCCTTATGGTACGTGCTACGGTCAATCTGATTTGAATGTTACCGATTCATTTGAAGAAGAGGCTCTGGCTATTGCGCAACATTTACCGCAAGGTATTACCAGTGTACATAGTAGTCCTTTGCAGCGTTGTTATAAACTAGCACAATTTTTATTCCCGACACACGATATACAGCAGCATAACAATTTTAAAGAAATCAATTGCGGCGATTGGGAGGGTAAGTTATGGAACGATATCCCTCGACATATCAGCGACCCTTGGATGGAAGATTTCGTGAATAACTATTTTCCGAATGGTGAAAATTATGTGCAGTTGTTCAATAGGGTTGCAACACAGTTTAATCATGTAGTAGCAGCTACGACTGCACCGCCCATTGCGATTGTGAGCCATGGTGGTGTTATGCGTTGTATACTTGCAGCTATTACCAATACACCATTAAAAGATTCGTTTGCTGCTTTTCGCTTGCACTATGGTGCTGTTGTAAAGCTTACGGCCAATAATAACAACATGTTTGATTGGCATATTTTACATAACGATAGCAACCGAACACCAGAAGTACACCGCCCAACACGTTAATAAGTTGCATCTTTGCAAAAACCAAAGCCATGCAAGCAATATCGTTAGATGCTGTACTTACAGTAACCTTTACACTATTTGCGGTGATAGATATTGTGGGTTCTATACCATTGCTTATTTCGCTAAAGCATAAAATGGGTGGTATTCGTGAATTTAGGGCAACGCTTATTTCTGGTGCTTTAATGATTGCTTTTTTGTTTGTTGGCGAAAAGCTATTGAAAGTGTTAGGTATAGAAGTAGCATCGTTCGCAGTGGGCGGTTCTATTGTAATTTTTATACTCGGACTTGAAATGGTGTTGGGGCATGAGTTTTTTAAAGGTGGCGACGACCCAAAATCGGGAACAGTAGTGCCTATTGCATTTCCTTTGATTGCTGGTAGTGGTACGCTTACAACTATTATATCGTTACGTGCTAACTACGAAGAAGTGCCAGTATTATTAGCCATACTTATTAACCTTGCGATTGTATACATTGTTCTGAAATCGCTTGATTACATTTCTAAGTTGTTAGGACCTGCCGGATTGTTAGCAGTACGTAAATTTTTTGGAGTGATTTTATTAGCCATTGCTGTAAAAATATTTGCAGCCAATGCACCAGGCTTATTGAAATAGTTGGCAATTTTCAGTTGATGTTGCACATTTGCAGCTATGGCCTCGTAGTACAATGGATAGTATAAGAGTTTCCGGAGCTCCAGGTCCAGGTTCGATTCCTGGCGAGGCCACTTTTTCTATAGATGTTTTGTTGGTGTTACCTACACTGTAGCTACTGCTTGTTCGATTTCTTTAGCATCGTTAATGTTTAATTTCTTTTTGATGCGATAACGTAGTGTTCGAATAGCTTCATCGCTTACACCTAATAAGCTAGCCATTTCTTTGGGGCTGATTTCTAGTTTGGTGAATGCTAAGAATCTAATTTCGGCTTGTGTGAGTTCGGGATATTGCGTTTTGAAATGTGAGAAAAAGTTGGGGTACACTTTCTTGAATAAAAGCTTGAACTTAACCCAATCTGCTTGGGTTAAAATTGTTTGACTCTTTAGTTCTTGCAGTACAGATGTTTGTTCTTGTTCAAAGGATTTGGTTTGCTTTTGTAAGGCTATAATTTCAGCTGTATAATGCTCTATGATTTGATTTTTTTCTACGATGTGATGTGTAAAGTCTAGTATCTCTTTTTTGGAAGCTTGTAATTGTTGTTCTAATAGGGCCTTTTTTTGTTCTGCTATCTTTTTACGTAAGTTAATTCGCTTGATGTAAAAAATAATGAAGCTTGCTGTTAGGATAGCTACAATACAACCGAATAAAATGGTTTGTTTCTGTAATTTATTTTCATTTAATAAAAGCTTGTTTTGTAAGTCTTTACTACGATAGGCAAACTCACCTTCTGCTTTAATTTTCTGTGTAATATCGAAGTGTTGGTTGTAGAGCTGTTGGTATTTTTTAACGGAATCGGCACAATCAATTATGAGCTTGTTATCGTTCTTTTTTCGATAGTATCTCTCTGCAACAGTGTACAATTTTATTTGATTGGCTAGGTAGCTGTTATTGTTTCGATCTTTTTGATTGGCTATTTCAGATTCATTTAGCAGTGGTAATACAGCATTATATTTATTAGTAAGCATGTAGCAATCGGCAAGATTATTACAAAACGAGGCTACATTATCCCAAATACCCTTTTGTCGGCACCATTGTAGTGCTTGTGTGTATAGTTGAATTGCTTTTGTATAATTACCTTGTAAGTAATGTATTGTACCCAAGTTGCCTGTAGCAATACCCATCCAAACAGTATCTCTCACAGTGCTAGCAATTTGTAAGGTTTGTTGAAGCCAGTTGCGAGCCGAGTCGTACTGTTGGTTTTTGAGGTAGCTCATGCCAATGAGGTTGGTATTTACTTTTTGAAACCAATGTCCATCTGGCGTATACTGCAACCCTATGGTACTAGCGATTTTGGCCAGCTCTATTGTTTTGATGTAATCTTTAAACTCGTAGAATTTATTGGCAATAATGTGCAGCCACCAACTTTGGTGGAAGTATTTTCCTGTAGGATCTTTCGATAAGGCATCTAGGCAGTATAGCTGGCTTTCAAATGATCGATTAAAAGCTTTAAGCGTGTTATAGTTCACCCCCATTGAAATGTAATATTGTGCCGCTAGGTAATGGTTATTAATAGCTTCTGCTTTTTGTACCATTTCTTGATAAATAGTGAAAACTTTCGGGCTAAGCTTCAGCGAGTCTAGTAGGGGTCTTTTTTCGAGCCAGAAATACTGAATGAGTTTATCTGAGGAATTGCCTTTTTGAAGTACTAGTGCATTTAACCGACCAATAACCTGTTGATTTTTCAGATTGTTGCCGTATAATTCGTTGAGTGTATAGTATCTGTCTACGCCACTTAATTGTAAAAAAGAATCTATACGCTGCTGTGCAAAACTATTGCCGATGCATAAAAGCATACAGCAAAATATCATAGGTTGAAGCAGTAAGCGGGTTAGTTTCAAGTATAAATGAAGTTGAAGAACCGTGCTAAAGTATTGTTTTTGTAGGAAAAAAATAGGGCTTAGCCTGCTGTTATAAAAAAATCATTCAGTGGTTTGTAGTGTATAAATGTATTGATAATCAATTGGTTACACCGCTTTTAACAGATTGTAACGTTTTTGAAACGCGTGTTTTTTTACCGTAAGGTGGTGGTCGAATACCTTCAATACACATGGCACAGAATACACCTTGTGCTGATAAATCCAAACAAGCAAACTAACATTATGAGAAAGCAGTACCGCTTTATGCTTGGCTTTTTGATGAGTTTCATTTTTGTTTATCATGGATTTGCACAGAATAATGCGCTCCAATTTAGTGGTGTCTCTGACTACGTTGACTGTGGTACTGACGCCAAACTGAATATAACGAGTTCTATGACGGTAGAGCTGTGGATTCGGCCAAGTAGGAATTTAGGAGATGGCCGGTGGGATCGAATTGTACATCGTAATTACTCAACAGGATATTTTTTTGGTGGTAAGGCAGGCTCTCCTAATGCCCTTACAGTGGTATTGAATAATAACTTGGGTATTCTTACTACACCTAACAATACTATAACTCTGAACGAATGGCAGCATATTGCTTTTGTATTTAATGATGCTGCAGATAGTGTTAAAATTTTTAGAAATGGGATAGAAGTAGCTGGTGCCCGTTATACCGGAACAATTACGGGTGGTAGTCATAATTTCACTTTGAGTGAGAGTGGTGTTGAAAAATTTGGCGGTGCTATGGATGAAGTAAGAATTTGGAATGTTGCAAGAACGCAGGCGCAAATTCAAGCTAATATGAGCACCACAGTAAGTACAAGTTCTTCAGGGTTAGTAGCTTATTATGGTTTTAATCAGGGTACTGCCGGCGGTACTAATACTGGTGTAACAACACTAACCGATTTAACATCAAATGCACTTAATGGTACACTGTATAATTTTACGCTTAGTGGTACTTCAAGTAACTGGGTTACTAGTACAGCTATATCTACCTTAAGTAATAACGCTAATTTAAGTGCGCTAACAACAACTGCGGGTACATTAAGTCCAACTTTTTCAGCATCTACAACCGCATATACAGCTAGTGTAAATAATGCAACAACAAGTGTAACTGTAACGCCCACCCGTGCAGAGGCGAATGCTACCATACTAGTAAGGGTAAATAATGGTACTTATTCACCCGTAACAAGCGGTTCAGCATCGGCGGCTTTAGCATTGAATGTTGGAAGCAATACAATTGATGTGCGTGTAACCGCACAAGATGGTAGCACTATTAAAACGTATACTATTACTGTTACGAGAGCTTCAAGTATCAGTTCCAATGCCGATTTAAGCGGATTAACAATTTCTGCCGGAACATTAAATCCAACCTTTAATAGTAGTAATACCAGTTATAGTGTAAGTGTCGATAATGCATCATCTACTGTAACAGTAACACCAACCAGAGCCGAATCTAATGCCACTATTCAAGTAAGAGTGAATGGAGGTTCGTACAGTACTGTTACGAGTGGCACAGCCTCAGGTAACCTTGCGGTAAATGTTGGAAGCAATACTATAGATGTACTTGTAACAGCACAAGATGGTACCACTACTAAAACCTACAGCATTCAAGTTATTAGAGCTCAAAGTAGTAATGCTAATTTAACTGCGTTAACTATCTCCTCTGGTACATTAAGTCCAACATTTACTACTAATACAACTAGTTATACAGCAACCGTTTCCAATGCTACAAACGAAATTTCACTAACTGCAACACAACAAGAGGTTAATGCTGGATCTAATGTGAGAGTTGTTGTTAACGGTGGTGCTGCTTCGTTCATTACGAGTGGGGTTGCTTCTTCGAACTTATCGCTCAATATTGGTAGTAATACCATACTTGTTATTGTAACCGCCGAAGATGCAGTTACTACAAAAACATACACCATTACAGTTACGCGAACTGCACTTGCGCCAGCAATTACATCTTTTACTCCATTAGCGGCCACCCCGGGTGATGTTGTAGTTATATCAGGCGCTCATTTCAATACAACTACCACTAATAATATCGTTTATTTTGGAGCAACTGCTGCAACTGTTACCGATGCTACTGCTACAAGCCTCACAGTACAAGTACCACAAGGCGCTACGTTCGCACCAATAAGTATATTAAATACATCTACATCGTTGGTGGGAACAAGCTTGCAAAAGTTTAATCCTGTATTTAGTCCAGCAAAATCTGCTTTCTCAAGCACAGATTTAGCTAGCAAGGTCGATTTTACAGCAGGGAGTTCCCCCAGAGGATGCGCTTTTGCCGATATCGACGGTGACGGTAAGGCAGAAATTATTGTTACTAATTTCAGTGCTAACAATGTTGGTGTATTCAGAAACACTAGCAATGGTTCGGGTGCTGTTACTTATGCTACTATGGTAACTTTTCCAACCGGTAATAGTACGCTAGCTGTTGTTATCAATGATATGGATAATGATGGCAAGCTCGATATCGTAACTTTGAATCTTAGTGGTAGTATTTCTGTATTACGTAATACTAGTACTTCTGGAAGTATATCTTTTGCCACAAAGGTAGATGCTACTGTAGGAGTTTGGCCATTGGGTATTGCTGTTGGAGATGTAGATGGAGATGGTAAAGCCGATATCGTTACAGCAAACTATAACGATAATAATTTTTCTATTGTAAGAAATACAAGTACATCAGGTTCCATCAGTTTAGCAACGCATACTACTTTTTCAACGGGGAGTGGCCCTGCTTCAGTAGCAATCTCTGATATAGATGGCAATGGAGTTGTTGATGTTGTAATAGGAAATCAAGATAATGCCAACGTATCAGTATTTCGAAACACTAGTTCTGTTGGCTCATTAAGTTTTGCCGCAAGAGTGAATTTTAATACTGCTGCAAGCCCAGTATGGATTGCTACTGGCGATATTGATAATGATGGGAAGTTAGATATCGTTTCTGCGAATCAAGGTGCGAAATCAATTTCAATTTTACGTAACACAAGTACATCTGGAACAGTAACCTTCGCCACTAAAATTGACGTTGCAACAGATCCTGCTACAAGTGCAGTACCTAATTTTATTGCACTTGGTGATATGAATGGCGACAATAAACTCGATGTTGTTGTGTCAATAGATGGTATAGATAAGGTATCCGTTTTCAGAAGCACTAGCACTTCAGGTAATATTAGTTTTGATACATGTATCGATTTCAGTACAGGTTCAAATCCATGGTCTGTTGCAGTAGGCGATGCAGATAATGACGGCAAGTCAGATATAGCAGTAGTGAATCGAGTGTCAAATTCCTTTTCTATACTTAGAAACACTGATATCCCAGTTTGGAATGGCACTTCTTGGAGTCCTTCAGCGCCTTCAAGTACGGCCGACGCCATCATAGCGAGCAGCACAGCGCCATCTAGTTTTACTGCCAAGGGGCTCACGATTAACAGTGGTGTCAGTTTAAATATCAACGGTATTAATGCAACGATTCATGGCGATATTAATAACAATGGTAACGGAATAACAGGTACGGGCAACCTTATCATAGCTAGTAGTAGTGTGTTACAAGGCAATCCCATTGCAATGGAAGGTACCCTTACGGTAAATGCTGGAACATTAACAACGAACGGCAATCTAACGATTGGGAGCAGTTTAAGTGGTACTGGCAGTATAGCACAGAGTGCTGGTAATATCAGCGGCAATGTAACGGTAGAGCGTTATTTACCCGCACGAGCCGTAAGAAAGAACATATTTGTAGCGAGCCCAGTAACAGCACAGATCAATAATGCATGGCAGCAACAGATCCATATTACGGGTAGTGGTACTGGTGGCACTATCTGTCCCACTTTAACACCACATAGCAACGGCTTCGATGCCACGTTGAACAACAATGCCAGCATGTTCACGTACAATGCCAGTGGCGCAGCGAATGCCCGTTGGACGAGCATCAGCAATACCAATGCTACGAACTTAACACCAGGAACAGGCTATAGAGTAATTGTAAGAGGCGATAGAAACACCACCAACAACGGCTGTTCCTTGTTAGATGGTAGTGCCACCAACGCCAGTGCGGTTACGTTAAGTGCTACGGGAGCAGTAGGTCAAGGCAATGTGAATGTGAATATTGCTACCGGCTTCAACCTAATCGGCAACCCATACCCATCAGCAGTAGACTTTGGCAATAGCAGCTTTTTAAGCGGCTTACAAAGTGCTAGTATCTCTAAGAAGTACTGGGCTTATAACCCCACGAATGCAGCCGGCACGTATACGGTAGTGGACTTCAGCTTAGATGCCAACAACCCGACGATTACCAGTGCGGGTGGTGCCACGAACCTACGCTATATCGCCAGCGGTCAAGCCTTTTTCGTAGAACGCACGAGTGGCAGCGGCATGGTGACCAGTATGTTCACCGAGAGCTACAAAGCCAGCACCAGCCCAACGGCTATGCACCGCGGCAGCAATGCGAATAATAATAGTAGTACGATCAACTACCTAGCATATGTAAAAGGCGGCTTACGCAGAACAACGGATACGTTGAACCTATCAGAAATGATTATCAGAACAGTAGCCCACCCCGATGCGAGCAATAGCGAAGTGACAGGCTTAGATGCGTTAAGTATGGATGAAGGCAGCCACCAGTTGGCCAGCATGAAACACAACCAACGCATAGCGATACAAACCCGCAGCAGCATACCGGTAGTTGG
>DMPB01000035.1:4433-4754 GCA_003456175.1 Chitinophagaceae bacterium | reverse complement strand
AGTTGTGCTCTAACATCTAGGTTAGAAGATCCATTGCGAGCATCGTCCCATACGATATAAGCCCCATTAGCATCATCCGAAAAAACTGTAAAGCCCGATGTTACGCTGTTAGGTTGGTTACCGGTAGCCGTACAAATAGCAACGCCATTGGTAACTGGCCACATGGTACTACCATCAGTATCACTTACTTTTTGAGCATAAATATCTCTGTTGCTTCCCGAAACTCGGTTATCGCCCCAAACTAGAATGGTGCCGCCATTGCTGCGTACTGCACGTACATTGGTTTGATTACCCGCTGCATTACAAACTACAACGCCATTG
>DMPB01000035.1:0-4183 GCA_003456175.1 Chitinophagaceae bacterium | reverse complement strand
TAACTACAACGCCATTGGCTGTCCACTGAATAGCACCACTGTAATTTACTCGTTGTGCATATATTTCTGCATTTGTAGCACTACCTCTTAGGTCGCCCCATGCAATGGTAACACCTGTAGGGTCAACTGCCATGCTTGGTGCAAGTTGGTTGGCCGCGGCATTGCAAATTACAAGACCATTTGAGCCGTTACCACTCCAAAGGGTATCAAGATTATTATTAATTCGTTGCATGTGAATGTCGGCTTCTGAAGTTGCTCTATAAGGGTCTTGCCAAAGCAAAAAAGCACCACCGCTACCATCACTAGCAATGCTTTCAGCAGTTTGGGTATTAGCACCTCCGGCAATAAGCTTAGCTGCGATAATAGTACCCGTTGCAATATTTATTTTATTAACAAACAAATCAACACCTTGTGTAGTGCTAGTGCTACTCCTGAAGAGCATAATGAGTTCGCCAGTAGTTCCTACCGCGAGTGAAGAAATGGTTTGAGAACCTACAGTATCGGTGAGTGCAACGCCATTAGCCTCCCAACCAAAAGAGCCATTGGCTAGTACACGTTGCCCGTATATATCATTATTACTAGTACCAAACCGTTGATCTTGCCATACTAATACAACACCGCCAGCACCATCGCTAATCATGGAGATATTAGTTTGGTTACCATCAGAACTGCACACAGCTAAACCGTTGGTTGTGAATGCAACAGTACCATTGGCATTAATTTTTTGCAGGTACACATCAAAGCCAATAGTGGCAGGATTAGTAGAATCTTCCCATGCTAAGAACATACCACCATCGCCAGATGGAATACTCACTAAACCACTACGGCTATTGATAATGTTGCCTGTTGCTATTGCATTGTTGAGGGTGCTATCACCAATCCATTGTGCTTGTACGAGCAAAGCACTCATACAAAAAATAAAGAGTAAGGTTTTTTTCATGCTACATTGTTTTGAGTTGCTAAAATTACCACTTAACAAGTAATGATACATGCTAACAACAGTTTGCTTCCTAATTTTATAAATTCGTTTCTCAATTCTGATACATAGCAAAGTTTAGATCTTACACTTTGCAACCTTAAAACTGTGAGCATGCGTGGATTCTCTCTTGCATTTCTTTTCTTTTACCTTACGGTAAATGTACAAGCGCTTCAAGCACAAAGTATTAGCATAAAAGGCGTAGTTATTGCTTCCGACGATTATCAACCATTAGCTGGAGTAACAGTACAATTGAAGAGTTTAGGTAAGCGAACAGTTACCGATACTATGGGGCGTTATAGCCTTACCGTTACACCCACCGATGCTGCCAAAGATGTATTGTTATTTACATACGTTGGCTTCAGTAAGCTTGAAACTAAAATCAACAATCGAACGAATATTAATGTACAGCTACAGCGTAATGTAGATGGTTTGCAAGAAGTAGTAGTAACCAATAGTTACAGCAGACCAAAACGTAAAGAAGAAGTGGTAGGCAGTATTGTTACCCTTAGCGATAAAGATCTACAAGCGAACCGCCCCATAGAAACACTTGATAAACTACTAGAAGGGTTGGCCGCCGGTGTACAAGTGCAACCTAATACAGAATTAGGAACGCCAGTACGTATTAATATTCGTGGTCAGAACAGTCTCAGTAGTTTGAGCCTTTCAAACGATGCAGCACAACTTACTACAAGTACACAACCCTTGTTTGTGGTAGATGGCGTACCCATTTTAGAACCTCAAAGAGGTGATATTCCATCACTCATAACCAACCAACAACTACTGAATCCGTTAGCAAGTATCAACCCCGATGACATTGAAAGTATTAGTATTTTAAAAGATGCAGCTGCAACCAGTATTTATGGTAATAATGCGAGTAATGGTGTTATCATTATCACTACAAAAAAGGGTAGGGCAGGCCGCACTAAGGTTAACTTCGGATATAATGCAGGGCAGAGTAGAAGTATTAATCGTATTAAATGGTTAAGTGGACCAGAGTATTATACGCTGTTGTATGAAATGTACATCAACGAAGGTCGCAGCCCATTCGATGCAGAAAGGTTGGCGGGTAGTAGAGATATCAATACCAATTGGTTTGAACTAACCAATCGTGTAGCTAATTTTCAAAATGCAGATTTTGATATTAGTGGTGGGAATGAGAATACTACATTTCGTTTTTCTGCATCATACTTACAGCAACAAGCTATTCAACTAGGCAACGATTATAATCGTGTGAACTTAAACCTTCGTGTAGATCACAAACTCAGTAAGCGTTTAAGTGCTACTATCAATTTTGCACCATCGTTTCTTACCAAAAATGGATTGAATGCTTACAGCAGTGTACCAATTGCTCCCAACGTTCCCGTATTTAATGCCGATGGTAGTTATTATGCATTCAGCAACTTAGGTGTACCTAATCCTATCGCTATCTTAAATCAAAATGTAAATCAGCACGAAGGTGGTGCATTAAATGGTAACCTACGCCTCGATTATAAGTTATTCGACAATCTAACCATATCTACCAGCATCGGTACCAACAGTAGTGTTAATAAACAAAATGTATTCTTTAGCCCAAGAAATGCTACAGGCAGTCCATCTAATGGTAGAGCCATTATTTATGATCGTCAAGATTTTAGTTGGATCTCATTTACGCAAGTAAACTATGTTCCAAAATTTAAGAATCAACTCCACAAGCTCGATATGGTAGGAGGTTTTGAAGCCCGTCATCAAAGTGCTAAACTACTAACAGGGCAAGGTACAGGGTTCACTTATTATCGATTAAATGAGTTAAGTAATGCTGCAACTCGTAATGCTGCAAGCAGTATTAATATAAATAGAACTACCAGTTTTTACGGACAAGCAGGGTACAGCTTCGCCGATAAATATTTTGTAACGCTAAGTAGCAGGTTAGATGCTGCAAGCGTATTTGGTGCAAGCGTTAATTCAACTGTTAATAGTGCTATTGGTGGTGGCTGGGTGTTGAGCAAAGAGTCTTTCTTTCCAAAATGGAAGGCTATTACAAGTGCACGTATTAGAGCAAGCTACGGAACAACAGGCAACAGCCGCATTGGCAGCTACGAAGCTCGTGGTTTGTACACCTTTAACAACGAGGGTTATAATGGCAACGCTAGTAGTGCCTTGCGGAGTGCACCCAACCCCAATTTAGGTTGGGAACGTAGTTATAAAACCAATCTTGGATTAGATATCACCCTGGCGAAACGCTTCACCATAACACTCGATGTATATCAAAACATTGTAGACGATGCCATTAGTTCTATTAATGTGCCCGCCGAAAATGGTTTTACAAGTGTACTAGCCAATATTGCTAAAATGCGTAACCGCGGTTGGGATGCAGCCATCAATGCTCAAATTTTAACCGGTGCATTCACTTGGAACAGTACGTTAAATGTTGGCAATAACCGCAGTACCATTTTAAGTGTGAAAAACGATTTTCAACGTTATAGCAGTACGCAAGCTGCAACAGTGTTAAGAACAGGTGTAAGTACAACCGCTATTTGGGGCTTTCAGTTTGCAGGGGTAGATCCGCAAACCGGTTACGAAATGTATGTTGATGATGGTAAAGTAGTACGTGCCGATTCGTTAGACCGCAGTATTGCTAACGGCGTATATCTTGGCGATAGATTGCCTAAAGCACAAGGTGGTTTTATCAACAATTTTAGCTACAAAGGTTTTACCCTTACGGTAAATATTCTATACAGTTTTGGCGGTAAGTTTTTAATGGATTACAACCTCGAAAACAACGGTAGAAATCTGCAAAATAGTAATATGAGTGTGAACCTTTTAGATCGATGGCAGCGCACTGGCGACATCACCGATATGCCACGCTTACGACTCATTGGTAACCCATTAGTACCTGCTAGTAGCAAATACATTTTTAACGACGATTATCTTAAACTGAGCAATATATCATTAGCATACGTGTTGCCTGCACAATGGCTTAAAAAATTGAAAAATAATCGAATCACCGTTTTCGGTAACGTTACCAATATCGCATACATCTATTTCGATAAAAGTCCTGCAGGCCGCAACGGTATTAGAGAGTATAAATTCCGTTTTCCTGAAGCACAAACATGGACCGCCGGCTTGCGTTGGAGTATGTAGTTACCAATAACAATATAAGCAAAATGAAAAAATATTATATATATATCCTGTGTTTATTCGCCTTATGGCAAATGAATACCGCCT
>DMPB01000141.1 GCA_003456175.1 Chitinophagaceae bacterium | reverse complement strand
ACATCCCAATTAACGCCTAAACGAGGGCTCCATAGTAATGCATTCTTAGGTGCTTGTGAAGTACTGTATTTTTCACCATTTCTGAACGTAAGATTTGCAACATTGCTATTAAAATCAAAACTCTCATCAAAAATGGGTGCATCAATCCTTAAGCCATATGTAATTGTTAGGTTATCCTTAATTCGCCATTTATCTTGTATGAAAAAACCTAGTTCAACAGCACCTACGTTAGCAAATGGAAATGCACCATCTTTAAGTGCTGAATAACGTAGTTCATAACGTATAGCATTGGCAGTACCATTATTAACACTATTATAAAAATCTTGAATGCTTCTGAATCGAAAAGTACCATTATAGTTGGGGGCAAATCCGTTTTTAAACTTCTTAATATTGTTTTGTGTACCAACTACTAACTCATGCTTTCCAAGATAATAAGTGAATATATCATTGAGCTGATAGATATCAGTATTCAATTGATTATTGTATGTAAATGGTTCATATCCGAAAGAGGTTAGAAAACGACCTTGTCCATTTTCAATATCTACTAATGGGAAATCTCGTCCACCGAGGCTTACCCTGAAATCTCTTAATGCAGTATATCCTATTTGTAGCTTATTACTTGCTTTATTACCAAAGCGAGTATTTAATTCTGCAATTACAATATTAAAGTTGTTATTAATAGTGTAGAATGATGACGTAAATGGTAGACCATCTAAACCTGCTCCTCGGCCACCAGTTGGTGCGCCACTATTGCTAGCAGGTACATCTCTAAAACTTTTGAGGTAATTATATTTTACCGTAAGGACATTTGATTTATTAATGTTCCAATCTACCTTGGCGGTGAGTTTATCGCTTTGTGTACGAAGGTCGTAACCTTCATAACTACCGGGATTATATCCGAAACGTTGAATAAGAAAATTACGAAGCTCATCTAACTCTTCAGCTCTTGCTCTAGAAATATTACCTACACCTCCGGTAGTTGCACCTCTCGCAGCTTGCAAACTTGTCCCAGGCTCTTCAATACGCTCTATTTCACCACTCACAAAGAAGAATAATTTATTTTTAATGATAGGACCTCCGATAGCAGCACCATACTGATCGTAAATAAAATTCTGTTTCAATACTTCAAATTGTTTTGCCCTACGGCCTACTAAATCTGGGCTCTTTTGGTAAGTGTATATTGTTCCTTTGAATTCATTTGTTCCGCTTTTTGTAACACTATTAACACCAGCGCCACTAAAGCCACCCTGACGTACATCGAAAGGAGCAATATTTACTTGTATTTGCTCAATAGCATCTAAACTGATAGGCTGACTATTGGTTTGACCACCAAGTAAGCTACTTAACCCAAACGCATTATTAAAGTTGGCACCATCGACAGTAATATTATTATAGGCACCACTTCTGCCACCAAAACTTTGTCCATTCGCTGATGGTGTTAGTTTGGTAAAATCGCTTAAAGAACGATTGATTGTAGGCAAGCGATCAAGTTGAGTACGTGTAATAACTTCTTGACTACCGGTTCGACCATTATTAAAAATTTTATCCGAACGACCCGATTTAACAACAACCTCAGCTAAGTTTGTTGAAGCTGCTACTAACTCGAAGTCTACTTTAAACTCTTGGCCTAATGAAAGCGTTATGTTATTCTTCTGCTGTGTGTTATAACCTACATAAGAAACTGTAATTTCATATGGACCACCTACTCTTAAGTTTGGTAAATTGTAACGTCCATCTTTCCTAGTTGTTGTTACATACTTAGTTCCAGTTGGTTGATGTACGGCAGTTACAACAGCACCCGTGATGCCGTTATTATCAGATGCTTTAACCACACCCGAAATTTCTGCAGTTGTTTCTTGCGCCAATACTGCTATAGAAGGACTCACCAATAATAGCAGACACATGAATGTTTGTAAAATTTTGCTTGCCATAAAAATCGTAATAGTTTGTAAGCAAAACTTAGCATGCAATATTATTAGCAACTTAACAAGTAGTTAACTTAATATGAAATCATAAAAAAACTAAACTGAACATGGGTGTACAACAACTTATATTCTTAATAGAAATAATAAAATATATTCTTAGTACTAACTAAATTGAATTGCTTCATACAAGCATAACACTAACCTAATAATTGCTTTATATAGGCCCGCTACGTTTGCGCTATAAATAATTATCAATGGCAACCAAACAACAGTATGCAAAGATTTTATCTTTTGCTATTGCTGCATCTGTAGCAGTATCTTGTAAAAAAAATAGTGACAATCAAGTAAATGAGGTTGAGTTTAGAAATCGGTCGATTACACCTTCATTTATAAAGATGGCAGCTGAATTCTCTAATGTTGGAGTGTATCCACTTGTTAGTAGTGAAGATGTAATTCCAAACTCTGGCAATATGATTTATGGTGGTGCACCAGACGGACAGGGATTCATTAAAAACCCTGATGGCAGTGGCTATATTATGGTTACAAATCACGAGAATACTTGGGCCATTTCAAGATTATATCTTGATAATAAACTAAACATCATAAAAGGTGATTATATCGTTAACACAGATGGGGGCTTGTTTAGACTTTGCTCTGGCACCATGGCAACACCAGAGATTCATGGTTTTGGACCAACCTTTCTATCAACCGGTGAGTCTAATGTAAATGCTATGACGCATGCAATTAATCCGATAGCAACCGCCGACCCATCGAACCAGTCGCGGGTTAAACCAGCACTAGGTAAGTTCAGTGGAGAAAATGCAGTACCGCTTACAAAGGCAGCATATCCTGGAAAAACTGTTATTATACTTGGTGAAGATGCTAGCAACGGACAAGTGTATTTATACGTATCAAACACAGTTGGAGACTTAGATAATGGGAAACTATATGTTTTAAGAAGAGTAGATCAGAATCAAATTGAAACTGCCATTACGTGGGGAAACAACTATAATGTAGAATTCGTTGAAGTACCTAATGCTAAAAACCTCACTGGTACGGAAATTGAAAACCTAAATAGCACACTCAAATCAATTCAATTTGCACGTGTTGAGGATTTAGATTATAGAAAAGGTTCTGCAGCAAATAACCGTGAATTATATTTTGTTGCCACTGGTGTAAATGGTTCGAGTGAAAAAACTTACATGGGTAGAGTGTATCAGCTAAAACTAGACCCAACAGACCCACTCAAAGGTGTATTAAAAATTATTGCAGATGGCGATGTTTCTCCCACGGGTGCTAATGTGAAAGGTTCTGACATTATTAATCCCGACAATCTTTGTGTTACTGAAAATTTTGTGTACATACAAGAAGATGGCGATTCTTTTTGGCCTGAAGCCACACACAATTCATTGATTTGGCAATATAACATTAACACAGGCACCAAGAAAGTATTTATGGATATGACACATAAAGATGCTACCATGCTTGGAACAAAGTATAACCCGGCAGGACCTAATCAATCAAGGTTTGGTATTTGGGAGCATGGTGCCATGGAAGATATTTCTGATGTTATTGGCGTTCCTGGAACATTTACAATCAATATTCATGCCCATACTTGGGTTGAAGGAGATAAGTTCCTTAACCCTAGTAAGGCCAACACTATACAGCCATATAAAGCCGGTGGTCAAACACTTATCATTACAAATGTTCCTAAATAAATACTTGTAAATAATAATAGCGCTCCTGTACTCACACAGGGGCGCTATTTTTTTAGAATAAAACAATCTTGCTTACAATAATACTATGAGATATCATTTCACCCTATTGCTATTTACGGCATTAGTTATTTATAGTTGTACAACTAATAATTCACAAAAAGAAATTGATAATGTTACAATCAATTACCTAGAAGAAGCGTTGGATTCACTAATAATACAACTGACAACATTAAGCAATGCCACGGATACAACTATTGCAAAAAGAGAATTTACCACTTGTAGAATTAGGTATAAAAAAATTGAACCTTTCTTAGAATATTACTTTCAAGGACTAATAAGAAGAGTGAATGGGCCTGCATTACCAGAAATAAAAACAGATGATAATACAGTAAATGATGCTACTGGATTTCAGGTAATCGAAGAAATAGTGTATAACGACACTTTAGATAAAAATTTATTGATAGAGCAAATAAACATCCTCAAAACTGACATAAGCTTTATCAAAAAAAACTTGCAGTACCTTCCCATTCAAGACCATCATATTTACGAACTCATCCAACATCAATTAATACGAACTGCAACATTGGGGATTGTTGGCTTTGACTCACCCATAGCACAGCTATCAATAGAAGAAGCTAATGCATCACTTGAAGGAATACTTCATTTTTACAATACTTATTGTACAACCAAAGAAATAACACTTAATACTGCCGTTATCAATGGCATTTCAAATTGTCAAGCATATATTAAGCAAAACGAGCAATTCAACACATTCAATCGCTTAGTATTTATCAAAGATTATCTCATGCCATTAAGCACTGCATGGAAGATAGCTTTCGAAAAAAGTATCGAACAATCACCTAACTTTTATACTAATAAGGTTTTTGCTGGCACCTTAGCAGAGTTAATGCAAGGGAAGAAATTAAATCCTGATGCATTTTCACCATTTGAAGCATCTGTATCAACACCAGCCAAGATTAAGCTAGGAGAACAACTTTTCTATAACACAGCCCTTTCTAAATCTAACACTATCAGTTGCGGTACTTGTCATTTGCCTAATAAAGCATTCACAGATGGTAAGGTGGTATCAACACGTAATATCCACGGCAATCAACCCCAACGAAATACACCAACTGTGATGTATGCAGCATTCCAGAAAACATTTTTCTACGATTCAAGATCGCAAGATTTAGAAAATCAAATAGAAAACGTAATGAATAATCCAAATGAATTCAATTTAGCGCCAGACATACTCACCAAAAAAATATTGACTGATTCATTAATAGTTGTTGCGTTCAAAAAGGCCTATCCTAACAAAAAAGTAATCACTGCTTACGAAACAAAAAATGCAATAGCAGCATATGTACGAAGTCTAATGCCTTTTCAATCTAAAATTGATCATTTTTTTCAAGGTAAAACAATTTTAACACCGCAAGAAACACTTGGTTTTAATCTATTTACAGGGAAAGCTAAATGTGGCACTTGTCATTTCATTCCGCTCTATAATGGCACTATTCCTCCATGGTTCAACAATTCAGAATCGGAGGTAATTGGTGTACCCAAAAATCCTATTTGGAAAAATGCAACTATAGACTCAGATGCCGGCAAATACAATACCAATCCGATTGAACAACTCCGATATGCTTTCAAAACACCAACACTAAGAAACATAGCACTAACGTCACCTTATATGCATAATGGTATTTATAATAACCTAAACGATGTGATCAAATTTTATGAAGTTGGTGGCGGCCGTGCTCTTGGTATTGACCTCTCACATCAAACATTGGCCTTTGATCAGCTAGAGCTTTCAGTAACAGAGAAACAAGCACTTATTAGCTTTCTTAATACATTAACAGATAAGCATGTCAATTAGTAATAATCAACAATGGTTACTTTACTTATGCTGTCTAATCGCACTATACGCATGTACTAAAGATAACGCCACATGTACTAACGCAAACATCAATATACAAGTGCAGGTGAATCAATCACACCCCTGCAATCGAACTGGTAGCATTAAAATCATATCCCCACTTGGTCCATCCTATCAATACAAGTTAAACGAACTACCCTATCAGGAGCGTTCTAATTTCGATAGCTTATCGGTGGGAGATTATCACATTACTGTAAAAGACAATCATGGATGCACTAATAGCAAGAAAATTTCTATTGATACTGTAAAGCCGAATGCAACATTTATTGCTACACAACAAGTCCTTAATAGCTATTGCACTCCTTGCCATATCGGAAGTAATGGTTCAGGAGGCTTTGATGTTACTCATGTTTGTACAGTACTCAATTTATGGCACAGAATTGAAGCGAGAGCCATACTAGGCATCCCAACGCCAATGCCAAGAACCGGATTAATACCAGTTTCAGAACGTAATAAAATTATTCATTGGATTAATAACGGACATCAATATTAACTAAGTAATTCAACACCATACTTTCAATAAAAAAATTAGTATAAAATATAATTTATTATTTTTATGAACTACTATCATAGCATTCACATAAAATCATATATGCTATAACTAATTCTATTTATAAGTAGATATTTACACCACAAACAAACAAGGCCACTACTATCGATACTAACATCGTAATTTATTCATGAATATGATAGTGCGGTTCTAACAATCCCTGTGCCTTCATAGCTTTCCAAAAAGCTACAGGAACTTGCTTGCTTGCTAAGGCAATATTATGTTGTACC
>DMPB01000056.1:27394-27661 GCA_003456175.1 Chitinophagaceae bacterium | reverse complement strand
GAGTACGTATTTTGGTCAATAATAATAACAGTGGCGAGGCAACAATTACTAGTAAATACTTCCAAAGTTCTGCTGGCGTGTTGTAAGTAACGGCGGTATATACATCATTACCTAAATACAATACAGCTCCAAGCATAATGCCTACTACTGCAGCATTAATACCTTCAAGACTGCGAAATACAACCGCATACTTCTGAATATTATGCCACACCGGAAAAAAGAAAAGTACCAGCAAAGCACTCGGCAAAAAAATGGCTACCGTACCTA
>DMPB01000056.1:23160-27166 GCA_003456175.1 Chitinophagaceae bacterium | reverse complement strand
AAAAAATGGCTACCGTACCTATAATGCAGCCTGCAATATGCATGCCATCGCCACGGTCTTTTAGCAGCATACCACCAGTATATGCACCAATGCTAAAAACCGGGCCTGGTATGGCACGTACCATGCCCGAACCTGTAAGAAACTCAAACTGCGACATTTTGAGCACGTTGGGGTTGCTACGTTCTACCCTTTCGGTAGTTGGGCGCACAACGTATTGTTCATACATCATTGGCATAAGCACATCGCCACCACCGAAAACAAGGCTGCCAAAACGGTAAAAGTTTTCAAACAAGTTAAAGGCTGGTCGGTGTTGCCAATGCTGCTTACGAGCTGTTTCAGAAGCAACACCTGCTAGCAAAAACAAACCAAAGAAAATAAGCAAATTACCCCACTTTACCTTTTTAGGTGGCACTCCTTTCTGCGGAATACGTTTGCTACTGAAGTTGGTAGCAATACCAGCGCATACAATAAGGGCCGGAAAAATCCAAGGACTTTTAAAAATAGAAAAAGTAGCAATAGCAGCAACCATAGCGATAATCCTGGTGATAGGATTGTGAACCGATACCCGCATCATTTTAATGGTACTAAAAATCATGAAGCCGATAGCCATGGGTTGTATAAATCTAAATACATGGAGGTTGGCCTGCTGATTACCTAAATAATCGAGCAAGAAGCTTAGTAAGCTCATGATACTGCATGCGGGTAGTATCCAAATGAGTAGTGTAAGTAGTGCTAATGGTAGGCCGCCGCGTTTGTAGCCAATAAGGGTAAGTGTTTGTGTACTGCTGGCACCGGGTAGCATTTGACAGAAGGCGATGTATTGCATGAGCTCGCTTTTGCTAACATCGCGGCGTTGTTCTACAAAGGTTTTTATCATCATACCCATGTGCCCCTGCGGACCGCCAAAGGCGGTGATGCTGTGTAATAAAACAGCTTTTAAAAAGGGTATGTGTCTGAGTAAAATCAATGTTGGGTGTACGTCATCATTTACCGTAAGGTACAATAAACATTAAAAAGCCAACGCTTATGCAAGCATTGGCTTTTTAAAAGTAATTATTTCTTCAAGCCGATTTCGCGAAGGCGTTCATCGAGATACTCGCCGGCGGTAGCATCGGGGTAGGCTTTTGGAGTTGCTTCGGTAATACAACTTTCAAGGCAAGCTAGGCTCATTTCGCTACGTGGATGTAGGAAAAATGGCATGCTAAAACGGCTGGTATGCCATAATTCTCTTGCTGGGTTAACAACGCGGTGGGTGGTGCTACGGAGTTTGTTGTTAGTAAGGCGTTGTAGCATATCGCCAACATTTACTACAATTTGTTCAGGTAGGCTGGTTACGGGAACCCACTCGTTTTGTTTGGTTAAAATTTCGAGGCCATCGGCACTGGCGCCCACTAGTAGGGTAATGAGGTTAATATCTTCATGCTGCTCAGCTCTAATAGCGCTTTTAGGTTCTTGCGTAATGGGCGGATAGTGGATGCAACGCAAAATGCTGTTGCCGTTGTGAATATGAGCATCGAAAAAATGCTCATCTAGGCCAAGGTATAAGGCTATGGCTTGCAATAAGCTACGACCACTGTTTTCAAAATGCTGATAGGCGCCTTCTAACGTTGGGTTAAAGGCAGCAATTTCTTTCACTTGTACATTATCTGGATACTCGGCTTTAATTTGATCGCCATCGGTTACCATTTGTCCGAACTGAAAAAACTCTTTTAAATCGGGTGCTTCGCTGCCTTTGGCATGTTCGCGGCCAAAGCTGGTATAACCACGCTGGCCTGCCAATCCTGGTATTTCGTAGTTGAGCTTTTTTTCAAGAGGCAGTGCAAAAAACTGTTGTACATATTCGTACAGTTCGCCAATGAGTTGGTCGGGTACGTCATGGTTTTTAACAGCAACAAAACCTACTTCTTCGTAGGCTTTACCAAGGGCTTGTACAAACTCGTTTTTTTGTTCGGGTGTTCCTTTCGTAAAAAGTGCTAAATCAACAACAGGAATAGACATATGGCAACTGTTTAACAATGAATCGCAAGGCTATACCTTACGGTAAATGAATAATGCAATTCAAATTTGAATGCTTTTGCTGTGTTGTTCACCATATGTGCAAAAAAAATCCTCTTGAGAGGCAAGAGGATGTATAGGAAAACCACTATGAGAAAACTACTACTATGCTTGTTTATTGTACCAATAGCTTCACTGCTTTCAAAAAATTGCCATTACTAAAAGCATTCACCACATACTTACCCGCACCAAGGTCTGATAGGTTAACCGATAGCTGATGAAAACCCTCACTTACTTGTTGTACTACTGTTTTAGCAATTTTGCCTTGTGCATCTAACACTTTTAATACCAATTGTTCATCGGTATTACTAAGCACTTGCCAATAACTTTGCCCTTCGTGTATTAGTGAAGGAATACTTTTAAGAAGCATGGTTCACAGGGTTTAGGTACTTGATACATTACGTTGTAAAAATACATGTGTTCATTACCATCTATCGCAATGATTTAGGTATTCCGCTATCCCAAAACGACACTTATTGTAGGGATGGAATGGCATCGGTAACAGCATATCTGGCGATGCTATTAATGGCCATTTCATCTAGCACATCTACCAAGTTTTGATAGGTAGCATCGTTGGTGGGTGTAATTACCACTTGCGGATGTTGCTTGTTTGGTACCTGCTGTTTAAATTGTAGTAATACCTGCCTAAGTTGATTAGGGGCATAGCCCGTAATGCTAGCAGCACTTGGCTGATTGCCAAAATAGTAACGAATTTCATTGTTGCCGAGTAGTTGTAAAGTAATTGCGCTGCTAGCTGCAATAGCTGTGCTATCGCCATTAGATGGTAGGTTGAGTTTGCTAACCTTTTGTTCTTGTAGGTTGGTAGTAATTACAAAAAAGGTAATAAGCAAGAAGCCTAAATCTACCATTGGTGTAAGATCAACTATAATAGCTTTTTTACCGCTTTTACTGTTAGGTGTGTTAATGGCTGCCATAGTGTTTGGTTTTAGTAACTATAAGATGATTGGGCAGCATAATTCCATAAAAAACGCACCCTAAAAAGAGTGCGTTTGGTCCGTTACTTTTTTGTTTTTTCAACTGTAACTTTTTTTGGATGAGCGATAAGCTACAATAAACGCTCTTGGTTTTTCAACAATAGGATATTTGGTTTTTCAAAACGGAGTGCAAGACCTTTGGGATAATTTGGACTACATCTTGGTTTCTCAATTGGATAGCATAAAGGTACATCGCTGTTTTGCTTGTACAGCATTCATACAGTCAACCCCATATCCCAAAAAGACAAAACTTGTTCGATAGGTAAAGTGGCGTTTGAGCATTTGCCGTAAGGCTACTGTATGCTATTACGATACATAGGTTTCCAAAGCGATAACATTACTAGTAACCATAACAAAGCAAACAATGCACGGTAGCGGAGAATGGCGCCAATGAAAGGAACGGTATAACCAATAACTAAATAATTAGCACAACAAATGCTTATTAATAATAATGTAAATGGTTGTGTTAATTGTTGCTTCCAATTACGTTTGGCAAGTACTATGGTAATACCCAGCATTATAGGTAACATCAACCAATCGATAATGCCGGCCCAGTAAATAGCGCCTGATTTTACTTGTACAAACCCAGGTTGAAAAAAGGCATGATTCACTGCTGCTGGTAGCGCTTTTATAAACGAAATTGGTGTGCCATTAAGTGGTAATTTGGGTAACGGATACGTGCCTTCTAAGGCGTGAAAAGCATCTTGCCTTTCGGCGATGCGTTGCATTAAGTTGAATTGTGGTGGTAACCATGCTGTAGCAAAAAATAATACCACTGTAATGCTAATGCAACTGACAAAAGTTGTTAGCGAATGCCAACGGTACCTTACGGTAAATGCGAATGCAAGCAACAACGGCAATAAAGTAATAGCCATGAAATGGCGAATAAGTAATAAGCCGAGCAACCAACCTAGAGCTATAATTATATGTTTGTAGCTACCTTGTTGCTGCCATAA
>DMPB01000056.1:20338-22950 GCA_003456175.1 Chitinophagaceae bacterium | reverse complement strand
TGTTGCTGCCATAAATGTGTACGATAAATAGCGCCGATCATCAACCAAAAACAGAGGCCGTCTTTCATCATAGCACTGGTGAAAAACAATACCGTTGGAAAGCAAAATATCATAAGCCACCACCAACGTTTATTGCCACCCCAATAATGTTGTACTAGCAAGTATAACTTGCGTGGTGCCGAAAAAATGAGGAGGTTATACAATATTACATTCACATAATAACGGCCGCCACTGAACACATCCATGAGTGCATATAGCTTAATTACGAGGTTGTGTTGCAGATCTTTAAAGAACGAATTTTCGCTGCTGAAAAAACTGTTCCAAATACCATTGGTGTAGCCATGTTCGGTAATGTCTTTGGCAACAAAAGCTAGCGGGTTTTTTTTCAATAAAGCATAGTATTTCAAACCTTCACGATGGTACTCCCAAGTATCTTGTCCGTCGTACAAATACAGCATTACAAAACTAAAACTCCAACCTGCCAGTACACGTATTGTTAATGCGAGCAGTGCTTCATTTGCCGTAAGGCCATAGCCTTGCTGCTTTGCACGGTAACGAAACCATACATAGCTTACCCCTAAGTAGAATAATGTTAAAGCAATGGCTTGCGGTGTAAGCATAAATAATTAGTACAAAACAATTTAACGATGCTACATTACAAACTCGAATGTAGTAATTCGTTTAATGTATTATTATTGCACCGTATGCAACAACAACAACATACTGCGAAGAAACTGCTTTTTGTAAGCAATAGTTGTTGGAGTATGTACAATTTCAGAAAGGAAGTGCTGGAATCGTTCATCGCCGATGGCTTCGAAGTGCATGTGCTAGCTCAGAAAGACGATTTTGCTGCCGGTTTAATGAACATAGGCTGCAAAGTGCACCATATTGAGTTTAACAATCGAGAGTTAAACCCTATTGCCGATATTACACTGTTTTGGCAATTACGTAAGTTCTATAAAAAGCTACAACCTATTGCTATTTTTCATTATGTAATAAAGCCCAATATTTACGGTTCGTTAGCGGCTGGGTGGTTACGTATACCATCGGTAGCTTTAATTACAGGTTTAGGCTATGCATTTAAAAAGCGGAACTGGCTGTTTGTGTTGGTACAAAACCTATATCGCTTCGCATTACGCCGTGTGAAAGAAGTATGGCTGCTAAATGCCGAAGATGTGCATTTGTTTCAGAAATATCGTATTGCCAAGCCTAGTAAGTTAAAGTTGCTGCATGGCGAGGGAATTAATACGGAGCGTTTTGACCGTAGCCGATACAACGATGCTAAGGCCGATAAGCCGTTTGTATTTTTAATGCTCACACGCAATTTGTGGAGTAAAGGCATTGGTACGTTTGCCGATGCTGCTCGCATTTTGAGAAGTAAGGGCTACCATTTTCAGTGTCGCATCTTTGGTTTTTTTGAACCGCATCACCCCGATTCTATTCCGGTAGAACAAATGCAGGCATGGCGTGATGAAGGTTTGATTGATTATCGTGGCTTTGCGAACGATGTTGTTCCCTGCTTGCTGCAATCGCATTGCTTTGTATTGCCAAGCTATTACCAAGAGGGTGTACCCCGCAGTTTAATGGAGGCATGTAGTTTAGAAATTCCTATTATTACTACTAACCATACTGGTTGCCGAGAAGTGGTAGACGATGGTGTGAATGGTTTTATGTGCAAGGTAGATAATGCCGAAGACCTTGCGGTAAAAATGGCACAGCTCATGTCGATGCCCGAAGCTGGACGTAAAGCCATGGGCCAAGCAGGCCGTACATTAGTGCAGCAAAAATTTGATGTTAAAAAAATTATCAGCGAATACAAGCAGTTTGTAGCTAAGGTGCAACATCGTTCTTAGCTGCTAAATATTGTTGATGCGCCTGCCACCAACGCAAAGCGGCAAAACTTACATCGAAGTTTAATTGCTCTTTTAATGCTGTGTACCCTTGTGAAATATCCCAATCCAGTGTTGCAATGGCTTCATTTAATTGTTTCAGCAATTCAGGTGCAACTACTTGTATAATATCAAGCGTTCCGTTGGCAATATAACCTGTTAAATGACTTTCAATAGTGCCAATACTAAGGTTACGTGTTGCTGCAATAGTAGCTATATCGTTGCCTTCTATAAACATTTGTAGCGTAATGGCATTGCTAGCTACTTTTTCTGCACTCGTTTTTTCTTTAGCTTTTTTGCTTGGTAATGGCAATCGTACGGTAATGTTTCTTTCAGCAACATAAGCTCCAATAATCGGCAAAAACAATTCGCCGTACTGTGCTACTTTTTTGGGTCCAAAACCGGGTATTTGTGCTAGTTCAGCAGTGTCTGTTGGCATACAATTCGCCATGTATACCAATGTGGCCAAGTTGGCAACCAAGTACACAGCAACATCGTTTTCATTACAATAAGTATCTCTAGCTTGTTTTAATTGTTGTAATAAAACAGGCTGCATACAATCTGTTACACCCGTTGTAGTTTGTTGTGCAGCATATACTTTTTTGTTCCAAGCTGCAATTGGTTGTTGCAAAGCCTCACTTACAATAATTGGACTGTATCCCTTACGGTAAATGTGTTCGTACACTGCAACATACTTTTGTAAACTAGCATTCCAGCGTTGTA
>DMPB01000056.1:0-20082 GCA_003456175.1 Chitinophagaceae bacterium | reverse complement strand
TTGTAGCTTGTCTAGTAATTGCTTGGCTTGCGGCTTACTATCGCAAGCAAAATCTAATGCAGCAAGCGCTTGTACAATGGGCTGTAATTGTTGTACAAAATAGCCCGCAGCGGCTTGTAAGCGTTGTTGCAGTGCTGTGCTTTCTTCAGGTAAAGAATCGTTAGGTAGCAGCTGTTGTAGCTGACTTTTAAACCTTTTAGCCACTTGCGTAACGTTGGTTACCACTTCGCCCCATGCCACAATAGTAGCAGTAGGGTTGGGGTTACATTGATGACCAGCGGTATTAATGGTATTTATTAATGGTATTAGTGCTTTTGGTAACTGAATATCGCCAAACCATTGATACAACTGCATTTGCTGATAGCTAATTTTAGCCTCTTCTAGCAGAAAGGGTAATTGTGCAACGGGTGTTTTTTGTGTTTGCGAAAAAGCTACGATACGAGGGTCGGTGCGTATAGCATTTGCCGTAAGGCTACTTAATAGTTGAATACCATCGAGCCGGGTACATCTGCTTAAAGCTACATATACTTGTCCGGGTGCAAATGCCTTGCCAGCATCAATTTTCACTTTATCAAAGGTGAGGCCCTGACTTTTGTGTATGGTTACAGCCCAAGCCAGCCTTAACGGAAATTGTGTGAAGCTGCCCACCACCTCTTCTTCTATACTTTGCGAACTCGCATTCAGCTGATAGCGAGTATTATTCCAAATGGTTTTTTCAACGGCAATAGGGCTATCATCGCCTTCGCAATGCACCGTAATTACATTACTGTCGAGTGCTGTTACAATACCAATTTTGCCGTTGTAATAGCGACGAATACGTTCGGTATCGTTTTTAATAAACATTACTTGGGCACCCACTTTTAATACCAATACAGCATCGGCGGGGTAACTTTTTTCAGAAAATTCGCCTT
The DNA here is from genome assembly GCA_003456175.1 of Chitinophagaceae bacterium. Taxonomy (GTDB): domain Bacteria; phylum Bacteroidota; class Bacteroidia; order Chitinophagales; family Chitinophagaceae; genus UBA10646. Next base: position 19,171 of record DMPB01000056.1, on the reverse strand, counting down.
CAATAATAGCTTCAAATCCCAATGCCATGCCGGGTAGTGCAGCCAAAGCTTTTTGATTGATGTCGTCGGCAATAGCATTGTGACTGGTTAGTGTAATTACACCTACATCGCTATTAAGTACATGCTGTTGTAAGGACTGTAACATATCATAACCATCTTCATCAAATTCGTTGTTACGTACCTGATTTAATAAGCGGATAAAACTTCCTTCTTGTTGGCGATATACTTTATCTAACTCAATACATAATGGCGCTGCTGCTGCAAATACCAAACTACTAAAAAAATAAGGTGTTGCATACACTTGTTGCAGCAACGGCCATTCGGTATCGCTTACAACAGGCGGTAGCTGATATACATCGCCAATACATAGTAATTGCACACCTCCAAAAGGAGCTTGATATTGCTTTCTGTAGTGGCGCAAAATAGCATCAATCGCATCTAGTACATCGGCACGCACCATACTCACCTCATCAATAATAAGAAGTTCTAACGCTTGTAGCAGTTCAATTTTTTCGCTATTGAATTTTACTTTGTTAATTAATTGCGTATTGCTATAAGCCGCTGTATCGCCACTACCCCAGCCATTACCTTGCGGTAAATAAGGCGAGAAGGGTAAGTTGAAAAAGCTGTGAATGGTTACACCGCCAGCATTAATAGCAGCCACACCAGTTGGTGCCACTACTACTAAATTTTTAGTACAAGCTTGTACCACCTGCTTTAAGAAGGTGGTTTTGCCTGTACCAGCTTTTCCCGTAAGGAAAATACTTTTATTCGTATGCAATACAAACGAACTGGCAATATCAAAAACCGAATTACTCATGTAGCTCGAAAGTATTGTTTTTTAAAGCCTTGTATGGCAGTTGGTGATAATTCGAAGCCAATAAATAACTTAGCCCTGAAATTATTAAGGCATGCAAGCACGTTTTTCGTTTTATTGGTTGATGTTAGGGCTACTACTGCCCGTTTTTGCAAATGCCCAATTCAGGAAAAAGCCACCTACTTCAGCACCGGTGAGTCAACCTAAGCCTGCGCCCAAAACCGCAGTGCCAAAGCCTATTACAAAGCCTAAGCCCCTAGTTGCCGATACTGCCAAGCCTATTACCACCAAACCTGTACCTGCCGATACCATTGCTACCAAACAATTAGAGCCCGTACCCAAACCGAGCACTACAATAAGGCCCGGCGGCGGCGATGCAACAGTTAATGATACGATACCTCCAAAGCCTAGTACAAAAATAAGACCCGGTGGCGGGGTGGCTACAACAGATACTGCTCGCCTTACGGCAAATGATAGTACAAACAACATTACCGATACAACGCCTAAAAAGCGAATGGTAATTCGCCCCGGCGGTGCTGTGCCAGAAGATCAAATGCGTATTGCTACCGATAGTAGTGGTAAAGAAAAGCTTATCAAAAAACTAAAAGATACCAAGCTGCCCGAGAATATTATTGTACGAGTTAAAAATATGGGGCCGCTTGAAATGCTTAAAATGACGGAGGAGCATCAGCAAAATGTATTGGATGAAGCTTCGGGCGAAGAAATGTTGGTTACCACTAAAATCAAGTATTACGAAGATTATATCATAGGTTTTGTACGCAAGGCACCGCTTCGGTACAGCAACTTGTCGGAAATTGAAAATATTATTATTGATATTCCGGTGGTGTATTGTAGTACTACTTGCAGCGACGGACAAAAGCACTGCGGCCATATGGGTGAACTGGCAGGCCTCATAGAAACATACAAATGCACGAATTGGAAGCTTATGGTAGAAGAAGAAGCTGCCGACCCTGCTTTTGGCGACCCACTCGGTATTGGTGGCAAGAACGCTAAAGGTGTAAAACAGAAAAAAGGTAAAAAGAGCAAGCAACGTACCGGCGAAACTGGCGTAGAATAAGCTTGTTTAATGATAGTAGGGTGGTTGCATTGGCAGTACAACATTTACCGTAAGGTATTCAGCCATAAATTTCTTTTTTCAGGATAGTAAATTACAAACATTGCCCTAGTGCAAGGCGCCCTTGCCTTACCTTGCACCCATGCAGGATATTTTAGCAGGATTGAACCCGCAACAGCGGGAGGCCGTAATGCATAAAGATGGCCCATTGATGATTGTAGCTGGCGCAGGCAGTGGCAAAACTAAAGTGCTCACGAGTAGAATTGCTTACCTCATGGGTTTTCATAAGGTAGATGCATTTAATATTTTGGCGCTCACTTTTACCAACAAAGCAGCTAATGAAATGAAGGAGCGTATTACCAAAACCTTAGGTAATTCAGAAGCTCGTAACTTATACATTGGCACATTCCATAGTGTGTTCGCAAGGGTGTTACGTGGCGAAGCCCACCGTATTGGCTACCCGAGTAGTTTCACCATTTATGATACCGATGATAGTAGAAGTGTTATTAAAACCGTAGTACAAGAGCTGAACCTCGACGAAAAACATTACAAGCCTAACATTGTTGGTTCGAGAATTAGTCAGGCTAAAAATGCATTGGTTGGTCCTGCTGAGTATGCCAACGATTATTATATTCAGCAAGAAGATATGCGTACCAACCGCCCCGCTATTGCAAAAATTTATAAAGCATACGCCGAACGTTGTTTTAAAAATGGGGCGATGGATTTTGATGATTTGCTGTTGAAGATGTATGAAATACTTCGCGATTTTCCAGAGGTATTACATAAGTATCAGCATAAGTTCAAGTATGTAATGATTGATGAGTATCAAGATACTAACCCTGTACAGTATCAAATTACAAAACTACTGGCCGCAGCCAACGAAAATATTTGTGTGGTGGGCGATGATGCACAAAGTATCTACAGTTTTAGAGGTGCTACCATTGAAAACATATTACAATTTCAAAAAGATTACGATGAGGTTACCGTAATTAAACTAGAACAAAACTATCGTAGTACCCAAACCATCTTACAAGTAGCCAACGAGGTTATCAGAAATAATAAAGGGCAAATACCCAAAGACTTATGGACCCAAAATGAAACAGGCGAAAAAATTCGTTTGGTTCGAACCATGACAGATAACGATGAAGGTAGATACGTAGCCGATACCATACAAGAACAAAAACTACGTTATCATTTCAACAACAGCGACTTTGCAATTCTTTATCGTACCAATGCACAAAGCCGCAGTTTCGAAGAAAGTCTTCGCCGTATGGGCATTGCCTATCGTATTTATGGTGGCCTAAGCTTTTATCAGCGCAAAGAAGTGAAAGATTTTATTGCCTACTTACGTGTAATTGTAAATACCCGCGATGAAGAGGCTATCAAAAGAATCATTAACTATCCTGTACGTGGCATTGGTAAAACAACAATTGAAAAAGTAGGTATTGCTGCGAACGAATACAATATTACTTTTTGGGAAGTGCTAACCCGTGCAGGTGAGTTTGGCTTTAGAGCTGGTACATTAGAAGCTATTCAAAATTTCGTAACCATGATGCGTTACTTCCAAAGCATGTTAAGCAGTACTAATGCTTACGATTTGGCAGTACAAGTAGGTAAGCATACCAACTTGGTGAAAGAGCTTTTCAACGATAAAACTACAGAAGGCTTAGCTCGCTACGAAAACATACAAGAATTACTTAACTCTATTAAAGAGTGGACAGAAAGCCCCAGTAATGATGACGGTGAATTACTCGAAAAAAGTTTAGGTACTTACCTCCAACAAATCACCCTATTAACCGACGCTGATAATGAAAAGCAAGACGATAATGTTGTTAAGCTAATGACCATACACGCAGCAAAAGGACTTGAATTTCCGGTAGTATTTGTAGGAGGCGTTGAAGAAACCATCTTCCCAAGTGGCTTAAGCATCAATACCAGAGAAGAGCTTGAAGAAGAACGACGATTGTTTTATGTAGCCGTAACACGTGCCAAGCAAAAGCTATGGCTTACCTACGCTAATGCTCGCTACCGTTTTGGCAATCTCGTACAAAATGAGCCTAGCCGTTTTCTAGAAGAAATGCCCGAACAACATATCAATAAAAGTTATGCCGGTGGCGGCATGCGTAATATGGGCACCAGCTTTAACGATATGGGCTCGGCCTTTCAACGCATGCAACGTGGTTTTGGTAATAGTAACGATGCTGCCGCCGCCGAACGCCGTTACGGAGCACCACCTACCAAAAAGCAACCAACCACACCTACCTATTTAGCGCCAAAGCCAACCACACCACCAGTAGTAACACATGTGCCAAGTAGTAATTTTATACCTAGCAATCCTGCCGATATAAAAGAAGGTATGCGTGTAGAACATCAAAAGTTTGGCATGGGCACTGTTAAAAAAGTAGAAGGTGGCCAACACAACCCTAAAGCATTAATTGCGTTTGATACCAATGGCGAAAAAAACTTAGTACTCAATTTCGCAAAACTCATGATTGTAAGCTAGTACTACCTTACGGTAAATACAAAAGCAGCTTGTAAGTCGTGTAATATTATACATCATGCAATATCCTGGAAGTATATTCACCGAAGCAGCATATCGGCAACACTTGCAACACTTAGTAGAGCAAGCATTGCAAGAAGATATTGGCAGTGGCGATCACAGCACGTTAAGCTGTATACCCGCCGATGCGGTTGGCACTGCCGTATTGAAAATAAAAGAAGCTGGTATATTAGCTGGTGTAGCAGTAGCACAATTTATATTTCAACTTGTAGAGCCTGAAGCCAATGTTATAGTTCATAAGGAAGATGGTGCATACATGCAACATGGCGAATTGGCATTTACCGTAAGGGCTAAAGTACACACCCTGTTAAGTTGCGAACGTTTAGTGTTAAATACCATGCAACGTATGAGTGGTATTGCAACACTTACTAAGCAATACACCGAACGCTTACAAGGCTATAATACAAAACTACTCGATACCCGAAAAACAACACCCAACTTTCGCTTATTAGAAAAAGAAGCAGTACGTATAGGTGGCGGCATCAATCACCGATTTGCATTGTATGATATGATAATGTTGAAAGACAATCATATTGATTTTGCAGGTGGTATCATTCCGGCGATTAACAAAGCATATGCCTATGTTCAAACACTGCAACAACCACTAAAAATTGAAGTAGAAACACGTAGCCTACAAGATGTTGCTTTGGTATGCAAGCATGCCGAAGGCAAAGCGTTTCGTATTATGCTCGATAACTTTACACCCGAGCAAGTAGCCGAAGCAGTGCAGTTAATTGATGGTCGTTTTGAAACAGAAGCTAGCGGCGGCATCAATTTAAATACCATAGCAGCTTATGCAGCAACAGGTGTAACTTATGTAAGTGTAGGCGGCTTAATACATCAGGCTCGTAGTGTAGATTTGAGTTTAAAAGCAATTAGCGGTTAGTTATGAGTAAAAAATTCAAAACCAATAGTGGCGGCTTAGTGTACAGTACCGATCCGAACTTTCAAATATCAAACGATGATGATGCGGTTGAAACACTCGCACCAGCACAACAAAAATTACGCATACAACTCGAAAAAAATCATAGAGGTGGCAAGGTAGTATCTGTGATTACAGGCTTTGTAGGCAGCGATGCCGATATTGAACAGCTGGCCAAGCAACTAAAAAATAGTTGCGGCACCGGAGGCAGTGCTAAAGACGGAGAAATAATTATACAAGGCGATCATAGAGATAAAATATTAGCTCTATTGCAAAAATGGGGTTACACCAATACTAAAAAAGCAGGTGGCTAACCTTACGGTAAATGTACTTCGGCTACTAATTACGTATGCCTTTACGCCATAGCCAAGGAGCAATAGGATGTGCATCGGCCCATAGGCCGATGCGTTTTTTTCTTGCAGCTTCCTCTAGGTGATGATAAAGTGTATCGTTAGAATATTTTTTGAAATGCCAAGCATAACCTTTCGCTACGAGTAGTTGGTTTAACGATTGCTGTTGCACTATAATTTCTCCAATATAACGTTGATATCTGTCTTGCTTGTTATTACTAATTAGCGTTACAGTTTTGCCAAAGCATATACTTGCTGCAAAGTGCTTGGCACTTTTACCGTAAGGTTGGTTTTTTTCAGGGCAATCTATATGTGCAAGTCGCACTTTTATTAACGTGCGTTGAGGTGTTAGTAGCTCGTACGTATCGCCATCTTTTACGGCTACAATACGGCCAATAATAGTGGTTGTTTTAGGTTGAAAGCTGTACAGCAGTAACACTGCGAAAAACAAAATATAATAGCGCAACTTTTTTATGCGAAAATACAACACTGTATTTCCTATCCTATATCAAGTAGTAAGTATGTATAGCAGGTTAGTTTTGTTACAACTTTATGATGCAACGAAAGCAATTTTTAAAATCGCTATTTATGGCTACAGCAGGTACAGGCACATTACACACGTTAGCGCAACTAGCCGATGCACTACCACAGCAAAGCACTACCATGCCTGTATTATTTATTGGCCATGGTTCGCCTATGAATGGTATTGAGCATAATATGTTTTCGCAACAATGGAAGCAGTTGGGTACCACCATACCGCAACCATCGGCAGTATTGGTAGTATCGGCACATTGGTACACAGCAGGTACCCGCATTACTGCTATGGAGCAACCTGCTACCATACACGATTTTGGAGGCTTTCCGCAAGCATTGTTCGATGTACAGTATCCTGCACCAGGCAATCCACAACTAGCTGCCGAAACAGCAGCATTGTTACAACCTATACAGGCAACTTTAGACCATGAATGGGGGCTTGATCATGGTACATGGACGATAGTGCGGCACATGTATCCGCAAGCTAACATTCCGGTATTACAATTGAGTATCGATTATAAACAATCGCCACAGTCGCACTACAATATTGCAAAGGCATTACAACCACTTCGGCAAAAAGGTGTGCTTATTATTGGAAGTGGTAACATGGTACACAACCTGCGCATGGTAGCATGGGATCAACTACAAAACACCGGCTATGGCTACGATTGGGCGCTTGAAATCAACGAAACGTTCAAACGGTTAATTGAAACGCAGCAGCACCAGCAACTTATTCACTACAATCAATTAGGCAAGGCTGCACAATTAGCAATACCAACGCCAGAACATTACTTGCCTTTGCTGTACACCCTAGGCTTACAAACTAAAAAAGATGCAATTACATTCTTTAACGACCAAGCTGTAGGCGGTTCGTTAACCATGACATCGGTTCAAATTGGTTGATGCTGCCCTGTACCTTACGGTAAATAAGTCATTCAAACAGTAATTATAGTCACTCAAGCATATTGCTAATATAGTTGCCTGCACCTTGTAGTTGCTTTGATGTTGAAACATATTAAAAACATCAAAACACAAGCAATCATGAAAAAAATCTTATTTGCCGCAGCGGTATTATTCGCTGCTCAAACATTTGCACAAGCACAGGCCACTAAAAAAACAGCCGTTAATGGTTATGGTGGTGGGCTAGTAGAACTTACTTACATTAATGGTAAGCCAGCCCTAAATATTGGTGGTTATGGTGGTGTACTTTTAAACCATCGCTTTTTAATAGGTGCTTCAGGTGCTAACGTACTTTTCAGGCATAAAGTTAATGGTAGCAACCAAAGTATGTCGTTCAACTACTATGGCTTGTATACAGAGTATCGTATGCCATCTACACAATGGTATCAGTTTTCTGTAGGGCTAACGAGTGCTATGGGCTGGCAAGAGAATAAACTTGTAAGTACCAATAAAGCTAACACTAGAAGAGATGGTAATATTACTTATGTTTTTCAGCCTCGTATAGGCGTTAATGCTAAGCTTACTGCATTTATGCAACTACAAGGCTATGCTAGCTATCGCCTTACTGGTAATACCAAAAGCACTTATTACAATCGCAGTAATTATAATGGTGCAAGTATAGGTATGGCACTTGTTTTTGGTGGTTTTTAGTATCAGCTAAAAACCGAATCAATTTAAAATAGTAACTTGTAGTATACCTAACTGTAATGTGCTACCACACTTCAAAAGTGTGGTAGTTACTGCTTATGAAACACTTTCTGAAATACGCCATTATATTATTGCCTTTGGCATTGGTGCTTGCAGCATTGCAAGAATTAGTAATACATGGAACACCCTTGCGGGTAAATGAAAATTATATTGGTGAAGCCTTTACAACTTGGGTGTATTTACTGATTATCGTATATACGCTCAAATGGTTGATACAACTTGCTAGCAAGCAATTACGGCAGTCGGTTTTTGATACCAAATGGGTAATTGCAGGTTTTGTGATATTTCAAATCATTTGTTTTATACTGTTGCTAGTAATTAGTGTTATCATACTAATAGTTGTAAGTGGTAACTTTCAAGTACGCTTTAAACCTAGCGACCAAACTCGATTTATTTTCTTATACTTTTTTTTGGTGAACGCTTTGGTGTTTATGCTTATTATGGGCGTACGTTTATACAAGTTGTATCATCAAGAAAAAGATGCAAAACATTTGGCAGAAAAATCGTTTATGGAAGCACAGCTACAAATGTTGCGGCAACAGCTAAATCCACATTTTTTATTCAACAATCTCAACATTATTGTATCTACCATAAAAACCAATCCTACGTTGGCACAAGCATTTACTAAAAGCATGGCATCCTTTTACCGTAAGGTATTAGAAACAGAAAATGCAGGATGGGTTACGTTGCGTACAGAGTTAAAAACAATTCAATCGTATTTATATATGTTGAGTATTAGGTTTGAAGATAAGTTACTGTATAATATTACGATTGACGAAGCTTGCTTAGATCGTTGCTTACTGCCCGATTTTATACTGCAACCTATTATTGAAAACGTAATAAAACACAACACTAGTTCTAAAGCTAAGCCACTACATATAGATATTTATTTACAAGATGGTTTTTTGATTGTTCGTAATAACCTACAGCCAACCGCTGAACAGCAAGATAGTTTAGGCGTTGGTTGGTTTAATATAGAAAGTAGATACAAATACTTAGAAGCAACCATGCCCGAGAAGTTTGTTGCCGATGGATATTTTTTTGTAAAAATTGCCTTGCGTAAAAATGATATCGCATGATTACCGCTGTAATAATTGAAGACGAAAAGTATGCAGCCGAATTTTTAGTAACGTTATTGGCCGACGTTGCTAAAGATGTAACGGTAGTGGGTATCATTGAAAACATTGCCGATGCTGTACAACAACTACCGATACTGAACCCCGATTTAATACTGGCAGATATTCATTTAGAAGACGGGTTATCTTTCTCCATCTTCGAAAAAATTCAATGGCAAAAGCCAGTGATTTTTATTACAGCTTACGATGCTTATGCCATTAGAGCATTTAAAGCAAACGGTATCGATTATTTGCTGAAGCCTTGCGATGAAGACGAGTTACAGCAAGCTTTACAAAAATTTCGTAGTGCTGCGCAAGTGAACTACAGTTATCAGCTAAAAGAAGTAATACAACAGCTTACTACAAAAACGAATACCTATAAAGAGCGTTTTGCAATAACCTTAGGCAGTCGTATTGTATCGATTCCGGTACAGCAAATTGCATATTTCTATTTCAGCAACAGAACCACCTATTTAGTAACCTTAGATGGAAAAAAGTACCCCTATCAAGAAAGCCTAGACAGCCTTTATTTATTACTATCGCCATCAAGTTTTTTTCGAGTTAACCGCAATTATATCATCAATCATGCAGGTATAGAAAAAATTGAAAGCCATGCTGGGCGTAACATTACAGTGTTGTTGCAGCCTGCACCTGCAGAAGGTATTATTGCCGTAAGTAAAGATCGTATTACTGAGTTTAAACTCTGGCTCGATTCATAAATGCATACACCTTTACCGTAAGGTTCGTGCTATTATCAACTATTAACTAAGTGCTATGAAACCGAATCGTATTTATTATATCGATAATGTAAAAGTGCTTTTGACTTGTATGGTGGTTGCACATCATGCAGGGCAGGCTTATGGTGCAACAGGTGGTGTTTGGTTGGTGAACGATATGAATAAAGCCGACTTTTTAAAGCCGTTCTTTTTTATCAATGCTGCTTACATGATGGGGTTGTATTTTTTTATTTCCGGTTATTTTATGATGTTCACACTAGAACGAAAAAATGTACAAGCTTTTATGGCCGACAGACTCAAACGATTGGGTATTCCGTTACTCTTTTTTTGTTTCGCCATTTTTTTGCCATTACACTATGCGTTATCTGATAAGCAGCAATCGTTGTTTTATTTTTTTATTGATTTATATTATAACAAGCCACCATTGGCTTTTGGGCATCTTTGGTTTGTAGCATCTTTATTGGTGTACACTTTTTTATACCTTACGGTAAATGCAGTAACAAATAAGTTGCCACAATACAAGTTTCGTGTGTGGTATCCATTTGTGTACATTATTTTATTAGCTGTTGTTACAGCTTTTGCACGTGAGTATTACGCTATTGATGTGTGGCGCACATGGTTAGTACCAGTTGAAGTAAGCCACATACCGCAATACTTAAGTATGTTTTGGTTGGGCACTATTTTTTATCGGCAGCAATGGTTAGCGTACTTGCAGGGCTATATGGCTATTATGTATGGTGCACTTGCACTTGTGGCCACATTGCTATTATTGTTGCAACCTGCTTGGCTGCCACAGCATGTACTAAGTGAAGCACTATTAGAAGCTTGTATGTGTGTAGGAATTAGTGTAGGATTAATGGCCGTATTCAAAAAATGGTGCAATAGCACCCATCGATGGATACGCTTGCTTTCAGAAAATGCGTATGGTATTTATTTATTCCACCTGCTTATTGTAATTGCTTGGCAAATGGCATTCGTTGGAGTTGCTATGAATGGCACGCTAAAATTTGCACTTGTAACCGTATTGAGTATTGCAAGCGCTTTAGGGGTGTCGCATCTGCTCAGACGAATAAAGTTCATTCGAACAATTATTTAGTTAGTGGTATGCACAAGCTTGTATACATAAAGATGGCAGTACGCTTGCGTACTGCCATCTTTATGTAGGAAATATTGCTTATTTACCGTAAGGTAAAAATGTATTACGAACCTGCGTAAATACGTTCAATCGCATCGGCATATTTTTCAAGTACAACCTTGCGTTTAACACTCATCTTGGGTGTCATTTCGCCTGTTTGAATGCTCCACTCAGCAGGTAATAATTCAAATTTTTTCACTTGTTCTACTTGGTTAAAAAATTGATTGTTCTCTTGCACAATGTGCTCAAATTTTTCTAACACTTTAGGGTGCTTAATAGCAGCCTCAATGGTGGTGAACTCTAAGTGATGCAGCTTCATCCAATTAGCAACACCTGTGGCACTAGGTACTATGAGTGCGCCAACAAATTTGCGGCTTGCACCAACAATCATCGCTTGTTCTATGAGCAAGCTTTCTTTTAACTTATTCTCAATAGGTTGCGGTGCAACATATTTGCCGCCACTTGTTTTAAAGAGTTCTTTTTTGCGGTCGGTAATGCGTAGATATTTACCATCTTCCCAAATACCAATATCGCCAGTATGCAGCCAGCCATCAATTACTGTTTCGGCCGTTAAATCGGGGCGTTTGTAATAACCTTTCATAACACTTGGGCCTGTAGTGAGAATTTCACCATCTTCTGCAATTTTCACTTCAATACCATTGATGGGTAAGCCTACAGTGCCGAACTTGGTACCACCAGTGGTTTGACGGTTCACACAAATAACCGGACTATTTTCTGTGGGACCATAACCTTCATACACCGGTATTTTAGCACCATTGAAAATGCGTAATAGTTTTTCTTGGCAGGCTGCGCCACCTGTAATAATAAACCGAATGTTGCCACCTAAAGCCTCACGCCACTTGCTAAATATGAGTTTATTAGCAATAGCTAATTTTATGTTGTAGAAGAAGCCTCCATCTTGTAAGTTATCGTAGCGTTCTGCAGTATGTACCGCCCAAGCAAATAAAGCCTTCTTAAAACCTGTAAGTTCTTGGCCTTTCGCCATAATTTTTTCGAACACTTTTTCTAATAAGCGAGGCACGGTTGTGAAGCCATCGGGTTTTACTTCTTTCAGGTTGTCGCCAATAGTATCTAAGCTTTGTGCATAGTAGATACTGATACCACTGAAAAGGTAGATATAGGTTACAGTTTTCTCGAAAATGTGATTGAGTGGCAAAAAGCTTAGCACTTTATATTCTGGTGCATCAGGGAATGGAAAGCTCTCTTTACTCAGCTTTACATTGCTCACAATATTTTTATGCGTAAGCATTACCCCTTTAGGCGTACCAGTAGTACCTGAAGTGTAAATGATCGTAGCCAAATGATCGGCTGTAATAGATTGTTTTACAGTTTCTAATGTAGCCATGTTAGCCTCATTTGCTAATGCACTTACCTCCGTCCAATGTGCTTCACCGGCAATTCTATCGAACGTATATATTTTCTTGAGCGATGGAACGTACTCAGCTACCGATTTCACTTTTTGTAACAAATCTTCGCTTGCTACAAAAATGTACTGCACTAATGCATCGTTCAAGATGAATTGCAATTCGTGCGGACCAGTAGTAGGATAAATGGGTACTAGAACAGCACCTGTTTGCTGAACGGCTAAATCGGTGAAAACCCATTCAGGACGATTATTACTGATAATGGCAATTTTATCGCAACCTTCATCAGAAAAATCGTTAGGGCCAACTCCTAACTCAAGCAAGCCAGCAGCAAATTTTGTAGATATATCTTTCACTTGCTGCGTGCTATATTTAACCCAGGTATTACCCTCTTTCGCAGCTAAAATATCTGCTTTCGGGAACTGCTGTAGCTGATAGTCCACTGCATCGAATAAACGTTGTTCGAAGTTCATAAGACAAGCGTTATGTGTGTGAGAAATCGTAGGTCGGTAAAAGTAAGGTGTAAGCGAGTATACGCTACAATCGGCTAACAATTTCTCCGAGTTCCTTATCAATTACCCCATATTTTCCGTATTCCACAACACGGCCAACCTCTTTGCCATTGTTGTCGAGTACAATAAACGTAGGAACGTTAATAATGTTCCAGCGTTCGTGGCTGCCATCGGGTGCCTTTTTATTGCGGTCTACACCAACTAACTTCACCTTATCTAAGGGATAACCACTTTTATCTACCAAGCGGAAAAACACAGGCAGTAAGTTTTGCGAATCGTGGCACCAAGTACCTGCGTATACTATTACTGAAAATTGCTTAGCCCTTGCGGTAAATGCTTGCACAGCAGCAGCATCTGCACTACCAAATCGCATATTGTTCTTAAACCATGCGAATGCGGTATCGTTTTCTAGAACACTTCGTGGAATTTGGCCAATCAGCACTTTAGCTTCACTATCAGGAATGGTTTGATAACCTTGTGCAGCAGCTTTTTTTGCAATGCTGCAATTGCTTGCACCTGTAGCTATTAACGCTGCCAATAATAATGCGGTGATATGTTGCTTTCTCATTCGCCTAAATTAGCTTTCAATTGCAAAAGAAAACCCCGAAATTTTGTTAAGGTATCGTTGAGTTGTTGCTGTATATCGAGCTTCTGTTTGTTTTCTTTCAAATATTGTCGAGCACCTTCCATACTATACTTCCGAATACGAAGTAATTGATGAATCAGTACTAGGTTTTTAACATCTTCAGGACGAAACAATCGATCGCCTTTACGATTTTTTCTAGGCTTAATAATATCAAACTCGTTGCTCCATAAACGCAATAAAGATGTATTAATATGCAACCATTGTGCTACCGTACCCATCGGGTAGTATTGTTTGCTGAAAAGCGTTTCATCGTCGGGTATTTCAACTAAATGGGCTGTTGCATCCATTTCTTTGAACGACTTACGACCTCTTTTCTGTGGTCCTTCAGGCGTTGCAGTTTTGGCTTTTGGAACGGGCACAAGGTTGGGATCAATGATCTTACGCGGCCTGCCTCGCTTACGTTTTGGTACAAGTTCTGGCTCGTTGGTCATTACCAACATTTCTGCAGCAACAGTTGGTGTATCAGTCGCTGTAATTGGTTGAATGGTGGTATCGGCTGTTGCTGTTTCTTCAACTTTGTTTTCCGCAGTCGCTACATTGGTACTAGCATCGTTATGATTGATGGCACCAACCACATCATCAGTTGGTACGCTACGAGTAGTTGGCGTGCTACTATCGGTTGGTGTGATAACATCATTTACCGTAAGGTTATCATGGGCAATAGTTGTAGGAGAGGCGGCAGATGGTGTTTTCAATTTAATTTTAACCCTAATGTTGCCGTCGTTGAAAACTAAATTATCTGTTGGTGGAGGTGTGGTAACATCGTTGTTATTAGTAGCTAATGAAGTTGTATCATCATTTACCGTAAGGTTATTGTTGGTAGGCGGTACAGTTGGGGCATCGTTGGTTGTAGTTGCTTGTGGTGGTACTACAACTGCTTTTTTCTTCGGTGGCGTAGGTTCGCTACCAGAAACAATGTTGCCAAAAATATCTAACTGTGCCATAACGTAAAAATAAGGTATTCGCAGGCTGTAAGCGTTGTTAAATAGCGGTATGAGCACACCAATTTTTTTGAACGTATGTTTGCCAGAAATCAAAAAATCATGGCCATTACTACCATAGCGGTTTGTGGTGCAGGAACCATGGGAAGCGGTATTGCTCAGGCTGCTGCTCAAAACAACTTCAAGACTATTTTGTTTGATGTTAACAGCGCAGTGTTAGCAAAAGCAAAAGATACGATTGTAAAAAGTATTGATAACCTTACGGTAAAAGGCAAACTTACCCAAGCACAAGCGGCACAAACGCTGGCACAACTCCACTTCACCGATAATATTGCCGATTGCAAAGCAGATGTAGTGATTGAAGCTATTGTAGAAAAATTAGATGCGAAGGTGAGCTTATTACAGCAACTTGCATTGGTGAATTCCGAAGCTACTATTTTGGCAACCAATACCTCATCTATTCCTGTAAGTGCTATTGCTGCAGCTGTTCCAAAGCCAGAACGTGTAGCAGGAATGCATTTTTTTAATCCAGCCACCATCATGCGTTTGGTAGAAGTGGTTCGCGGAACACATACCAACGATGCTACTATAGATGCTTTGGTTACCCTAGCGAAACAATTACAAAAGCAACCTGTTGTTTGTAAAGATGCACCTGGTTTTATTGTGAACAGAGTAGCACGTCCTTACTACTTAGAAGCCATGCAGCTTGTAACCAATGGCGAAGTAACTGATATTGCTTTGATAGATGAAGCACTACAAAACAGCGGCTTTAAAATGGGGCCATTTGCCTTAATGGATTTGATAGGATTAGATATCAATTACAGTGTAAGTAATATTGTTTGGGATGCTCTTGGGCAGCCTAAGCGATTAACACCTAGCTCGTTACAAGGAGCTAAAGTAGCCGCAGGCGATTTGGGTAAAAAGACAGGAAAAGGATTTTATAACTACACTACGTAACTACAACATGCAGCCTACAATTTTAGTAACAGGCGGAACAGGTTTGGTAGGAAAGCATCTATTGCAGCTACTTGTACAACAAGGGCATCAAGTGCGTGCTATTTACCGGAATACTACACCCGATTTTCTATTAGATGAAGTTGCATGGGTACGCGGCGATATTTTAGACGTACTAAGCCTCGAAGAAGCGATGCAAGGCATACAGCAGGTATATCATTGTGCTGCGGTTGTAAGCTTTAATCCGAAGGCAAAGCAACAATTACAACGTATCAATATAGAAGGTACAGCGAATGTGGTAAATGCTTGTATAGAAACAGGGGTAAAGCAATTGTTGTTTGTAAGTTCTGTTGCTGCCTTGGGTAGAATAAGAGAAGATGGTCCGGTGAATGAAACCATGCAGTGGACTGAAGCCACAAGTAACAGCGAATATGGCAGAACCAAATACCTCGCAGAAATGGAAGTGTGGCGCGGTATGGGTGAAGGGTTAGATGTAGTAGTAGTGAATCCAAGTATTATTTTAGGTTGCAGCGATTGGAACCAAGGTAGTGCCGGTATTTTTAAAAGTGCTTACAACGAATTTCCTTGGTATACCGAAGGTGTGAGTGGTTTTGTAGATGTGCACGATTTAGTACAAGCGATGTATCAGTTAATGCACACTAAAGCTGCTGTTAACCAGCGATTTATTGTAAGCGGTCATAATGTTAGTTACAAAACCATATTTACCACTATTGCTAATGCTTTTGGTAAAAAGCCACCACATAAAAAAGTGACACCTTTTATTGCAGCTATTGTGTGGCGTATCGAAGCTATTAAAGGTTGGCTTACAGGTAAGCAACCATTACTTACGAAAGAAACAGCAGCAACCGCACAAGCCAAAGTATACTTCGATCATCAGAAAATGTTGCAACAACTACCAGATTTCAAATACACAACTTTAGAAGATAGTATCGCAAGAATTTGCAAAGAGTTTAAACAACGGTATCGCTTATCATAATCCAAAAAAAGCGGTGCATTCGCACCGCTTTTTTCTAGGAACCCTGCATTACTTTCTTCCATAATTCTGGTATGCGTTTTATCCAAACCAGTTCTCTACGTTTATAACTTGCTTCTTCCGCAGGATAACCAAAATATACCTTTCCACCTTCCAATGAAGAAGGTACACCCGACTGCGCTAGCACTACTGCATTCGCACCAATAGTAAGTGTTTTACTTACACCTACTTGTCCCCAAAGCACAACACCATCTTCAATAGTAGTAGCACCTGCAATACCTACTTGTGCGGCAAACAAACAGTTGCGTCCAACATGTGTATCATGGCCAATGTGTACCATATTATCCATTTTAGTACCACTACCAATAAAAGTACTTGCAGTAACACCTCTATCAATAGTGCAACCAGCACCAATTTCAACATCGCTTTCTATTACTACGTTGCCACAACTTTGCATACGCTTGTACCAAACTGCTCTATCTTTTTTTGTGTTGTAATAGAAAGCGTCGCTACCGATAACACTACCTGCTTGTATTACTACATTATCGCCAATAACTGTATAATCATTGATAGTAACATTCGGATGAATAACACAGTTATTACCAATAACTACTTGCTTACCAATAAATACATTCGGACTCACAATAGTACCTTCACCAATAACAGCATCACTTGCAATTGCAGTAGTTGCTGCAGTGAACGGACGAAAGTGTTGCACAATACGTAAGTATGCTTCAAAAGGTGCTTCACAAAATAGTAAGTTTTTACCCTGAGGTATCTGCACATCTTTACTGTTAATGATAATATGTGTAGCATTACTCTGCAAACATTTATCGTAGTATTTAGGATGATCAACAAAACAAACATCGCCAACCTCAACCTTGTGAATCTCGTTGATACCAAGGGCTTCAGCCGATGCATCGCCAATTACAGTTGCATCAATCAGTGTACTTAACCATTGTAATGTTACAGGTGCAGGAAACTTCATGTATTATTGTTTGTACTACAAATGTACATGTAGTAGTTGAGGTACTTTACAGTAAATGTGAAAGTGTTTGTAACAATTATCAAGCATGAGTTTCGCATGTTGTATACAGTTACTTCACTTACGTAAATGAAGTTGATGTGCATATTGTAATATGAAATTCACACAACGAAAAAAAATGTGAATAAAATACTGCTATCTTTTTTTTGCATGTGCAAAAACTCTTACTAATATTGTTGTGGGAAAACGTTCCCTTACTTACTAACCCATCCATTATACAAAGCGCTGCATGCAGCGCTTTTGTTATGTAATGATGTTACACTACTACTTGTTTCATAAACCTTATCAAGTGCTATCGCAATTTTCGCCCGAAGGCGATAAACTTACCCTACAAGCATACTGTAAGGTTGCGAAAGATGTTTATCCTGTAGGTAGGCTCGATTATGATAGTGAAGGGTTGTTATTACTCACTAACGATACTACACTGAATTACAAATTATTACATCCAACACAACAGCACGAAAGAACGTATTGGGTACAAGTAGATGGTGCTATCACTGATGCTGCAATAGCTGAGTTGTGTAATGGTGTAGTAATTCAAGTGAATGGAAAAGCATATCGAACCCAAAAAGCGATTGTACAACGCTTAGAAGATACCATGCATATATCGCCACGCAATCCTCCCATACGTTTTAGAAAAGATATTCCAACTTCTTGGATTGCGATTACACTTACTGAAGGTAAAAACAGACAAGTGCGAAAAATGACTGCTGCTGTTGGCTTTCCAACGCTACGTTTAATTCGATACAGTATGGAGTTATTAACGCTTGATGGACTTGAGCCTGGCGCCATTAAAATGATTTCTCAAAAAACACTTTTCAAAAAATTAGGGTTGTAACCGTAGCCGCTCATCATTTACCGTAAGGTAAATACCGAATATCAATACATATACACTGAAAATGTACCAACTTTGAAACAACGAAATTCATTCTTAGTATGGCATATGTATTTGATGCACAGTTACCTATTGCAATAGGTGCCGATCATGCGGGATATACTTACAAAGCAGCAGCAATCGCATGGTTGCAAGAGCAAGGCTATCAAGTGTTAGATAAGGGTGCTTTTAGTGAAGCAAGTATTGATTATCCTGATGTTGCACATCCGGTAGCTACTGCGGTAGCAACAGGCGAAGCTGCTTTTGGTATTTTGTTTTGTGGCAGTGCCAATGGTGTAGCTATTACAGCCAATAAGCATCAACAAATTAGAGCAGGCTTAGCATGGCAGAACGATGTTGCAAAACTCATTCGAATGCATAACAATGCGAACATTATTTGCATTCCAGCTCGTTTTGTTGCACTGCCGCTGGCATTAGAAATGATAGCAGCATTTATGCATACGCCATTTGAGGGCGGACGACATGCTAACCGCGTTGATAAAATTGCTTGTGCTTAATATGCATTTACAGCAAGGCTATACCGTTACTACAGATATTACACAAATGGATGTTGAGCTCATTCATTTATACTTAAGTGCATCATCATATTGGGCGCAAGGCATACCACTGAGTACCGTTCAAAAAAGTATGCAGCATTCATTATGTTTTGCTATTGTGTACGAAACCAGCACGGTAGCATTTGCACGAATCGTAAGTGATTATGCCACTTTTGCATATCTCTGCGATGTGTTTGTACTACCTGCACATAGAGGTAAAGGCTTAAGTAAATACCTGATGCAAAGTATTCATGAACATACAGCGCTACAAGGCTTACGACGTTGGACACTCTTCACCAAAGATGCTCATGGTTTGTACCAACAATTTGGTTGGGAGGTAATGACTCCCG
>DMPB01000120.1:23826-24027 GCA_003456175.1 Chitinophagaceae bacterium | reverse complement strand
TTTGTCAACAATAGAATCTATATCTTTTGCTTTTAAAGCCAGCAGAGGGTATTTAATAACATATTCTTCCTTAAAGCAGTCGCCAAATTCTACTGCGATACCTTTTTGTGTAAGGATAGGATTCTTTTTTATTGATTGATACGCTTTCTTTGAATCATGATGAAATTCATTTAAGCGTTCTTCTATGAGTGCTTTTATTTT
>DMPB01000120.1:0-23579 GCA_003456175.1 Chitinophagaceae bacterium | reverse complement strand
AATTCTATTAGCGTTTTCGAATAGGTATTTGATTGGCTTATTTTTTTCAATAGTCTTAATTTTCCCGTAGACACTCTCCTCACTTAACGCCCCTCTTGGAATAATGATATCCTTTTGAACAACCTGTTTAACACCATTGACTTTTATTTTCCTAGTGCCCTTTGTGGCTACTTTTTTTCCAGATTTAAATGAGACCATGATTTTTGAAGCTTGTTCTTCAACTTCTGCCGTATGAAAAGGACGTTCTTTAATTAGGTATTGTTCAAGTAGGTTTCTTTTTTCATCATAAATAATTGCTGCTTCAATTATTTCTTTCCGCATAGCATCTTTTACATCACTAGAATTAAAAGTATTAATCCTTTGTATATAACCCTGTTTTGTACATGCAACTACCAAGGCGTCAATAGCATGATGGCGATGGTCGTCTCTCTTTGTCCAGCCAATTATTTCCTCCTTTTGGTGTGTTTTTCTACCATGGTCACTTTTCCATTCTTTAACCCGAGTTAACCCCAATGCTCTATATTTTGGCAACTGAAGGTTCATTAAAACATCATCCCAGCCCCATAATCTTCGTAACTCGGCAGTTACTGAACCTTCGGTTGTTGTTACTTGGTGACAAATTTTTTCAAAAATCTCTCTTGCTTTTCTTGCGATATATTGGGTTTCCCTTAATTGTCTATCTATAAAGCTTTCCCAGAGTTTTATGTCAGCTTCTGTTTGCTTTTTGCGAGATTTTCTTTCTAAATACTCCTCATAAGATACTTTCAATCGTTGCATCTTAGAGTATGATAGTATGCCTCTTTTAAACCACTCATCCACACGTTCAATGTATGCATTTAGCTCAGCTTCCCCTTTTTTAGCAATAAAATCATAAGCTGTTTGATTGGTCTTGGCAGCATTACAGCTTCTGTGTACAAGTACTTTATTCGTTTGTGAATCATCAAAAAGCAATGATTTAGGAACTATATGATCCACATCAAAGTTGTCACCTGTTAAGGCTTCGGCAATGCTAAATGCTTTGCCACAATAAATACAGGTATTTTCTACGTGTGCATCTTTTAAATTTCTACTCTGTGATGGGAAGATGAACTTATATTTTTGAATGTACCTTTTTGTGCTAGGCAAGCCGAGTTCTGCCAGTCTATGAGAAATCTCAGAATTCAGCCTTTCATTGGCTTTATTTCTTTGTTCTGCATCATTCCTTTCATCTTTACTTTGTTTTAGTTCTCTTGCAAGTTCTATTCTAATCTCATCAGGCTTTCCGTAATGATCAATTATTGCATTGACTATATTTATTGATTGGTTCAGAATTTTTTCTACAACAGGCTGTCTTAAAATGTTTTTAGGTAAAAGTTCTAATTTCTCAGCAACTACTTTTTTGAGTAGCTCTTCTTTGGTGAAGCTATTGCTATGATTGTAACCAGCAAATTGGCATGCATCAGAATAAATATGCCCACGCATTAAATAAGGTAATATTTTTCTAATGGCTTTTGAAGATTTATTACCGAATCCAAATCTTGTAAAATCAATTTTAGCCAATGAAGAGGCAATGTCTTTGTTAAACCCAAATTTCTCGGTGAGAGCTTGTTGACACAAATCTTCATCTTTAATTGAGTATATTATATGCCAAAGCTTATATAAAGGTTCTCGCTCAAAAGAAGCTGTAACTTCGTAATCTAATTCTTCGCAAAGTACTTCACCTGTTTTCTTGTCAAATAAGGGTTTGGCTTCTTCTTTGGTATTTATTTCAAGCTCAAACTGCAAGTAAACTCCATCAACTATTTTTTTTAAGCTGGCAAGCGTTGTGTTACCTTGCAGTCCATTTATAATTTGCTTGTTAGCATACACATCCTCTTTTTTAAGTCCTACAATCTTTAATAAATCAGTAAAAGAAAGCCGTTCATTTTCGTTTAGATATGCAATGATTGCTTTCTTTTGGTCAAGGTTAGGTTTCCAGTCAAGCCATTTATACTTTGAGATTTCTGTATTTTTTACCTTAAGATTCAAATTATTGACTGTCTCCCAGATTTTGCATAATTGAAATAACGGAGAAGATTTTGGAATTACTTTAGGTCCAACAAAGACAATCTTCCCCGATTTATCTTTTGTTTCAAAACCAGCCATTTCACATATAGTCACAAGACCTTTTTGTGATTTTAATGGGCGTTGATAATAAATTATTTCATTTCGGATTTTGCTAACTAAATCTTGAGTTAATAAATTAGGATAATGCTTTGATTGTTGAATCATAATAGCATCATACTCTTCAATGTAAGCTTCACGTGGGAATACTTGCTCTTTTATTCTGTAATATTCATTAGACAAAAGTCCTTGATAAAACTTTTGTCCAATAGTTAACCCGCTATCTTTTAACTCTTGATGACGTCCTTTTACTGTAGCAACGTACTCTGTATCTTTTTTATCTAAATTAGCGTCTGTTCTTGAGCTTTTATAGCCTCTTTTTTGATTCAAATGATATAAAACTCTACCGAGTTCAGTAAGCGAAATTCTTTCTTGAACAGCTTTTGATCTCAAGCTCCAAAGTTCTAAAGCGGCAAGTTTAAAAAGTTGTTCATCAAACATATTATTTGCTAACAAAACCTTGGTTAAATTAGCCCTTCGCTGCTGATAGCGGTCATAGCCTTTTCGTTGCGTTCTTTTTGCTGTTCGCGACTGATTTTTAGAAATTTTATTACCCGTCGAAAATTCTGTTTTTTCATCAGTTCCAAGTGGCACAATACGGGATCCCATTCCCAAAATTCTTTTTTTCGAACCCTCTTCTTCAATTATAGCCCATCCAATTGAGGTTACGCCCAAATCAAGCCCTAAAATTTTTTTTGTTTCCATATGTTAGTTTCGTTTATATTTGTTTTTGAAAGCAAATCACAATAAGGATTATTCCGTTGTGAAAACATTCAAGTCGCCTCGTCTTACAATACGGGGTTTTTTTATGTCCTTTCGTTTAGCGTTCTGTTTTTAATATAGCCATTGCTAATATATATAAAAAAAACGCTCCCAAATATCATTTCGATATTGAGAGCAATATTTTTATAATGGAATGTATTTTACATGTAACTACACAAACACCCTCCCCGCCATGGCTAATGCTACTTGTAATGCATCTTCATTTACCGTAAGGTAATATTAGTAGTCGCCAAGTGTTTCTGGCAATTGTGCTAAAGCGTTGGCAAGTTGTGCATCGTTCGGTGCAATACCATGCCATTCGTGGGTACCTTCCATAAAATCAACGCCCTTACCCATTACTGTTTTTAAGAGCACTACTACCGGCTTGCCTTGATGTAATAGCGTTTTCGCATGTTGCAGGCCTGCTACGATAGATGCCATATCGTTACCTTGTTCAATTACAGTTACAACCCAGTTAAAAGCTTCGAACTTAGCACGGAGGTCGCCCAAATCCATTACTTTTTTCACAGGACCATCAATTTGCTCGCCATTCCAGTCGATTGTAGCAATATAATTGTCTACACCTTTAGCACCTGCGAACATAATAGCTTCCCAATTTTGACCTTCTTCTAACTCGCCATCGCCACAAAGGCTGTATACAATACTAGCATCGTTATTTAGCTTTTTAGCTAAGGCAGCGCCAACGGCCACACTCATACCTTGCCCTAATGAACCACTTGCCACACGTACACCTGGTAAATGCTCGTGTGTAGTAGGATGCCCCTGTAAGCGACTATCAATTTTTCTGAAGGTACTTAACTCGTTAACGGGGAAATATCCGCTACGAGCTAAAGTGCTGTAGAATACCGGCGAAATATGACCATTGCTTAAAAAGAATACATCTTGGCCTTTTGCATCCATATCGAAGGGCACAGGCTGGTGTTGCATTACCTCAAAGTAAAGAGCCGTAAAAAAATCGGTACAACCAAGCGAGCCACCTGGGTGACCACTTTGAACAGCGTGCACCATACGTACAATATCTCTTCTAATTTGGGTTGCAATGCTTTGTAATTCAGCTATTGAGGCCATAATATTTGGGTTAACTTTCTGTAATGGTGGCAAAGCTAACGCTTTGCAACATGTGATGTATCGCAAAACTTACTTATCAATTCATGAAACCTCGAAATGATTATGCAGCAAAATGAAGCAAAAAGTACTCATTTACAAGTAAACTGTTTACTTTGCAAGTAGAACCTCCCCAAAGAACGTTGAAAGCAAGCGTTAACTTAAACCAACCGCATGGAGCAAATTATTGTTGGGTGGGCTATAGCCTTTTTTATAACCTTTTACTCAATACCCGTTATCATTGAAATAGCGGCAGAGAAAAAGTTGTACGATATACCTGATGAACGAAAAATTCACAAACAACCTATTGCCTCACTAGGTGGCATTGGTATGTTCGCCGGCTTAATTGTAGCCTTTTTACTTACACTTACTTTTACTACCAACCAATTTAGTTTTCAATATTATTTGTTGGCTGCTATCATCATTTTTTTCCTCGGTGTGAAAGATGATATACTGGTGATTAGTGCCCACAAAAAGTTCATTGGCCAGCTTATGGCAGCGGCTATTTTAGTATTCAAAGGGCAGCTGTTAATTAGCAACATGCAAGGCTTTTTAGGGATTCATCAGTTAGATATTTCAGTAGCCCGATTACTCACCTTATTTACCATTGTAGTTACCATTAATGCCTTTAATTTATTAGATGGTGCCGACGGCCTTGCCGGCACTGTAGGTTCTGTTACTACGCTTGCGCTAGGCGTGTATTTTGCACTTAACAACGAATGGCCACATGCAATACTTGCATTTTCATTAGCTGGAGCGATTGCCGCATTTTTAATTTACAACTTTCAGCCGGCTCGCATTTTTATGGGTGATACGGGTAGCATGTTGATAGGGCTTATAAATGCCATTTTAGTAATACGCTTTATTGACTTAGCACCCAACTTTCAGCACTTTCCTTGTACTGCTTCACCTGCCGTAGGTTTTGGCATTCTGTTATTACCGCTAATGGATACACTACGTGTATTTGGAATGCGTATTTTAAAAGGGAAAAGTCCTTTTTCGCCAGATAGAAACCACTTGCACCACTTCTTACTCGATCGAGGTTTATCGCATAGAGCTGTAGCACTTATTATGGGAGCGGGCAGCTTAGCATTCACCTTACTTTCATTCTTATTGGTGCATATTGGCACTACTTACATCATTGCGTTACAAATAGCAACGTTTTTTGTATTAGTGTACATGTTGTACATTACTAAGCCAAGAATGATTATGAAAGTCATTCGCTCTGAAGATGGTAAGGAAGAGCCTGCATTGATAACGGAAAGTCCGAAAGTGAAACTGATTTCTATTTTCACAGGTCGCCGCTCTGCTAACATCAGCGAAGCTAAAGCCAACGTTGAGGAAAATTAAGCAGCATTATTGCTCTATTGATTATCTACTACCTTACGGTAAATGAATTGCTGTGCCATAGCAATTCCTTAGTTTTGCGGCACTTCAAAAACAAACTTGTATGCAAGCCGATATTGACCTGATTTTAGATGATGCTCAAACATCGATGCAGAAAGCATTGAGCCACCTAGAGTACGAGTTAACAAAAATTAGAGCTGGAAAAGCTAGCCCTAGCATGTTAGAAGGCATTAATACAGAATACTACGGTGCCCCTACACCCATCAACCAAGTAGCAAACGTTTCTGTACTCGATGCTAGAACAATTAGCATTCAGCCTTGGGAAAAGAACATGTTAGCACCAATTGAAAGAGCCATTCTGCAAGCTAATATTGGTATTACACCTCAAAACGATGGTGTGCAAATTCGTTTGTTCTTACCACCGCTTACCGAAGAGCGTAGAAAAGAATTAGCCAAACGTTCTTCAGGTGAGGCAGAGCAGGCCAAAATTGCTATCAGAAACATTAGACGTGATGCTATTGAAGATATTAAGAAGCTTCAAAAAGATGGTTTGAGTGAAGATGCTGCTAAAGATGCTGAAAAATCAGTACAAGATTTAACTGATAAAAACATTGGTACGGTTGAGAAAATTCTTGCCGCTAAAGAAAAAGAAATCATGTCTATCTAATCGCTCATTTACCGTAAGGTATACAACAAAAAGCCATCATACACTTTGAGTATGATGGCTTTTTTAATGGCTATTTATTACAAACCAATGAAACAATCTAAAACGGAGCATATAGAAATAGGCTTATCACGATTGGGGAATTATTGATATAACCTTAATGCTTGTTCATAGCATACAGCATTCTTGTTATTAAAAAACGTAAGCTCAACACCTACGTTTTTTAATAAGATCCCAATACCCACAAATTATAATAGTGTAGTTGCAGTAAGCAAAATATTTATATACCTACTTCGTAATAATGGTTGAGAAAATAGCCTTTCCATCTTGCAAAACTTTAACTATGTAATTTCCTGTTGGCAAAGCTGGCAATGCCATTGTATGATTAGTGCTATTAACAGATTGCGATTTGAGCACTACCCCATTCAGGTTGTACAATACAATTGTTTTGGTGCCTTCTGGCATAGCTGTAACCAGCAACTGTTCAGCAACAGGGTTAGGACTCACTTTAATGATCGTGCCTTTTACTTTAGCTTGTAGTACTTTGCTATAGGTATAACTACCATCTAAGTCTACCATTTTAAGTTTAAAGTATCCATCTACTTGATGTACGTAACTAAAACTATACTTAGCATTGTTACCTTGTGGTATAACGGTACCAACTTCTTTGAAATCGGTTCCATTATTACTAAACATAACTACGTACTTACCAAAATTGGTTTCTGAAACAGAAGTCCAACTCAATTGACTGGTGTTACTTTTTGTTGTAATACTAATATCTGAAATTTTTACGGGTAACGTAGCGCTTGTAGTGGTAACTTCTGTCCATGTTTTTCCGATTCTTAATTCATCGAAAATCATTGGTCTTGTGTTAGTACCACTGCGAATAAATACGTTAGCAACATTGGCTAAATTACCGCCAGTAATACCTGTGAACGTAGGTGTTGGTTCTGTTGCACCAGGTGCAATATCGGCACTAGACGGATTCACCCAAACTGATAAAGTACCTGTTCCGTTGCTTGCGGCTGTAGCAGGTGTGTATGCCATTACTACCATAATGGTAGCACCTAATTGAAAGCTTTGATTGGTTCGGTTATTGGTGGCTGGTATAGCAGCTAATGTGCTAAAACCCAATTCAAAAGTGGTGCCATCGGCATTTGGAATAGCATACATGGTTGCACCCGGAGTTTGCCCATTTCCCATAGTTACATAATAAGACCCAGCGATTAAAGCAGGTGGCATAGCACTTAAACGAATCAAAAAAGAAGTGTACGTTTTTGTGTTTTGTTGTAAAAAAACCAATTGCTGTATAGCTCCTGCATTTTGATTGCCCACTCTTACTGCATACGAATTGCTAGTAGCCAAGCCAGTATACGTAAGGTTACTATCTACTACTTGAGCACCTTGATCAACGCCAGTAGGGCCCGTCCAAGTATTTTGGCCACCTAAGGTACCTAGGTTTAAAGCAAAAGGCTCATACACCGGTAATGTTGTTTGCGCTGAAAGCGATGTTGCCATCACTGTAAATGAACACAGCAAAGTGTAAATCTTTTTCATGTATTGATTTTTAAAATTGATTTTATAAATGGGTTTACATTATTATTTAAATACATCTTCATCTAGTAGTTGTATAGCCTTTTGACGAAATAAGGCGTCGCTTGGATAGCTACGATTGGTTTTGCGATACTGCTGAATGAAACTGTTCATTTTTTGATAAAACTTTTGATGTAAAAAATACAGCGGCATTCTATTGCCCTCTTCATTGATGAGTGACATTTGTTTTGAATCACCATTGGCTTCATACTCGTTGTTGTACATTTGCCAATGGAGTGCAAAGGGCAAATTCAATGCTAAAGCTATTTTCATAATATCTTTAGTTTCGTTGTATTGCTTTTCGAATGATTCAGGCTTATTACTATTTGCATGATAGCCATATTCGCCAATGTATACTCGACGGGCAAATGGCAAGCCAGCTTTAGGTTGCAACTGTTTTTCTAAATAGTCGAATACAGTTTGTAACTGTGTTTGTTTTTCGCTGAAACTTCTATTCTTAATGGCTTCATAGCTACTATATGAGACCATATCAACATTTACGTAAGGCAATACACTTTGTGCTATACAAGGCTCGCCTCGCATACCTTTTAGCACCAGATTCACCTCTATGTAATGATAAAGTTGTACATTCTTGGATGTTGTTTTTGTTTTAGCATCATCTACAGCACGTTGCCTGATTTGAAACCACTTTGTCATGTTTTGAAGATGGTCTTCGGGTGGTGTAGCCGTTCTATTATAGTCGGGTAATAACAACCAATCGCCTTCCCAATTACCAATAAAAAAAGTTTTACCTGTGTTGTTGTATGTAGTTAATAAATAACTAGCGAAGTTGAACATCTCGTCGTATAGTATTTGCTCCTGTTTTTGACTAATTCCCTTCTTCCAGTTGATACCAGTAACTGTATGTACCCAAGTGAAAATGTATTTGAAATCCATATCAAACACCTTTTTGTACTCAGGTGTAGCATGAAATAGTTCAAGCGTAGTTACTGGCTTGCTATTAATATTCAACGCGTAAGTTTTAGGTGCATTAGGCCCTAAAGAAACTTTTAAGATATTTGATCCCATACCTCTTACATGCTTCGCTTGTTCGAGTAGTTTAGAATCGTTGGTGAATTGATAACGCCCACCAATGGTATTAGTTCCTAATACGAAATTGTAGGACTCTAAAGGCGTAATAGTATCGTATGCGACCACTTTTTGCCCGTGTACAATAGTTGCCAATAAAAAAACTACTAATGTTATTGCCGTTTTCATCATACCATTATCTTTTTATTGTTACTGTACCAGTAACATTGTATCCCGATAAGCTTATTTGCTCTATGGTTGAAACTGCATCTGCTGCTAACAATACTGTCTTTTTTTCTCCAGGTAACAATGTGAAATATCCATCGCTACAATAAGCTGGTAATACTATTTCTTTGGATCTATTTAATGCATCTAGCTTAATACCGATAGCAGGATGCTTGGACTTATTTTCTAATTCGATTTTCAGTTGACCATTCACCAATTGAACAGCTTTTCCAGTTAACGTTACCACTGGAAGTTCATTGAATGCTTTGAAGTGACCTGTATTAGCATTAGCTCTCCAATACTCATTGGTGGCAATGCTCTTATTTGCATTATCATTTACCGTAAGGCGAACTAAATAATTGGCTGGTAATGTTGCATCATCTAATACGGCTGTAAATACATCGAGCTTTGTATTTGCGGGTAATACTACTGCTGCTGTTTTACTTTGTATCAATTTTCCATTGATATCAAAAACTTGTAGCGTTGCTGTAGCATTTTTTATATCATGCAGCGAAGTGTTGATGACAAGTATTTGATTGTTGTGAGCATTCAATTGAATATGCAATGGCTCACATCCCTTTTTGGAACCATAGAAAGAACCATGTGTTTGAAAATCCCATGAGTAGGTTTGCCAAATCATACTAGGCCATGCGGGATGACTCATCCATAACAACACCCCACTGCTATTATTCCAAAGTTTATTGTTCCATGCTTCAAATATGGCTCTATGACTTTCGTAATTAATAAGCTGGATTTTACGATTAAAATCATCGAGATTGTTCGAAGTACCGTACAAGCTATCAGCTGTATGCAAGTAGCCTTCTAGGTTTTGATTGTTGGTGTGCAAATCATGATAATGCCATACATCATTGATAGGCCACTGATCTGCAGGCGCAATAAACTTGCGAATGGTACTTGCTTCAGGAACAGAAAAAGTTCCGATTTCGGTAGTAAATCCTTCACCATGTTTGGTGAAGTAATCTTTGTTATTCACGAAAAAATGCCAAGGGCCGCTCTGGCGTAAATTGATTTCACGTGAATTGCCAATGTAATGCCTTGTACCATCTTCTTTAGCAATTTGTATTGCTAAATCATTTTCAATACCCATTGGAGCATAACCTTCGTTACGTGGACACCAAATAGCAATAGATGCATGATTACGATAGCGCTGAATCATGTCTAAACTATTTTCTAAAAACAACTGATCGTCGGCAGGATTCAAGTTAAACCCTTCTGTACTCAGCCAAAAATCGTTCCAAACCAACATACCATATTCATCAGCTAAATCGAAAAATGCAGGTTCAGTGCTTTCGCCTGTCCAGTTGCGAATCATATTGAAATGAGCTTCGCGATGCAGCCTAAATGCTGGTTCTAAGTTGGCTCTACTTACTTTTTTCATGGCATCGTCTAAACCCCAGTTGCCACCTTTACAGTAAATAGCAACACCGTTCACTTTTATTACTAAAAAAGGATTTTCGCTATTAGCTACTAATTCCATTTTCTCTAGTGGTGCATCTTGACGCAGTGTTGGAATGAATATTTTTTCTTTAAAAGCACGGCGCTTAGTGAAATCGATAATGGGCTTTTCTGCCTTTATATCGGTAGGGCTATATGTAAAACGCATTGCTTTTTTTGCTTCTGTATCGGCCATCATTTCGTAAGCAAATTCTCGAACACCAAAACGGAATTGTTTGATCTCTTCAACGCCCTTCGCATCAGTTATTTTAATAGTTGCATTATATAAATGAGGCAAGCCATAACCGTTGGGCCACCATAAACGTGGATTTTTTATATTCAAATTTGCATACGCTGATGGTGTAAAAGCTATAGGCATTACTTCACCTGGCGCTAACCTTACCTTACTATATACAGATACACCTTCAAATGAAAATTGTACCGTTGCATCTTCAACTTCTCTGCTATTGTTTATTAAAGTAGTTTTTAATGTAACTGTAGCGCTTGTAGTATCTGGCAATGGCAGGTCTGTAATTACTTGTGGATCTAAAGAAGTTACCCTTCCGGTAAATGTGAGTTGCACATCTTGCCAAATACCCATGTTACGATCTCTTATGCCGGGTATCCAATCCCAACCTTCGGTAGCAAAAAATGTAGGACCATCTAATGTATGTACACCACCATTCTTACCCATGCCTGATAGCGCCGATTGTTCATCGGGAATACCAGGATTATGAGGTGGCAATATTTGCACGAGCAATACATTGCGTCCGTTCATTTTTAGGTGCTTGGTTACATTAAACTTACCACGTACGAATGCACCTTTCATATCGCCTACATGCTGTCCGTTAAGCCATATACGAGCTTTATAGTTAATACCATTAAAACAAAGCCACGCTAATTTTCCACGCTCATTACTAGGTGTTTCGAACGTAGTACGATACCACCAATCTTTGCGACACAAAGAATCGGTTATTGACATATTATTTAATCCATAATACGGATCAGGATATTTACCCGATGCTACTAAAGAAGTTAATACGGTACCTGGCACAACTGCATCGTACCAACCTTCGCTGCTGATTGTTTCACTATGCAAGGCTGCATTACCTATAATACGTGTTGCATCGTCTGTTAGTTCCCAACCACTGTTCAAAGTATAAGTGGCATTACCTGCAATTGTTAACTGTCCTGCTTTTCCGGATCTTGTCTTTAGAACTGCAGATTGTAGTGGGGCTTTACCTTTCGGTAAAGTTGTAATCGCTTGTGGTTTCGACAAACCAAAGTTGAGTTGCTTTTGAGCATGCAAAACACTACCCAACAACAATGTAATCACCACTAAGGATGTGATTCTGATATTCGTATGTAAGCTATCGTTCATGAAAAATGCCATGTTTCTATTTGTGCAATAACTAACCGCTGACATATTGAGGCGATTGTAATTGCGTTATCATTTACCGTAAGGTGAACTGTATATGTATTATTAACCCACTACAAAATGTAACTGTCAGCAGGCTAACTAATACATATAAAATATTCATTATTAATATAAACCCTTACTACCATAATCGCCACGCTTTTCATTAATTGGTTTAAGTGGAATTTGCAAGCCACCTGTCTCCGAAAGCCAGTTCCACAATTCCTTTCGCATGCGTGCAATTTCAGGTTGCCAAGCAGGATGACGATATAAATTTTTCTTTTCTTCAGGATCGGTACTTAAATCGTAAAACTCTGATACATCCCACAAACCAGGATAGAAGATAAACTTGTAAGAACCTTCTCTTACGCCTAATGTAGTGGGTGTTTGTGGATACGAAAACTCCCAATAATATTCGTAAAATGCTTTGTTACGCCAGCTTACTTTTTTGTCTTGCAACAAGGGTAAGAATGATTGGCCCTGCATGTTACTTGGCATTGGCACACCAGCTACATCTAGTACAGTTGGGGCGATATCAATACCCTGTACGATTTGATCGATAGGCTTACCATTGTGTGACATACCAGGTGCATATACTAACAAAGGAACCTTTTGACTTTCTTCATACATATTACGTTTATCTATAAGACCATGTTCCCCCATTAGAAAACCATTATCGCCCATGTAAATGATCATCGTATTTTCTGCAATACCTAATTCTTCTACTGTTTTTCTAATACTGGCAATGCTCTCATCAATCGCTAATAATGTTTCGCAATAGCGATAATAAAAATCATCGAACTGTACACGACCATCGTACATAAAATCTACACCGTGCCAACTATTACGTTGTGCCCATACCCATTGTGGAATGTCTTTCACATTGTAATTGGTATCATTCTTTACCATAGCAGCGGTTGGACTCGTACGTACATCGCCATGTAGCTTACTAGTGGCACTCGCTGTTATGTTGATAGTTGAAGGGTAGTTAATTGGCTGACCGTGATACTTACTACGATGGCGTGGTGCTGGCATAAATTCATCGTGAACACCTTTATGCGATACATACATGAAAAAGGGTTGATCCTTAGATTGTTGACGCATCCATGCAGTTGCATGCTCTGTTAACAAATCGGTTATATAGGTACTGTCTTTATACTGAACACGCTTTCCATTAATATTTAAAAGTGGGTTATAGTACACCCCTTGCCCTCTAAAACTCTCCCAATGATTGAAGCCTTTTTGCGGATCATCGCCTGCATGCCCCATATGCCACTTGCCAAAAAAAGCGGTACTATACCCAACCTTTTGTAAGTATTCAGGAAAGAAGTTTAAGTTCTCTGGTAAAGGAGAAAAATTATCGACCACTTTGTGTGTGTGTGCATATTGACCAGTAAGGATAGAAGCTCGTGAAGGCGAACATAATGCCGTTGTAACAGTAGCATTACGTACCCATACACCTTGCTTCGCAAGCTGATCCATTGCTGGTGTTTTAAGCCAAGGAACTTTTCCAGTAAAGCCCATGAAATCAAAACGATGGTCATCAGTAAGAATGAATATCACATTCATTGGCTTTTTAGGTTCGTTACCTTTTTTTTCTTTGAAACAAAGCGAAACGATAACTACCATTGAGAGCAAAGTAATACTAGCTAACTTTTTAGTAAGCAATTTGTTCAAATATGGCATGAGCATGTACTTACCCATAAATACTTACAGGATTTATAATATAAAATAATAATTCAAATAGAACAACGCTTAGCCTATTGCAAGCGCTGTTCTAGTGTTGTTTTAAGGCTATTAGTATCCGGGATTCTCTACTAAACTTGGATTATCGGCAATTCGGTTAATACCTAACGGTAAATAATAATGGCGACGCTGAAATACTCTTACTGCACCTTCGGCATTTTTTAATGTAATGATGTAACGTCTTGCATCATAATCGTATACGTAATTTAAGCCTTGTAGGCGCTTACCATTAAGCTCTTGCTCAGCAATACGCCATCTACGCAAATCCCAATATCTATGTTCTTCAAAAGCGAGTTCTACTTGTCTTTCTTGACGAATATTAGCTTCTGTAACACTAGTACGCAAAGGCATACGAGCTCTTGTTCTAATAGCATTAATGGCACTTAAAGCTTCACTTTGTTGATTTAAGTAGAAAGCTGCCTCAGCATAGTTTAATAATATTTCACCTAATCTGAATACAATGAAATCAGTACTAGATTGGCCGCTTACAGCTTGTGCCAAAGATTCATCGCAACGCTTACGCAAATGCATACCCGTTCTTTGCGTATTACGATTAGGAGCTTTTGCATAAAAACCATCAGGAAACTGTGTAGATATAGAATTAGGAATCATGAAAGTTTCACTACTATTCGTAACCACCTGGCCACTAGCATTTCTATAGCGAGTAGAAGAATGGAAGAATACTTTCTTACCCTGCCAAATACACTCCGGATAAAACACAGAAGCCCTGAAGCGTGGGTCACGTCTTCCAAATAGCGAGTCAATATCATGTAGTCTTGTATTCGTAAGCAGTGCTCTGTTAATTACACCAGATCTACCATCTTGAAAATCAAATAAATCTGCGAATTCAACAAAAACATTGAAGTTAGAATTCCAACCAGAAGTGAAACCTGCAGGTGTACAAAGTGCATCCCACGAATGACCTTTATTAAGTGTTGCATCCCATCTCACACTGAAAATAACTTCTGGATTGTTATTCTCATCGGTAAATAATTGTGTGAAATTTCTTACAGGATCTGTTGGCACCTTATTATACAAAGAGAACAAAGAGTTATCCATTATCTGCTTAGAGGCAGTCATAGCAGCAGTGAAATATCTGTTTGCTTCACTTGCTGGAATACCAACAATACCATCTAATTCAACCGTACCAAATCTGGCAATACTACCAGCATAAAGCATAGCCCTACTTTTCAAAGCAAGTGCGGCAAAACGCGTAGGTCTGCCCATACTGCTGGCAGGATAACTAGCTGGAAGTATTTGTGCTATATCATCCATTTCTCTACCAATAAAATCGTACACCTCTGCTTCTTTATTACGAGCAGGATACAACTCTGATTGAGGATCAGTTAGCTTCAATACTTTGGTAATGATAGGAACACCTCCAAAACGCTTTACCATTTGATGATAAATGAAAGCTCTTAAAAAACGAGCTTCACTCACCTTTTGATCTTTATAGCTTTGTTCAAATGAAGATCCATTAACACCATCAATAAATTCATTGATTTGCCTAATAGCGGTGTACGCCCAATAATCAAGCAAACCAGAACCAGTGTTATCATAAATTTTAATAGATGCGATATAAGGATCTTGCCAATCGCCAAAGGCTCTACATTCGCCACCAGGGCCAGCTAACAAGCCCATACGAAAGTTCTCTTGGTTACCAAGTTCTTGGAACTTAGTTCTATCGTACAAGCTTAACAAATTCGCCTCAATAAGATTTTTATCACTGAAAACAGCGGTTTCAGCAATCATATCCAGCGGCTGTATATCTAACACTTTAGAACAACCAGCCATACTTATTACTACAAGAGCAATGATTATCTTTTTCATAGTTTTTTACTTAAAATGTTAATCTAACTCCTCCTGAGATATTTTTATGAATAGGATAATTTCTTCCTTCGCCACTAAGGTTGGCATCAGGATCAAATGTGTTTTTATAAAAACCTAACCTAGTGAATGTTAATAAATTGGTGCCAGAAGCAAATACTTGCAAATTTTTGAATCCTGCCTTTTTAACCCAATTACTAGTAACGCTATAAGATAAGTTTACATTACGTAAGCGAATAAAGGTGGCATCTTTCATCCAGAAATCTGAACGCTTAATATTATTCGGATTCAACCCCAAAGAAGCAGCAGGCAATTGTGCATTCGGATTGATATTTTCAGTAGGGTTAGTAGGATTAGGTTGCCAGCGATACTTATAATGGTAATCGTAAGGAATAGATTCGTTAGAGAACATAGAAGCAGCTGCACCACTTACGTAAAAGTTAAATCCAGTAGAACCCTGCCATAACATTTCCAATGAAAAACCCTTGAAGGTAATACCTGTAACAAGGCTATATACAACCTCAGGGAAAGTACCCTTTCCTATTACATCCTGATCACGCCAATCGAGAATACCATCTTTGTTCAAATCTACATAACGTATATCGCCAGGACGTAAACTAGTATTGCCAACACCATCTTGATTAAATGGAAGTTTGTTGATATCTTCTTGAGACATAAAAATTCCATCAGAAATATAACCCCACGATAAATTGGCCGACTTACCTGTTAGTTGATAAATTCTAATTTGATCTGGATCGGTGTAGGCTGTTTCATCTCTGTATTCCCATTTGTTTCTTGTTAATGTGAATGTAGGCATGATAGACAGCTGAACATTTCTGATTTTAGGACGATACTCTACCATGAATTCAAATCCGCTATTGCTCTGACGATTCAAATTAACCTGAGGCAAGGTTGCACCAAATGTAGAAGGTACAGTTCTTTGCTGTGTTGCTAATATTCCATCCCTCAAACGATAAAATACGTTTGCCTCAAAATTCAACTTACCACCCAAAAATGTAAGGTCCAAACCAACATTATAGTTGGTAATTGTTTCCCACGTGATATTTGGGTTGGGTAATCCTGTGGTGCTTATCGTTTTATAAAAAGTATTGCCTATAATAAAACCGTTAGGATCAATATCGTAACCTGTTAAATAACTGAATTGGCTAGTTCCATCATTTCCTGATTGCCCATAAGATAAACGTAGCTTACCATTCGAAAGCCATGGTCCTATGTTATCCATAAATTTTTCTTTCGTAAATGCCCAACCAAGAGAGATACCAGGAAAATAACCCCATCTTGAATTAGTAGGGAAATTAGCACTTGCGTCGGCTCTCAAAATAAATTCTGCAAGATATTTTCCTGCAAAGTCGTAGTTTAATTTTCCTATATACGCTACACGTGCATTATTACTTTGTGTACCTGTATTATCCTGAAAATCTTGTCCACCAGAAAAAAGTTGTTGTATGGATGGAGATAATAAATCTCTTCTAAAAGCCATAAGCGAGTTACCACCATTTTCTAATTGTTCTGCAATAGCCATAGCACTAATACGGTGCTTACCAAAATCACGATCATAATTTACTTTAAGCATCGGATATAGTTGGTAATAACGAGCATTCGTTTCTCTAAGAGTAATAAAATTACCCATGTTAGCCATGTAGGTATACACTTGTGTTTCATAATCATACTCATGCACCTCTGCAGGTATGTTAAATACTTTAGTGTAATCAGCCGATTGGCTTACTAAAAAATCTGCTCCAATTTTCAAACCTTGAACAAAAGGCACTTTATAGCTTAACCCTATTTGACCATTGAAAAAATTAGAACTCGTACGATTATATCCTTTACGGCTTGCATCGGTTCTTAATAAGGGATTTCTACCCTGAAAGCCTGTATAAGCATTTTTGCTAGGGTCGGGCAGATAAGGAGAATACCGTGGTTGAGCAGTACTAAAATCTACCATTACATCTTCAATGGAACCCACCTGTTGATCTTGCGCAAAACGATATTGCATATCAAAGCGTAGTGATAAATTTTTGGCAATGGTAGCATCTACGTTTAATCTTGTATTATAACGCCTATAGTAATAATCGCCAGAAGTAAATACACTTTGCTGATCTGTCATACCAACAGAACCAAAATATTTCAATGTAGGTGTACCTCCACTTACAGTAATGCTATGTTGCATCATAGGAGCACCTTTTCTAAATAAAGCTTCTCGCCAATCATAAGATCTATAATTGGCCTCTGTACCTGCTTTATACTTATTAACTACTTCTTCCGTAAACTCGCCGGGACTTAATCCGTAATTTAAAGCAGCTTCTCTACGTAACTCTGCCCAGTCGCCAGCATTTACAGTATTTTGAAATGCAGAAGGCATCTGATAGGTATAAGTACCAGTATAAGTAATTTGAGGCGTTCCGGTTTTACCACGCTTTGTAGTTACAAGTATTACGCCATTGCCCGCTCTAGCACCATATATAGCAGCCGACGCATCTTTAAGAATTGAAACAGACTCAATATCATTAGGATCAATACGGTTAAATGGAGTTGGCAAACCATCCACAATTACTAAAGCATTACCATATCCTCTAATTTGGAGGTTAGCATTATCTTCTCCAGGAAGGCCACTCGCCGTTTTCGCAAGTAGGCCTGGCATGCGACCAACTAATAGCTGTGAAGTGTTAGGAGCTGGGGCAGACTGCATTACTTTAGCACCAACCTGTGCAACAGCGCCAGTAACACTTGCTTTTCTTTGGCTACCATAACCAACAACAACTACTTCCTGCGTTTGAGACTCTTGCTTTTGCAGCGAAATCTTAACTGAACTTAGGCCTTTAACATTTACTTCTTTATTCTCCATGCCAATGAAAGAAACTACTAATAACATGGAAGAACTTTCTGAAACAGTAATTGTAAAATCACCATTAGCATCGGCAAAAACACCTTTACCACTTCCTTTTAAAGCAACAGAAGCACCCTCTAGAGGATTTCCGTTTTCATCAGTAACTTTTCCTTTGAGAATAAGATCAGCTGGAGGTTGTCCACTTTTTTCAGTGATAGACTCATTAGGAATAACTTTTTGCTTGATAACAATGGTATTTTCTACGATTGCAAATGTGAATGGTCTGTTCTGCAAGCACAGTTGCAAAGCCTGCTCTAAAGGAACAGCTTTAGCTTCGATAGTTACCTTGCCAACTTGCTCTAATTGTTCTGTAGTGCAAATAAAATTGAAACCTGTTTGCTTCTTTATTTCTTTTAGTACTTTCTGAAATGGAACTTCTTTAAGCGACAACGTAACTGTTTGTGCAAAAGACTCCGCAGATACCTGAAAGCAAGCAACAAATAAGAATAAATTGATAAGCTTCATAGACAATAAAGCTTGTTTAAAAAAACTACGAGGTTTGTTAATTTTCAGCTGGTGCCGAAAACTCAGTGAACATAATGGCATAACTTCGTTTTGGGTTTAACAATAAGCAGTTTCGGAAACTTGATTTTAATGATGAGCCCTATTACAACGGGAGTGTTGCAACCACTTCCGTTTTTTTATACCCACCCTTTTGGTTGTAGATAATCTTTGATTTTATGGCATAACAATTAGATTTTTACCTTCAATCTTAAACTTCACTTCACCGGTTTGCTCTAGCATGGAGAGCACTTTCGATAATTTCACATCGCGTGAAATACTACCCACGAAATGTTTATTGATATTGCCTTTGTAGCTTACTTCAACATCGTACCAGCGAGCCAGCTGCCTCATAACGGCTTTGATATCACTGTTCTCGAATTGAAAGAACCCATCTTTCCATGCAACTGTTTCTTCTAAATTTGCATTGTTCGAAATAGCAATGGCACCAGTTGACTTTAATTGTGCTTGCTGACCTGGAGCTAAAAATTTGGTACTACTGTTTGCACTTACTTTTACTTTTCCTTCTAACAAGGTTGTTTTTACTTCATCTTCATCAGCATAGCCATTCACATTAAAACTTGTGCCTAGCACCTCTACCTCCATGTTGTTTAAGGCGACTTTAAAAGGCTTGGTGGCATCTTTAGCTACTTCGAAATAGGCTTCTCCTGTAATTTCTACACGGCGCTCATTACCTACAAAAGCAACAGGGTATCGTAGCGATGATGCTGCGTTAAGCCAAACTTTACTTCCATCTGGTAATATTAATTTATACTTACCGCCACGTGGCGTTTGTAATAAGTTATAAGCCAACTCTTTAGATGCACCATCACCGGAATTGTAAACTAGCTGGCCATCACTCTGCTTAATAATGTTTGTATTTCCCTCATGTGCTAAAACACCACTACCAGCACTGTCTAGTACTATCGTACTTCCATCGGCCAATGTAAGCATCGCCTTATCTCCGCCAGGCAGCCTATCGTGTTCAACTGTTGGCTTTACAGCACCAGCATATATATTTTTTTCTTGCTGTTTATTTAATACTACAATAGAAGTAATAGCTACTAAGAAAATTGCTGCAACTGCTGCCCATCTGAAGCGTTTGAGAAAACCAATAGAACGAACCTTAGAAGTTGATATTGGTGCTTCTTCTTTAAGTTGCTCTTTAGCTATTTGCATTTTGCTATCCCAAACTTCGCCTTTTATAACTGGTGCATCTGATTTTACAGATTCCCATAATTTACGTAAGTGCTCATCTAATATCACTTCATCGGGAAATTCATTCAGTATTCGCCATAACTCTTTGTACTCATCAGAAGAAATCTGATTGTTGAGATACTTTTGTATGAGGTTGGAGAGTACTTCCTTGTATTGATGCATATGGCGTTGAATGTTGTTACTTTAAGACGGAGAAAATAACAATGTGTACCAATGTGTTGATCTATATTTTTTACAGTGTTCCTAATACTTGTATGGCCTTAGTTCTATACTGATCTGTTGTAGGATACCTATTGTTCTTTTTCATTTCATCTTTAAGATAAGTATTCATGGCTTTATAGAAGCTATTATGTAGTGTGTACTGCCTTGTTTTAGCACCAGATTCGTTGATTAACGACATTTGTTTAGAAACTCCATTTTCGTATTCGTTGTTGTACATCTGCCAATGTAGTGCAAAAGGCAAGTTTAACTCGAAAGATATCCGCATGATTTCTTTGGTT
Source organism: Chitinophagaceae bacterium (assembly GCA_003456175.1). Taxonomy (GTDB): domain Bacteria; phylum Bacteroidota; class Bacteroidia; order Chitinophagales; family Chitinophagaceae; genus UBA10646. Next base: position 3,120 of record DMPB01000120.1, on the reverse strand, counting down.
TCATCGTATTGCTTTTGAAATGATTGCGGCACTGATGCATTGGCTTGGTAACCATATTCACCAATAAATACTCTTCTTGCAAAAGGAAGTCCGGCTTTAGGTCTTAATTGTGCTTCTAAGTAGTTGAAAATACCTTCTAATTCTGTTTTCTTCTGAGCATAAGTTTTATCCTTAATTGCCTCGTAACTTGAGTACGAAACAAAATCTACATCTACATTAGGTAATACACTTCTTGCAACACATGGCTCACCATTCATTCCCTTTAATACCAAGTTAGCTTCAATGTAATGATACAAGTTAACATTTTGAGCATTTGATGCACGCTTTGCATCATCTATAGCTCTCTGTCTGATTTGGAACCATTTGGTCATGTTAGCAATCGACTCTGGCGAAGGAGTTACAGTTCTATCATAATTCGGTATTAATAACCAATCGCCTTCCCAGTTACCGATAAAAAATGTTTTGCCGCTATTGTTGTATCGCGTAAGAATAAATGATGCGAAACTGTACATTTCGTTATACAAAATCTGTTCGTTCGCTGCACTAATGCCATTTCGCCATTCAATATTGGTAAGCGTATGTACCCAAAAGAAAATGTATCTGAAATCCATATCACATACCGTTCTGTACGGTAGGTTATTGGTAAAAAGTGCAAGCGTTGTGGTACTTCTTGTGGCCTCCTGAATACCATAGATATCTGCCGAATTTTTACCTAATGTAATTTTAAGAATGTTAGAGCCCATTTCACGTACTCGCTTTGCCTGCTCCACCAATTTATTGTCTGTAGTGAATTGATAACTACCCGATATGGCATGTGTACCCAACACAAAATTATACGGCTCTAATTGTGCGAGTTCATTAACAGCAGGTGTTTGAGGCGCACTTGCTTCTTTATTCGACTTTTTACAAGAGAATACAACTAATATGAGTAATAACAGCGCTTGAAATTGAAAAAGCTTTTTCATGTATCAATAAAGTGGATGGTGAACAATTGTTAATGGTAAAACTGAAAATGTTTAATCAAATAGTGTGGCATATGTAGCTACACTAATAATTTACACGAACGCATGAGTGTATCGTAGGGAGTATGCATGAACAGAATATTGTTCCTATGCATATCGTACAGACAAGCAGTTAGGTACATATGGCGCAATTTGAACACTAAGACGACCAAAAAAGACCTATGTACTAATCAACCTATAAAAATTTATCAAAAAAACTTACCGGCAATAAAAGAAGCGCATTATTCTTACGTAAATGCTCTTTAATAAACTCAACAGACGCCGCCAAATGATTCCTCACAGTATTAGTCGATAAGTTTAAAGTTTGAGCTATCTCTGCATAACTTAACCCATGCTCTTGTCGCAATTCAAATACCTTTCTACGTTGTGGCGATAACTGCCCAATGGCTTCTCTAATTAGAATTTCAAGATTCCGTTCACGCAAGTGGGCATCGGCACTATCTGTTGTAGCAACATCCGATAAAACATCCCAAACTGCTTGCTGTAACAGTGGGCTTCGCTTTGCAGCTCTAAAAAAGTCTATGGCCTTATTGTAAGCTACCGTGTACAGAAAAGATTCTAGCTTTTGTATTTCGGTAATAGCCTCTCTACCGTGCCATAGTTTCAAGAAAACATCTAGCACAATTTCTTCCGCAATTTCCTTTGACTTTGAAACCTTGTAGAGATAGCTAAACAGCTGATCTCTGTATTTTTCGAAAATGAGATTGAAGTAAAACTCCTCCCCCTCCTTAATCTTAATAAGGCAGTAAGCATCGTCGTACATGTGGGCATAATCGGCCATGTGGGGTATATTCACCTCTCGCAGTAAAATTCAAATGTATCGAAATCGTTAACATGATGATACAATTGTAGATTGGGCTATACTTCAGTTTAAATTAAAGAAAATATGTGTGTCTTCACCCCTTTGTGTGCCTTACGCTTAAAAAATACTTAAAACCCCAGCATCAAACCCTAATGCAGTGCTAATTGCTTGTTCAAAAGAGCTTATAAGTCCACCAAAATAATTGGGTAGTTGTAACCCTTACGGTAAATATTTGTGTGCGTATTCATTTACCGTAAGGTATGGCTAGGGCTCAAGTGCTACATACCACCATGAGCATGTCTCATATCTGTAACACTATGCTTACTCGCTATCTTAAGTTTGCACCTCAGGATTCGCAACACTAAATCAGTTTCTATTATTTTTAAAATATATGTATGAAGAAATTTATAAAATATGGGATAGAAAAGCAGATAAATGCATATACAGCCGGGCAACTGATTATCCAGCAAATCCATATTTGGAAAACACGGATAGCACTGGCAAATCGCTAAGAACTCAGAGGAATTGTAGATGTTAGCAAATATCAAATTAATTTCATTCATCATATATCTATGTGCATCCCTTTCCCTGCCCCACTATAAAAATTACTTAAAAGCCCACTCAAAAAACTCACAATCCTATTTATTCTGTTCAGGCTACCTTACGGTAAATACAAAGCCCAAATGTAGAACACACTTGGGCTTTGTGATTAATGCTACTATTGAAATATTACTTACGTTTTCGCAGCTTCTTTATCCCATACGCTGCCGTACCAGCAAGTAGTAGCGATACACCACCATCGATTGGGGCATCCTGCGCCGGCGATGGCTCATCGAAGGTGTCGGGGCCCTGTGCTTGCACATTCGTAGCTGCTATGAGTAACACTACCATTATTGTTGCTCTTACTGTTGCCATCCTTCCTATGATACGTTGCATACTTGTTGTTTTTAAAGTGTTGTTTGCTGTTTATTTCACAAAGCTTCCCGTGGCGGTAAAGTCGCTACCATTCGTGAGTGTTAGCTGGTACGTACCTTGCGGTAAATGTGCTACGCTCAACTGTAATAGGTTGCTGCCCGCTAGGTTAATGCCGCTCTGCTGGTACACTACCTGTCCTTTGCTGTCTACCACTCTTGCTGCTAACTGTCCTTTCACCGGCTGACTTAACTGTACACTTAATTGGCTCTGTACCGGGTTAGGGTATAAGCTTAGTTCTATGCTGCTTGCCTTGCCATTCAACTTAGCTACCGCACTGTACTTGTAGCTACCATCGGCAGCTGTTGCTTTCACGCGGTAGTA
>DMPB01000119.1:3361-3558 GCA_003456175.1 Chitinophagaceae bacterium | reverse complement strand
ACTACCGTAACCATAAGCTTTCACCACCGCCATTAGTTTGGTGCCGGGTGTAAGTAGTTGCCTGAATTGTTGTAGGTTATGTTGCATGGCTCCTAAATGAATATCGAGCCTAGTTTGATGGCTCTGCAACTGTAACCATTGATGTAATGTTTCAAACTGAAATTGGCGAGCCCCTTTTAGCAACACATAAGCTTGAT
>DMPB01000119.1:2325-3118 GCA_003456175.1 Chitinophagaceae bacterium | reverse complement strand
AGCAACACATAAGCTTGCTGAAAATGTTGTGTTGTTAGGCTTTGCTGCAAAGCCGTAATACTATCAAAAAACAAACATTGCGGTACGTATGCTTGCAATATGGCTCTATGTGCACCAATGGCAGTACCAATACCAATGCATTGTCGAATGCCAAATTGTTGTAATAGCTGGCCTATTTCAGTGTATAGTTGTGCAGCAGGTATGCCGGCTTGCAATACATCTGAAAGCACCACTATTTTATTGCTAGCGCCTGCCTGCTGTTGTAGATAATCGAGTGCAATGGTAAGCGACGATACATCGTTACTATAACTATCGTTGATTAAATACGACTGATGTACGCCTACAGTTAATTGCAATCGCATATTCACAGGTGTTAGCTGTAACATACGTGCTGCAATAGTAGCATCGTTCAAACCATAGTCTAATAGAAATAGCCAACAACAGCAGGCATTGTTAATGCTAGCATCGTCGGTAAAGCGAATGGTTATTTGCCGTAAGGCATTTTGATAACGTGCTGTTATAGTGGTGGTGGTTGCTTGTTTTTGAACATGTTGAATATGCAGCGTACAATTAGGTAGCTTGCCAAAGCTGCGAACCTGCGGTTGCGATAGCACACCTTGCGGTAAATGCGGTACAACGGTATCGGCATGTAAGTATTGCTTACCAACCGCTGTTAGTAATTGCCATTTTTCGGTGGCCTTATGCGTAAGGCTTTCAAAGCCTGCACTGTGTGCTGCACCTAAAGTGGTGAAGATGGCTGCAGTTGGCGATATCATTTGCCGTAAGGCTTGCA
>DMPB01000119.1:0-2104 GCA_003456175.1 Chitinophagaceae bacterium | reverse complement strand
TATCATTTGCCGTAAGGCTTGCATTTCTCCTTGTTCTGAAATGCCTGCTTCTATAATGGCCATGGTGTGTTGTGCATCTAGCTGCCATAAGCTTAATGGAACGCCAATTTGACTATTATAACTGCGTGGGCTACGCACAATACGTTCGTTCGATTGCAGTAATTGGTACAACCATTCTTTCACGATTGTTTTGCCGTTACTGCCCGTAATAGCAATTACCGGATATTGAAATTGCTTTCGGTGATAAGCTGCAAGTTGTTGTAGCGCATGTAAGGTGTTGGTTACCGTTAAAAAAACAGCATTTGGGTATTGCTGTATAGTCACAGGCTTACTTACTACAAAAGCGGTAACACCTCGTTGGTATACTTCATCAATAAAATTATACCCATCGCGGCCGGCGCCAGGTAAGGCAAAAAAAATACTCTGCTCTGGAAAAACAATTTTGCGACTATCGGTAACTAAAAATTGAATAGTAGCATGAAGCGGCGTATCGCCAATGATATTGGCTTGTATAATTTGTGCAATATGTTGAAGCGAATACACCATTGGCAGATTTATAATGTATTGTCATCTACATCGTGTGGTACGTACTTTTTCTTGTGATAAATGGAGTATACGATAGAACCTCCGATGCAAAGCAAAATCATACCAAGGCTAATGGTTACTTGTATGCCTTTACTCGGAATCCACTCGTTAATCCAATGTTCTGCAAGCATTTTAATACCAATGAATACCAATACAATGGCAATACCTTGTTGTAGAAAATCGAACTTGCTTACAGCGCCACGTAATAAGAAAAACAAAGAACGTAGGCCTAATACAGCAAAAATATTACTGGTATAAATTACCAGCTTTTCGCGACTAATACCCATTACAGCCGGAATGCTATCGAGTGCAAAAACCAAGTCGATAGCAGCTAACATTACTACTACTACAAATAGTGTAGTGTACTGTGGCTTGCCTTTAGCATCGCGTACAACATACTTGCCATCGCCATCGTGTGGGGCTAGTGGCAAAAATTTATTCAAGAACTTGTACACTTTGCTATCGTGTGGTTCAAAAGCTTCATCGTCGTTCGTGGTGAACATATGATAGCCTGTGTACACTAAGAAAACGCCAAACAAATACAATACCCAATGAAATTTATCTACCAATGCAACCCCTACGGTTATAAATAATGCCCTGAAAATAATGGCCATTAAAATGCCAATTAATAGCACTCGGCCGTAGTGCTTTTCTTTTACATTAAAGGACGTAAATATGAGAATGAACACAAAAATATTATCTACACTTAGGCTCCATTCCATCAGGTAGGCACTGATGTATTCTAATGCCATGGTAGGGCCTTTTTCGCCTTCTTCAAAATAAATGAATATACCGAAGCTCAAAGCAAGACCAACCCAAAAAAGGGTTTGAATCAATGCTTGTCGCATGGTGGTAATTTTATCTTTCTTGTTGAGAATTACTAAGTCTAGCAGTAGTGCAAGTACAAGTACAATACCGAATACGAGGTATACAATTTGGTCTTTGGTCATAAATATTTGTTATTGCGTAGTAGCGTATTTTCTTTTGCGTAAGCTATTAAAACTAACACCGAACAATAGTACAAGTAGTATCGGAATTAAGGTGTTTATTAATTGCCAAAAGCTACTGTTGTTGTTTAGTTTTTCTTTATCTAGTAATCGTAACTGTAGTTCTTTGTTACGAGCTTCGTACAGTGGCCGCTCACTCACTAAATAATCAACACAGTTTAATAAAAATTCTCTGTTGGCGAAACGATAGGCTTCAAAAGGTAGCATGCCCATTTCAAGCGGACCATCGGTTTTTGTGACAACGTTGGTTACTACATCGGCATCGGCAATAAAAATTTGTTTAGATGGTTGGTTGGCCCTTACGGTAAATGGTAAGCCGGTAGCAGCCTGCACACTATCTTTTAAGGCCGCCGAAATTCGGTTGGCATACAATGAACTAAAATTACCTTCACAAAGCACTGCAATAGGAACATAACTTTTGTTGAATTGTAAAAAATCGTTCTCGCTGCGAATATTGTTAAGCGTAACTAGCGCAGGGCTAGCTACTCGCTTGCTATTGGTATCTGTAGCAA
>DMPB01000159.1:1489-2506 GCA_003456175.1 Chitinophagaceae bacterium | reverse complement strand
ATATCGAGGCCACGCATGGCGGCTTTAACACCCGCCGCATCGCCATCGTACACAATGGTTAAATTGTTGGTATACTTTTGTATTAAGCGTAGCTGTTCTACCGTAAGTGCCGTACCACCACTTGCTACCACATTTTCAATACCTGCTTGGTGTAAGCTCATAACATCGGAGTAACCTTCTACTAATAAGCACTCTTTAAACCTATCGATAGCTAAACGAGCTTGATACAAGCCATAAAGTACCCTGCTTTTATGATAAATATCATTTTCGGGGGTATTGATGTATTTAGGTGCTTTATCGGCCTTGCCAATAACACGTGCCCCAAAGCCTACAATTTTTCCATTATTGGCAACAATAGGAAAAATTATACGCCCCCTATAATTATCGTTTAGTTGCTGGTTTCTATCGTTCACTAAGCCAGCCTTAAGCAATACTTCAGGTGTAAACTGTTCGGCTGCGGCTGCTTTGGCAAATACTTGGCCACCCTGTGGGTTATATCCTATTTGAAACTTGCGGATATTTTCGTGTGAAAAGCCTCTTTCTTCTAAGTAACTTAAAGCAATATGCTGCCCTTCTTCGGTGTTCCAAAGTTGTGCTTGAAACCAATCTTTCGCAAACTGATTTAATATATATAAGCTATCGGCTGCTTGCTGCTGTTGCCGCACCTCATCAGTAACTTGTGTTTCCTCAATATCTACATTGTAGCGCTTTGCTAACCAACGGAGTGCTTCTACATAACTAATTTTCTCATGTTCCATGAGAAAGGTAATAGCATTACCACTCTTACCACAACCAAAGCATTTGAAAATTTCTTTTGTTGGCGATACGGTAAACGATGGTGTTTTCTCGCCATGAAACGGACAATTACCAATGTAATTAACGCCACGCTTTTTAAGCTTCAAAAACTCGCCTATGATATCAATGATATCAATACGGCTTTGAATTTGTTGTATGGTTTGTGGCGAAATCATATTGCGTTGGTAAAAATAAGCTACTCTTTGAAAGCAAACACTATAA
>DMPB01000159.1:0-1164 GCA_003456175.1 Chitinophagaceae bacterium | reverse complement strand
TTACGGTAAATGTTAACGCATTTGATTCGCTAGCAGGGCTGCAATTTGTTCTAACTCTTCTTTTTTGTAGGCCTGATGGGGCGTACTAAAACATTGCGACAACTCTTCTGCGAGCTTATGAATGATTTGTTGATTATTCAATGGCTCGTAGTGCATTGGTGTGGGTGAGATATTAAGTCGTTTGAAATAGTGCTCAATATCTTTATGGCTATATACCTGTCCGTTCACAGCATCAACAAAAAAACTAATACTATGTTGCGCTGTTGAAGCAGTTTGATATTGATGTGGTTGTGCGAAATAGGCCAATAAAAACTGTCGTGGAATTTGTACTACTTTAAATGGCAAATCGAGCAGTTCAGCTAAAACAAGATACACAATGGCATTGGAGAAAGCATTACCCTTACGGGTTTGCAATACTTTATGAATTAAGAACTCATCGGGGTTGTTATATGTTACAGCAGCACCTTTGAATTGAAAATAGTGATACAAAATTTTAGTGAAAATATTTGCTTGCTCTAGCGGTGTTAAAAAGCTGTTGAGCTCTAACCACAGACTGCGGCGAATTTTTTCAATATCAACCATTACAGGTGTTACCTGGATATCGGGGTATTGATATTTGGCTAACAGTAATGCACCAAAAAGCAGATCGTTATGTGGATTGTTACGCCATGCCGTAATATCGGTTACTAGGTCTTGAAAATGCAACCGATGAATCAGCAATTCAATTCTATCTTGTACATGCTCGTTGGGGTTAGTTTCCCATAAATGCTCCAAGTTGGGTATAATGCTTTTGCCATAAGCAATAATTCGGCTACTAACCGATGCATATACTTCTTCATCGGGGTCGTCGATTAAAGAAAACAATGCATTAATCTCTCTCGTAGGATGCATAGGAAACACGTAATACCTACAAACTACGTTGTTTTTTCTTTTGTATTAAGAACAAGTATTCCACCATTGTGAATTATTAAATAACAACCGTACAAGTGATTCATTTACCGTAAGGTTAGCTACCAAAAAAAAGCGTTGCTGTTTCACAACAACGCTTTGTAGTTAGCTAAGATTTCGCCTTAAGGCAAATAAGTTAATCATCTTTTCTACCTTGTATGATACCGCTAAACGACACTCTGATACCATCGGTAGTAGGTACAGCATTGCCAAAAG
>DMPB01000016.1:556-3660 GCA_003456175.1 Chitinophagaceae bacterium | reverse complement strand
GCCACAATCAATCAAAAATAATTGTTCATTTAAAGTAACTACCTGAGCCGTCGGATGCCTGTCGTAAGCAGGAATCGCCGAGTTATTGCCCAAAATAGTTACCCCAAACATGTACGTTGATATTTTCTCAAATATAGGGCTTGGCGCTAAGGCTTGTACAGCAATTTTATAAAACTATTCTTCTAACACATTTTCTTCTGACTTGCCTGAAAAAATAGCAGCCATTCGCCTACTTGCGTAAATGTTCCTATTTAAGCGATTCCCTAGTACAATAATGGTAGCTGTATCTTGTACAAGCCTACAAAAAACTGTGTTACTACCATGCCATTTGCCATTATGATAAACGACCGAATCTGTAGCACTTTGAAACAAACGCCAGCCCAAGCCATAATTATGCATGCTCTTACGTTCGTTGCTTTGCGGAACCAAAGCAGTATCCATCGTTGCTCTTTTCACGAAAGTGTGTTGATACATGGCTTTATCCCACAGCAGCATATCTCTAACGGTGCTATAAATATTTTTATCGCCATACGTACAATCTAAATGATCCATACCATATTCCCGCCAATTCCAACTGTAAGTAGGTACATAGCTTGCAGTATCGGCAATACTAAATACAAACGTATGGTGCATACCTAAAGGCACAAAAACGCTATCACGCATATACTGCGGAAAGCCAATACCTGTAACTTTTTCAAGAATACTAGCCAATAAAATATAGTTGGTATTACTATAATGGAAGTTACGGTTAGGCCATTGTTGCCTTGGTGGTTGAAATTGGATTAAATAATTGATTACATCTTGGTTGGTGGCCTTCACTTTTTTATTCCAGTAAGTTTCTAACGCATACAAGTAGTTGGGCAAGCCACTCCTGTGGCTCAACAACATACGAACAGTAATACCATGGTATGGAAATGAGGGAAAGTATTGTTGTACACTATCTTCTAACCCTATTCTACCCTGCTCCCACAACCGCATGATGGCCATGCCGGTGAATGTTTTTGAAACACTAGCTAAGTGAAAAGGTGTTTCAGGCGTTACTGTTGTTTTATTGCGATAATCTTTAAAACCACTGTATTGCTCATATACAATTTCACCATTTTTAGCCACGAGTACCGCACCACTAAATACATTATCGTTCAGATATTTTTCGCAATATGCCTGAGCCTCTGCCGCATAACGCTGTTTTGCTACAGAAGCTAACGGTACAAACTCCATATCGGGCTGCGGGCCCGATGCTTGTTGCTTTTTATGAGGTTGCTGGCAACTTGCAGTATAAAAAAGAATACAGATACTATATATGGTAAGAAAGGTTCTATTCATTACATCACAGATTCAAAAGCCGCAAAAATAGTAGAATTGCTTACTTAAATCTTGTTTGCATCTTACCTTACGGTAAATGTAGATGCAGACTATAATACAGCCTCACCAAACATAGCAAAGCACTACAATAATATTAGTTATCGTGCAATTGTACATTTGCCGTAAGGCACAACACTTTTAATACATTCTTGTTACTACTACATGCATTACAGTTCACTTGAAGCTTGTTTAATAGATTTAGAAAAAAATGGTCAATTAGTTCGCATTAAAGAAGAGGTTGACCCACATTTAGAAATGGCAGCCATACACTTACGCGTGTATGAAGCCAAAGGGCCTGCCCTTTTATTTGAAAATGTAAAAGGTAGCCAGTTCAGAGCTGCGAGCAATATTTTTGGTACGCTTGATCGTAGTAAGTTCATTTTTAGAGATACTTTCAAAGCAGTGCAGCAAATGGTAGCTTTGAAAAATGATCCAATCAAAGCCATTAAAAAACCACTTGCTAATTTTTCTACCGCAATGGCCGCTTTAAAAGCCTTGCCCTTGAAAAATCCTTTGCTGAAACCTGTGCTGCATCAAGAAATAAAAATTAGCGACATTCCACTCATACAACATTGGCCAATGGACGGTGGTGCCTTTGTAACCCTTCCACAAGTATACACTGAAGATATTGATACCCCAGGTATTATGAAGGCTAACTTGGGTATGTATCGCATACAATTAACCGGTAACGATTACGAGCTTAATAAAGAAATTGGCTTGCACTATCAACTCCATAGAGGCATTGGTGTGCATCAAACCAAAGCCAATAAAAAAGGGTTGCCTTTAAAAGTAAGTTGCTTTGTTGGTGGGCCTCCATCGCATACTGTAGCTGCGGTAATGCCACTACCTGAGGGATTAAGCGAAATGACTTTCGCAGGTGCATTAGGTGGCCGCCGTTTTAGATATACGTATCGCGATGGCTTTTGTGTTAGTACCGATGCAGATTTTGTTATAACAGGCGAAGTTTATCCTGAAGAAAACAAGCCCGAAGGCCCTTTTGGCGACCACTTGGGTTATTACAGTTTAACGCATCCTTTTCCGTTAATGCGAGTACATAAAGTGTATGCTCGCCAGAACGCAATTTGGCCATTTACTGTAGTAGGTCGCCCTCCACAAGAAGATACTAGTTTCGGTGAACTTATTCATGAATTAACAGGCGATGCCATACCTGCTGAAATACCTGGCGTTAAAGCAGTACATGCCGTTGATGCTGCGGGCGTACACCCATTGTTACTTGCCATTGGTAGTGAACGTTACACGCCTTACTTACCTACCAAACAACCAGCCGAACTACTCACCATTGCCAACCACATTCTTGGTACCGGACAATTGAGTTTAGCTAAGTTTTTATTTATTACTGCCGATCCAACCAACCAATTATCAGTCCATCATGTACAGCCTTTCATGGAGTACGTTTTAGAACGCATTCACCTCGATAGAGATGTACATTTTTATACCAATACTACCATTGATACGTTAGATTACAGTGGCACAGGACTAAATAGTGGTAGCAAGGTAGTATTTGCTGCCTATGGCGAAGTAATACGTACACTTTCAAGAGAAGTGCCAAGTGTATTGCAAGGCTTACAAGGCTTTGGTAAAGCTGCATTGTGTATGCCCGGTGTAGTAGCATTGCAAACAAAAGCATTCACTACTTATGCCGATGCCGCTGCTACTATTGAAGCATTGAATGAACAACTCAAGGCACATATTACTACACTACGTGGCTGCCCCATCATTGT
>DMPB01000016.1:0-325 GCA_003456175.1 Chitinophagaceae bacterium | reverse complement strand
GTGGCTGCCCCATCATTGTACTGTGCGACGATGCCACATTTACTGCGGCCAATATGCGTAATTATTTGTGGGTTACTTATACCCGTTGTAATCCAAGCCACGACATGCATGGTATTGATGCTTTTGTGCAACACAAACACTGGGGCTGTAATGGTCCGTTAGTAATAGATGCTCGCATTAAGCCGCACCATGCACCGCCTGTACAAACAGATTCAACAGTAGAAAAACAAATTGATCGGCTATTTGCCAAGGGCGGTAGCTTACATGGTATTTGTTAAGCATTTTTATAAAGCTATAAATGCTATGGGGCTCGCCTTCGGCGAGC
>DMPB01000011.1:2276-7102 GCA_003456175.1 Chitinophagaceae bacterium | reverse complement strand
GGTATTGATGATGGTAGTGCATTAGGTAAGGGTTCTGGCTACATCAAAGCAGTATACGATATAGCACTAAAAAAAGTGATACTACCAAGGCAGGAGTTCCTACTTCAAAATTTCATTAAACCATTGATGGAAATATGTGATAACTGGATGGGAACAAAGTTCGCATCCTACACGTGGAAGTTCGAAAACCTTACTCCAGCTAGCTTCTTAACGCTGATAAAAAATATTGATCCAGCCATTAAGCGAAATGAAGTACGAGAGGAACTCGGACTAGACACAGACGATACAAATGGCGATGAGTACATGCAATCAAATACAGTGAACAATGGCAAAAATCAACCACCTACACAGGGAAACACTCATAACAGCGCCGGAAGTAAAACGGGTGACTAATGTTGCTGCTCAGTTAAGTGATGATAGAATTAAAAAAGTTATCATAGTTGCTGAAGAGCGATTTATTAGAGATATCCTTGGTTACGACTTCTATGAATCATTGTTGGCAGAAAAAAACAAGTTTGTAACCGATACAAATAAGGTTGAGCTTCAAACAGTTGTTCGTGCAGAAAATAATTCACTAGATGTATTTCAAGGTGGAGAACTCATTAACAGTGCGTCTCTATTATCTGAAGCGAATAGAAAACTATGGAGAATGCATTTATGGCAACTTGTTGCAGAGTGTGTATTAATGGTAGCGTATCCCGACAACTATGCTGATTTAAGTAGTCAAGGACTTGTACATAATACGCCCAAGTTTGATGGACTTCCCGTTGGAGCTGGGGCAATCACACCAGAGTTAAAAACGCTGAAGTACTTACAGCAAAACATGCTCAAAGGCAAAATAGGCCCCCTTATTGAGAACATGCACAAGTTCATCTGTAAGCAAAAACATTTATATCCGTTGTACGATAAGGACTGCAATTGCGATGCAAGCGGAAGAAGCTATCAAGGTAATGGACCTATGATACTTGACATCTACCAAGACTTTGAAAACAATGATTGCCAATGTCAATAAAAAACATATTCATCGGTTGGCTTAAAAAATACGGATGGCTTCCTACCTCTATTGCTGAGGCTAAGCTTTCAGAATTAAGACTGAAACAATGCAAGCGATGCGAATTTGTAAAAACTAGCAAGGCATTGCAATTACTCAATGGTACAGCCAACTATGTAGAGAATTTAAGCTGCAAAAAATGCGGATGCCCTTGCGAACAAAAAACATTGGTAGTTAGTGAACACTGCCCAGAAGGAAAATGGTAACAGCATTTGATATAAGATATACCAGCGGTTACGGAAGAGCACCAGGTTTAACTATTCCTGTACTAGATGGTGATGGTAATTGGATTCAAACATACCCGATAGAAGTTTATAATGAAGCCAACCAACTTCTTGGTGTTGTAGAAAATCCCGATGAGCTCATTCAACTATGGAATGCAGATGCTTACAACAGCGCTATTGGAAGAATTGAACTTGATGTGGAGGCAACTAAGTTCTGGTTTATTGGTAACGGAGGGAGGGGTTTTATCCTCGGTAATAGTAAGCCAATCGGCGATTTCAACTCAGATTTTTCAAACGACTTTTTAATTTAATCATGAAGCAACTTTTAGTAATAGCATTGGCTTTTGTTGTGGTCAACTCACAAGCTCAAGTCATTAGCGATACAGGCAGTTTAAGAGCATTTATCAATGCCAATATTGTACCCAACGGCAACCGACAAATAACGGCTGCAATGCTCAATAAAATTCTTACTGGAAACATCAACGTGTTACCGGGACTATTGAGACCTTTTGTAGATAGCATCTGGATTAGTGGAGGTAATTTGTTTATTAGAAAAGGGGGAGTTACTAATCAACAGTTCATTAATGTAACTGGCAATGGGGGAGGTCCACTGAATTATATTTCAGACAGTACCAGATGGCAATCTAGTTTAAAGTCTATTTCATTCACAAAAGGAACAGGGGCATACAATCTTTCATTCTCAACGCACTCGAATACCGTTACAAATCTATCTGCTAATTGGCTAACATTAAACGATGTACTGCTCACTGGCAACAGTAGTTCGGTTACTCCAATTGTTCCTAGTTATGCCATTCAAAACACAGGTTCCAATTTTTTAGGAACGATTTCTAGTACAACATTAACAGCTAATAGGAATTGGGAGCATCCCAATAAATCAGGTACTTATGCATTACTTGATGACATACCGAATACAAGCTTGTTTGCTACTACCTCAAGCGTTAATGCAGCACTTCAATTAAAGGAAAATAGTATTAGTGCCATCAACGCTACCAGAAGATATTGGAACGGTTATAAACAGTTTGTAGTTCTTAATACAGACTCAACCTTTGAAGGGAGCACCAATCTTTATTTCACCGAGGCAAGAGCAAGAGCCGCAGTAGTTCCAACCACCATAGATAATTTACCTATGAGTGGAACACTAGTTTGGGATGTTCAGAATAGAAATTACGCCTCTGCCACAATTACCCTTACGGGAAATGTTTCAAGCTTCAGTATCACCAATGCTTTAACCAATGGAATTTATATTCTAAGGGTTGTTCAAGATAATGTAGGTAATAGAAGCATTTCAGGATGGTCGAGTAACATCAGATGGCCAAGTGCCATTTCACCTTCTTTAACAACATCTCCTAATTCAATAGATGTAATCAGTTTCTGGTTTGTAAATCCAAATTTCAATGCAACATACGCTTATGATTTTCGCTAAGAAAATACTTATTGTAATTGGGCTGTTGATATGTAACATGTTGAGTGCTCAAAATCAATTTTTTTATGCCACTTTATATCAAGATAAAGATGCCCTTTCATTTATAAACAACGCTGGCATTACCGGTGGGAAAAATATTAATGCAATTTTTTATCTAGTTACTGAATTAAAAAGAAAGGGTTTATGGTCGAAGTTCTATGCTATTTATCCTATGGTTGGTGGGAATGCAAATAGTCATAGTTACAATTTGAAAGATCCTAGAAATTCAAGTTTAGCACTGAAGCTTCAGTTTAATGGAGGATGGACGCACAATGATGTTGGTGCTAATCCAAATGGCATTGATGCTTGGGCGAATACATTTTCTGGAAACTTGTTTATGACGCTTTACACTGGCAATCTAAGTTTCGGTTATTACTCACAATCAAATGTAAATAACCTGAATAACAAGAGTTTCGAGATGGGATTTGAGTTTGCGCCAGGTGTTCAGTTTGGGGATAGCAGTTTTACAACTGGGCTTGCTATCAAGCAAGGGCCATCAATTTCACCTATTAGTGATCGAAATATTTCTGAAGGCAGCATTGCAGGTACAGTTAATGATAATAGAGCAAGAACTACTTTAATCAATGATTTTTCTGGCTTCTTTATTGTTAATTGTAGATCAACAAATGAGGTTAAACTATTTCAAAACGGTCAGTTAATTATTGCTTCAAATAATCCGCACCAAAGCTTCTCCGTAGCCAATATCTACATTGGAGCTATTAACCGTGTAACGGGCCCCAATAGTTCAATAGCTTCAAACTTTAGCAACAGAACTTGCTCATTTGCATATATCAGCAGTGGGTTAAGTGATGAAGAAGTATGGGTATTCAACAACATTGTAGCTACTTACATGTCTAAGCTACGCTTAGATGTTGATGCAATGAATTTTGCTGCTGCTACTAACATTCAAAACAACAGTCATCTGATTGCTTTAAATAGATTAGTTGTTGATCTAAAGGGTTCTGGATTATGGAATAAATTAACGGTTGTATATCCAATGATAGGAGGTACCTCTGAAACCCATAGATTTAACTTGAAAGATGCAAGAAACACGAATCAAGCAAACAGGTTAGATTTTTTTGGGGGTTGGTCTCATTCTACTACAGGTGCATTACCAAATGGGGTTAATGCTTATGCTAATACATACTTTAATCCAGCAACATCTTCGAACACAAATAATATTTCACTAGGTGTGTATAGTGGAACAAACATAGCTCCAACTACAACAGCCGATTATGAAATGGGGGTTTATGATGCAACGAATGCTTTAATGCTAGGTTACTCAAACACAAGTATGTTTATGAGAGCTAATTCTCCAATTACTCCAATAACAACTATTTCTTATGCATCGAGGCCAACAACTGGGTTATGGGTTTTAAATAGAATATCACAAACTCAGGTTAGAGCTTACAATAACACAACAATTCTTGGAACAGCCAACAATACAAGTGGAGCTCCACCAAATGGTCAACTTTACATTGCATCAAGAAATAACAATGGGTCTCCTCAGTTTTATTCTAATAGAGAAATCAGGTTTGCATTTATTGGACAAACGCTTACCGATGCTGAGGTAACCACACTATACAACATCGTACATCAATTCCAATCTGATTTAGGACGAGCACTTTAAATCTATTCCTATGAATACTGTTTATCAATTAACACCAACACAAGCAGAAGCTTTGAGATCCACAGAAGTAACACCGGGCAACTTGTTCAATCCAATTCAAGATCAACAAGACCGTTGGATTATATCCAAAGAAGAAGTAGAACAGTGTAACATCCCTTGGGTTAAAACGCTACCTCCAATTATTTACGAACCTAAAACCGATTCTTCACTTTAAACCGTGAAGCCATGCCTAAACCATCATTAATGAAAACAGCATTCATCTTTACAATCCCTATTTTGTTTTTCAAAGCAGTGGCATTCCCAAGCTTATCGTTATTGCTTTGGATGATTATTGCCATGGTGCTAGACTTTATTACCGGCATCATCAAAGCAGTGCTGCAAAACAAAGTACGTACCAGCTCAGGCTATCGAAAAAGTGTTATCAAAATCATCCAGTAC
>DMPB01000011.1:686-2032 GCA_003456175.1 Chitinophagaceae bacterium | reverse complement strand
TGGGCAGTATCGGTATCTGTGTTATACTAAACCATTCGGCAAAAGAGAATGGTTATATCGACGTGCAAAACGTATTGAAATGGTTGAACGATGGCTTACTGATATTCATCATTTACATAGAGGTAACTAGCATTTTTGAGAACCTTTATGCCATTGATAGCAATAGTACGTTTGCCAAGTTCTTTATCAAACCCATTCTAAATCTGCTCACCTTCCAAATTAAAAACAACCCTGTAACCAAAGCTGCAGATGCTCAAAAGTTGTTGCTAGTGGCTTTATCGTTAGGAGTTATTGCTTGTAACAGCACCAAAAAGAGTAAGCAAACTTATAAAGCAAAGGTTGACAGTACTTACGTAAATAAGGTTGACAGCCAAGCTTCAAAAACAGTAAACGCAGTTACTAAAACGGCCAAAGGAGAAACCATCAAGGAAACTTGGGAATGGAAATTTCCACCATTTCCCAAGCTTAAAACCGCTGGAACTATACCGGATAGTGGTTCAAAAGCAAAGCCTGATGTAGTGCATTTACCGCAAGGTGTACTACCTACCAGTATCACCTATACAAAGGAGCATACGAAAACAGAAAGCGATAGTAATGCAAGCACCACTACTGAAGCTAACACTATTGCGAAACAACAATCAGGTAAGGTTACAACCACAGTAGTACAAAAGGATAGCGGTAAGCAAACACAACGATGGCCCTGGTGGCAAATTGTACTTGCACTAGGCCTGTTGTGTGCCGGTGTTTTTGTAGCGAAATATGTGTTTGACATTATTGTACCACCCTTTAAAATTCCAGATGATGAGCAGGCTTAGTAACAACTTTACTTTAACGCTTTCGAAGCAATACATTCAATCACTCATTGTAGACTTTGAAATAGGCAGCAATGAACTGTATAACAGAGAATTACACAAACCAACTTGGCCGGGCTTAAAAAGCGGTGTAACTATTGGCAAAGGGTATGATTTGGGTTACAGAACCGTACAACAGATTCGCAGCGATTGGGGTGGCTTGCTTGCACCAGGTGTTATAGAGGTATTGTGCATGGTAGCGGGCTTAAAAGGCGAAAGGGCAGAAACAGCTTTGAAGCGTAACAGAGCATTACAAGCCGTAAGTGTTCCGTTAAATGCCGCAGATAGTGTGTTTTATAGAGTTACGCTTCCAGAATTTGCCCGTAATACCATTCGGGTGTATAGGGGAGTGGTTAGACTACACCCAATTGAACAAACGGCTATTTTGGGGCTGGTATACAACCGTGGCAACGATGTGAACGATACCGATAGAAGAAGAGAAATGCGAGGTTTGATTGATGCCATTGTGAAAGATTGCGACAGAACCATGGCTAG
>DMPB01000011.1:0-433 GCA_003456175.1 Chitinophagaceae bacterium | reverse complement strand
AGAACCATGGCTAGTTTGATAAGAAGCATGAAGCGATTATGGGTAGGAAAGGGGATGAATGGATTGATTCGCAGAAGGGAAGAAGAGGCTTTAGCGATTTTACTACCCGATAATATTCAATTACCCGAAAGTGATTTGATAAGAATTACTGTAACGATATAAAAGAAAGAACAAGATAAAATTGAAAATCCCTCAAGATGTTGAGGGATTTTTTTATGAATTAAAATATATAAGTTTAAAATGAGAAAGTTGCTGAAAAGCAACATTAACGTGCATTTTAGAAGGAAATGTCAAACAATTTGAAATACAAAGAAATAATTTTTTTGTTACCCACACATGTGGGTATCGCAGCAAAGGCAAGACGCATATGCAATTGCAAAAAATACACTTTCATTATCCACAGGTTGTGAACAAGAGGGGTTTATTTTTTTCG
>DMPB01000044.1:24567-24740 GCA_003456175.1 Chitinophagaceae bacterium | reverse complement strand
CCAAATTGCCACAACATTTTAGGGCCTGGTGCTACTGCCCAAAATGCGGTAGCCATAGCACTACGCTGTAATGCGATAGGCAAGCTGCGTGTGTTATAATTCACGTTACTAAGGTTGGCGAAATTGATGTTGCTATACATCATACGTTCTTCATCATGGCTTTCCATATAACC
>DMPB01000044.1:24169-24322 GCA_003456175.1 Chitinophagaceae bacterium | reverse complement strand
TCATCATGGCTTTCCATATAACCAATCAAATGGGGATTACTCCAACCACGAGCATTATGTAACATGCTGCTAAGGTTGCTGTTGGCTACCCAACCCATAGTAGCTTCTCTAAAGTTGTAGTTCGCATTGCCCCATAACAACATACCACGATTA
>DMPB01000044.1:23726-23946 GCA_003456175.1 Chitinophagaceae bacterium | reverse complement strand
ATAACAACATACCACGATTACTCAAATCAATCTCTTCGTTGTTCGCAGCAAAATGCTCTAAAATACAATAGCTACCATTCGATGCTTGCTGCATACGGTTGTAATAATTCTGCCAAATCGCTACACGACTTGCATCGTAATTACCCCAAGTACCTACATCGCAATTACCACCGCTGTTATCGCAGGTTTGGCGTTGTGTAAAGCCTTTACTTAAATCCCA
>DMPB01000044.1:23307-23502 GCA_003456175.1 Chitinophagaceae bacterium | reverse complement strand
GTAAAGCCTTTACTTAAATCCCAACGGAAGCCATCTATCTTGTATTCTTTCAACCAGAAGTCGATGACCCTTTCGGTAAATTCTTTTGTAGCAGCACTTTCGTGGTTCATATCGAAGCCTACGTTAAAGGCATGCCTCGCTACCGGATTAAACCAAGGATTATCTGCTGCCGGACGATTATTCACGCCATCCCAG
>DMPB01000044.1:17978-23098 GCA_003456175.1 Chitinophagaceae bacterium | reverse complement strand
ATTCACGCCATCCCAGTACATCTGCACCATTGGACTCTGACCAAAATGGTGATTCAATGCAATATCTAGAATAACAGCAATTCCGTTTTGGTGGCAAGCATCAATAAATGCTTTTAAATCGTTATCAGTACCATAATACTTGTCAGGCGCAAAAAAGAAACTACCGTTGTAGCCCCAGCTTTCGTTATTCTCAAACTCGTTAATAGGCATGAACTGAATAGCATTCACACCTAAACGCTTGAAGTAAGGTATACTATCTCTTAAGGTTCTGTAATTGCGAGCTGAAATAAAATCTCTTACCAGCAACTCATATATCACCAAGTTCCGCTTATCAGGTCGGTTGAAATTAGTAACCTGCCAGTTATAAGCAGGCTTAGCGGTTTGAAACACACTTACAATTCCAGTAGTTTGGCCAGTTGGGTAAGGCTTCAAGTTGGGATACGTAGCAGTAGGAATAAACTGATCACTGTTAGGATCCAATATTTTTTCGGTGTTATAATCGGCCAAACGAAGTGTTCCGTCAATTAAATATTGATATGCATATTCAACACCTGGGGTTAAGCCTGTAATACGTAACCAAAACCTAGAACTATCAGCCGTTCTATTCATTTGATGCTGTACAGTTTCACGCCAGTTATTAAAATCGCCTAACACGGCTATTCTTGTTTTTCTAGGAGCATATATTACCAATGTTACAGAAGTATCACCGGGTTCGTAGTTAACACCATCTTTTAAACCAGCTGGCACCGGTGCTACATTTACCGTAGGTGGCACTAAAAACTTAATGGTATCGGTAGCAGTAGTTGTTCCGTTGTTCGCTTCTACTACAATGGTTTGATCGCCAAAGCTGCTAATGTTCGTATTGGCACTAATAGTGCTAGTGTTATTGGCTGTAGCAATTTGAGTACCATTATACAATAAACGTAAGTTGCTATTGGCGCTGCTAGACGCTTGAATGCTCAGTGGATCGCCAAGGTTTCTGCTTACTGTTTCTAACTGTGGTGCGAACATAGGCTGTCGAGCAGGCGTGTTGATACGGGCATAAAAACCATTATCATACACAGGAATATACATATCACTGCCATCGGCATTACGTAATACCCTACTACCATTACCGCTTCTAAACAAAATAGCGATCCGCAATATGCGTTCGCTAGGGTTGGTAATATTGAAGAAGGTTCTCAAACCTCCTGTAATGGTATAGCGCCAAATATTATTGCCCTGAAAAGTAGCATTTGCTGCACCAAGCGTAGTACCCCAAGTAAAGCGTGAGTAACGCCAATCGGCTGAAGACGTGCTTAAGTTGGTAATTACACCAATATGCACATATACATCCGTCGGCGGCGTGTAATTTAATAATCCGCGATTGCCTTTAGTTGCATCGGCATTGATTTCTACGGTAGCACTTGTTTCTTGAATGAAGGCTGGCGACCAGTTGAGCAACTGGCTATAAGCACGTACACCACATAGCAAGAGACAAAGAAGTACAATTCGCTTCATTTGTTGGCAATCGTTTGTTTTCTCGAAGATGTGTATTAATTACACATACAAATGTGTGTAAAAATTACGCAATCCCAAAAAAAATTTAAAAAAACCTTTACATTTTTCTCAAATGAAAGGCCATATAGAAAGTCTTTAATCTTTTTTTAATACTTAGGTTAATTTCTAAACTAAAATATTCCACGCGTGTAGGGCATAATTCTTTGAAGCCGCAACTTTGAACTATGAATACGACACCCAATAACGCTGATGTGCTGCAAAAAACACAAGAATTTCTACAACGTTTAATCATTGACATCGCCGATATAGCATCGCTTCAACAGGTATTGCGTTTTCACGAACACCGATATTATGTATTACACCAACCGCTAATTAGCGATACCGAGTACGACCATTTGTATCAACAACTGGTACGCTTAGAACAACAATACCCTGCTGCCGTTACACCCGACAGCCCTACCCAACGGGTTGGCAGCGATTTGAATGAAGGCTTCACTACGGTGCAACATTTGGTGCCAATGCTAAGCCTTGAGAATAGCTACAATGCCGAAGACCTTCGCGATTGGGATCGTAAAAACCGCGAAGCGGCAGGCACAGATGCCATTACATACTGCATTGAACCCAAGTTCGATGGTGCTAGTATTAGTCTCATTTACGAAAGTGACCGCCTCGTTAGAGCAGCTACACGCGGCGATGGCGTTCAAGGCGACGATATTACCAATAACGCCAAACGCATTAAGAGCATACCACTTACCGCACCTTTCAGCAACTACGGTATTGAGCAAATTGAGATTAGAGGCGAAGTAATTATGCGAAAAGATGCCTTTGAAACCTTTAACCAAAAACAAGCCGAACTTGGCTTACCGTTACTTGCTAATCCGCGTAATGCAGCGAGTGGCAGCCTTCGGATGAAAAACCCTGCCGAAGTAGCGAAACGCAATCTCGAAGCGTTTTTGTACAATGTAAGCTACATCAATGCCAAGCAGCCTAATCGCACGCCGCAATCGCATGCCGAAAGCTTACAAATGCTGTGGGATTGTGGCTTCCGCAGTCCGCAACAAGAAAAGCAAGTGGTTACAGGTATTGATGCAGTGATTGCTCATGTGCTTGCCTTTGAAGCACAACGCGACACCCTACCTTACGAAATTGATGGCATGGTAATAAAGGTGAATAGCCACCACCTACAAGAGCAATTAGGCATGACCTCCCATCACCCACGTTGGGCAATTGCCTTTAAATTCAAAGCAAGGCAAGCTACTACCACTTTACTTGGTGTTGAGTTTCAAGTAGGGCGTACCGGTGCCGTTACGCCTGTGGCCAAACTAGCACCGGTTGCTATTGGCGGTGTAACCGTAAGCAGCATTAGCATACACAATGAAGAATATATTAAAGAAAAAGACCTCCGCATAGGCGACCGTGTACTCATTGAACGTGCTGGCGATGTAATACCACAAATTGTACAAAGCCTGCCCGATGCTCGCAATGGTAGCGAACAGCCCATTGTGTTTCCTACGCACTGCCCTGTGTGTAATAGCATCTTACACAAACCCGAAGGCGAGGCAGTGTGGCGCTGTATTAACCCCGATTGTAAGGCACAAGTGGTAGAACGCATCATACACTTTGTAAGTAAAGATGCCATGGATATTCGCAGCCTTGGCGAAGCCAACGTCCGCAAGTTTTTTGAACTAGCACTGCTTACGCAAATACCTGGCATATACACCTTAAACTTCGATGCTATTAGCACCCTCGAAGGCTTTGGCAAAAAATCTATCGACAACCTCAAAGCGGCCATCGAAGCCAGCAAGCAACAACCTTTATACCGCTTATTGTATGGCTTAGGCATACGTTTTGTAGGCGAAACCACCGCCAAAACCATTGCCAACCATGTAACCCACTTGCTCGAACTAAAACAGTACTCCATCGAGCAGTTGATGCAACTTGAAGATATTGGCCCCAAGGTAGCTACCAGCATCTATGAGTTTTTTCAAGCGCCTGAAAGTATTACGCTACTAGAACAACTAGAAACATTAGGCTTACAACTTACCAATACCAAAAAACCTGCAGCGCAAGGCGATGGGCAGTTACAAGGCAAAACATTTTTATTTACCGGTACGCTTACGCAAATGAAACGCAGCGAAGCCGAAGCTTTGGTAGAAGCCAACGGCGGCAAGCTGTTGAGCGGCGTTAGTAGTAAGTTGAATTATTTGATTGTAGGCGACGATGCGGGCAGCAAGCTCGAAAAAGCGAAAAAAATCAATACCATCAGCATACTCACAGAAGCCGAATTTTTGCACATGGTACAGAGCACAACGAATAACTGACAAACATCAGCAATACTTACAACCGATAGCAGCCTACGTTGTTAATAGAGCAAGTTATTTTGAACACTTACGTAAATGAACAACTACTTTGTATGAAAAGAGAAATAGCCGATATACGCCGCGATTACATGCTGAAAAGTCTTGACGAAGCCGATGCATTGCTCCATCCTATCGATCAATTCACGATTTGGTGGAACGAGGCTGTAACTAGCGATATTGATGAGGTGAACGCCTTTACCCTTGCCACCATAGATACGCAAGGCATGCCCGATGCTCGTATTGTGTTATTGAAAAGTTACGATGAAGATGGCTTTGTATTTTTCACCAACTATAACAGCCAAAAAGGTGCCCAATTAGCCGCCAACCCAAAGGCTTGTATGGTTTTTTTCTGGAAAGAGTTAGAACGCCAAGTACGCATACAAGGTGCGGTTCAAAAAATTGATGCTGCTGCTAGCGATGCGTATTACCATAGTCGCCCGCTAGGTAGCCGCATTGGTGCATGGGCTAGCAACCAGAGTGCCATTATTAACGACCGCACCATTTTAGAGCATCGTGTGAACGAACTAATGCAGCAATTTGGCGACCATCCACCACGCCCCGAACATTGGGGTGGTTACATAATACAGCCGCAAGTAATTGAATTTTGGCAAGGCCGCAGCAGCCGCCTACACGACCGCCTCCGCTACACCCTTACCAACCAAACCGATTGGTTACGTGAACGTTTATCGCCGTAATGTGTGGCAATCTTATATTTACGTAAGTACACCTTACGGTAAATGAATGAGATAGCAACTATGATACATCGTATTACAACTGCAATAGCATTGCTACTGCTTGGCTTACACGTACAAGCCCAAACAAGTTATCCTAATTTTGACAGTAGTGCTTTGGTGTTGCCAACAGCTACGCAAACCATTGGAAGCAAACCTTACACCGTAATTGTATACGGCGGTGTAGGCTGTGGGTATTCGCAGTTTTTAATACAAAAGTTAGATGTATTGAACGACTGTGCTGCATTGTGTGACATTGTTTTAATAATGGATCAGCCGAAGGATAGTGTGTTAAAGCACATGGCTACAACAGCGGCATTGTACCCTACTTATACCAATACCTTACTGCAATATCAACTACGTAAGAAACGCGATATTTTCCCACAGTTATTGGTATTTAAAAACCGTGTACTGATAGACCATTACATTGGTATTAAAGAAGGTATGCTTTCAAAAACCAAGGAACGTATATTGAATGGCCGTTGATATAGATGCAACTGTAACGCGGATGCTACAAGTCATACAGGGC